>NZ_CP016796.1:0-319625 GCF_001895265.1 Francisella uliginis
TAATTAACAGAATTATCCACAAGCTGGTTTTTTTATGATTGCTTCTTTAGCTGTCTTGCAATACAATCTTATTCATTCAATTACTATTTGCTTTAAAAAACATCTAACCCTTTATTTATAAGGTCTTTGGATATATTTTTGTTATGACTACATGGAATAAATGCTTAAAAAAAATAAAAAAAAGTCTTTCGACGTTTGAATATAAGACGTGGATAAAGCCTATCTATGTAGACCAAAATAGTAACTTATTCACAATTTATTGTAATAATGAATATTTCAAAAAACACATAAAATCTAAGTATGGAAATCTTATTTTATCAACAATACAAGAGTTTCATGATGGTGATTTAGTCATAGAATATTCAAATAAAAAATTTTCTGGTGAAAAAAAATTAGAAGCTGTTTCAGCAGGACCACAGGCTAATTTTTTTAATAAAACTAATATTGAAGTTAAAGATGATGATCCTGAAGATCAAATAGAAGTTAAAGAACCTAAAAAAGCTCAAAAAAAGTCTTCTAAATCTTCATCACAAGAGTTATTTGGCTTTGATGAAGCTATGCTTATTACTGCAAAAGATGATGAACAATATTCTTTTGGTTTACCTTTAAAAGAAAAATATGTATTTGATAATTTTGTTGTTGGAGATGCAAACAAGATAGCAAGAGCAGCAGCTATGCAAGTTTCTATCAACCCAGGTAAATCACATAATCCTTTATTTATCTATGGTGGTAGTGGTTTAGGTAAAACTCACTTGATGCAAGCTATTGGTAATCATGCTAGAGATGTTAATCCTAATGCTAGAATCATATATACAAATTCAGAACAGTTTATTAAAGATTATGTAAACTCTATTCGTTTGCAAGATCAAGATGAGTTTCAAAGAGTATATAGATCAGCAGATATTCTTTTGATAGATGATATTCAGTTTATAGCAGGTAAAGAAGGTACAGCTCAGGAATTTTTCCATACTTTTAATGCTTTGTATGAAAATGGTAAGCAGATAATTTTAACTAGTGATAAATATCCAAATGAAATAGAAGGTCTAGAAGAAAGATTAGTATCGCGTTTTGGCTATGGTTTAACAGTTTCTGTAGATATGCCAGATTTAGAAACTAGAATAGCTATTTTGCTTAAAAAAGCTCATGATTTAGGGCAAAAGTTGCCTAATGAAACGGCTGCTTTTATAGCTGAAAATGTCAGGACAAATGTCAGAGAGCTTGAAGGGGCATTAAATAGAGTTTTGACAACCTCTAAATTTAATCATAAAGATCCTACTATAGAAGTTGCTCAATCTTGCTTAAGAGATGTTATAAAAATCCAAGAGAAAAAAGTAAAGATAGATAATATTCAGAAAGTTGTAGCAGATTTTTATAGAATTAGAGTAAAAGATTTGACTTCTAATCAAAGAAGTAGAAATATAGCTAGGCCAAGACAAATAGCAATGAGTCTAGCAAGAGAGCTGACATCGCATAGTTTACCAGAAATTGGTAATGCTTTTGGTGGTAGAGATCATACTACGGTGATGCATGCGGTTAAAGCAATAACTAAATTAAGACAAAGCAATACTTCTATATCTGATGATTATGAGTTGCTTTTAGATAAAATTTCTCGTTAAATATATATATTATTCATAGGGGTTTTAAAAAAATGAATTTTGTACTGAATAGAGATGACTTACTGAAGCCTTTACAGTCTATGCTATCTGTGGCTAATAGCAAAAGTACAATGCCTTTATTATCTTGTATTTTATTTGATATAGGTGATAATAATTTAAAAATTACAGCTTCAGACTTAGATACGGAAATATCTTGTAATATAACAGTTAGTTGTAATGAAACAGTTAAATTAGCATTAAATGCTGACAAAATTTACAATATAGTTAGAAGTCTTAATGATAATTCTATGATTGATTTTAGAATCATAGATAACAAAGTAACTATTATTTCTAATAACAGTACTTTTAATCTTATTTCATTAAATGCTGATAACTATCCACTTATTGATAATAATATAAGTGAACAAGCAAGTTTTGATATATCTCAGCAAGATTTTCATCATATAATTTCAAAAGTAGATTTTTCTATGGCAAATGATGATACTAGATACTTTCTTAATGGTATGTTTTGGGAGATAAACTCAAATCTTTTAAGAGCAGTATCTACAGATGGCCATAGAATGTCAATTACAGAGGCTATAATAGATAGTAAAGTTCTTGATAGTGCTAGTCAGTCGATTATCCCTAGAAAAGCTATATTAGAGCTTAAAAAGATTGTTGGTAAATCTGAAGAAACTATTAGAATATGTCTTGGTAAAAACTATCTTAAAGCAGAATTTGGTAGTTATGCTTTTATATCAAAACTTATAGATGGTCGTTATCCTGACTATCAAAAAGTAATCCCTAAGAATAACACAAAGCTTTTAGCAGTTGATAAGCAAGTTTTGAAAAACTCATTATTAAGAACATCAATTCTTGCAAATGATAAGTATAAAGGTGTTCGTCTTAATGTATCTCAAGGTCAAGTACTTTTATCAGCAAATAACCCTGATAATGAAAAAGCTGAAGATAAAGTAGAAGTTCAATATAGTGATAATGCAATGGAAATTTGCTTTAACTATAAATATTTACTAGACATAATTAATGTAATTAGTGAAGAAACAATGACTATTTATCTTGATAATCCTAATATGAGTGCGTTAATTAAGGATGAAAAAGATAATAGTTTATTTATCATTATGCCAATGAAAATTTAGATAATTTTACCTAAATAAATCTATAAAATAACTTCAAAATATTAATCACTTTTTATCTATATTATTTAATTTTCTGAGAAAAGTTTCATTGAAATAAATCTTTAGGGATAAATAATACAGCAATAAAAAAAGGTATACATAAAAACATTATGTAAAAGGCTGGAATTAAATAGTTTCCAGTAGCTGTAATTAATAATGTCATAATAAATGCAGCTGTTCCACCAAATAAAGAAACACTTATATTAAAACTTATCCCAAAACCAGTATTTCTATTTTTAACAGGGAATAATCCAGCTGTATTTGCAAATATAGGTCCGATCACAGCACCACTTATAATAGCTAAAGCAAAAATAGCAATAGATACTAATTGGTGGTTATTTATAATAGTTTGGTATATAGGTAAAGCAGCAATAAATAATATTATTGAAGCATATATTAAGACTTTTTTACCACCAACTTTATCAGCAATGTATCCAAATGAAATCGATGAAATCATTAATATAATTATGTTTAATGTACATATTAGTAATATATTTTTAAAATCATAATTTAGATAATGATTTGCATAGGTTGGCATATATGAAATGCCCATAAAAACTAGTACAGCTACTAATGATGATAAAAAGAAAGTAATAATCATATTATGCCAGTCATATTTAAGAGCATCAGTTATAGGATTTTTAACAGTAGCTTTTTTTGTTTGAAGTTCCAAAAAATCTTGTGTTTCTGATGATTTATATCTGATATATAGACCTGTAAGTATGATTATAAAACCAAAAATAAAAGGGATTCTCCAACCCCATTCTAGTATCTGAACATTGCTTAATAATTTCAATAAAACATAACTAATACTACTAGCAAGTAAAAGAGCGAAAAATGAAGAACTTATAAGTAAAGCTCCCGATAAATTTTGTTTATTTTTATTAGAGCTTTCTAAAATAAAAGCAGCAGCACCACCAATTTCTCCACCAACAGCAAATCCCTGTAAGATTCTGATAATCATAAGAAATATAGGCGCATATATACCTATTGAGGTATAAGTAGGAAGTATAGCCATAAGTAGAGTGGGTATACCCATAAGTAATAATGAGTAGAACAATATTTTTTTTCTACCATATTTATCACTAAAATATCCAAAAACCAATGCTCCTAATGGCCTAATAAAAAAGCCTAAAGCAAATGCTAAATATGTATATAGTAAAGCTAAGAAGTATTCTTGTTGTGGTAAAAATAACTTAGCAACTACTGGAGCAGCGAACATACCATACATATAAAATTCGTACCAGTCTGCTATATTTCCAGCTAATGCGGGTAATATGTTTTTTTTAAAATGATTTTTATCCATAAATTGTTCATCAAGATATTTTTTGATTTTAAGCTAATTGTAGCATTAGATTTTTTATTTAGCTGTATTAAAAGTTACAGCGATTTTTAAAAAAATAATAGCTGTTAAGCTGTCATGTTTAGAGTTTCTTTATAATAAAAATATTGATTATTTATTCATACTTAAGAATAATATAGCTACTTTTAAAAGTTAATATTTTATAAAAAATATGAAAAATACAAAAAAACCTAGTTTATTTACTGCTATAGCACTGAGTGTAGGTACTATGGTGGGCAGTGGATGGCTGTACGCATCATACTATGCATCTCAGGCAGCTGGAGCGGCATCAATACTTTCATGGATTATAGGAGCTTTTATAGTTCTTGTAATGGCTTTTTTGCTAGCAGAGCTTGCTGTTAAGTATCAAACAAATGGGTTATTTACACAATTAATAACTATATCTCATAATCAGCATTTTGGTTTTGTAACTGGGTTATCAAACTGGATGTTAGGACTTATTATCGTACCATCAGAAGCTATGGCTACGACGCAATATATTTCTTCGATATATAAGCCAATTACTCCTTATGTTTTTAGCGCTGGAGAACTTACTTTTTTAGGAGTTGTTGTAGTTGTTTTATTTATGTTGTTATATACATTAATAAATTATTGGGGAATAAAATCATTATCAAAAATAAATAACTCTTTAACTTCTTTAAAAATCATTATTCCTATAGTTACATCTTTGATAATTATGTTTGCAGCATTTCATTCTAGTAACTTTAGTGGTGATAATGTTAATTTTATGCCTAAGGGTGTAGGAGGTGTTTTTAACGCTATTGTTTCTTGTGGTATTTTTTATTCTTTTTTTGGTTTTCAGATGGCAGCTAGCTTCTCAGCAGAATTAGAGAATCCAAGAAAAAATATACCTATAGCTTTGGTTAGTAGTGTACTAATAGTATTGTTTATATATCTTTTACTTCAAATATCTTTTATAGGAGCAGTACCTGAGAAGATGTTAGCAAATGGCTGGGGAGGACTAAATTTTGAATCTCCTTTAGCACAATTAGCTGGTATATTAGGTATAAATGCTTTAGCTATAGTTTTGTATGCAGATGCTTTAGTTAGTCCATCAGGGACAGGTATTGTATACTTAGGTGGTAGCGCTCGTATGCTTAATGAGATGTCAAAAGCAAAACAGATGCCAGCATATTTTGCTAGTGTTACTAAAGGAGTTAATATTTCGCGTAGCTCACTTATATTTACATTTATTTGTTCTATAGTCTTGATATTTTTCTTTAGAAACTGGCAAATGATAGCATCTTTGACAACTACGTTTATCTTGGTTTCTTGTATTGCTTTACCTATTGCTTATGCAAAAATTAAAAGCAATAAAAATGATCCATTACCAATAAATTATATACCTTTTCCTAGAGTTGTAGCGTTTTTTGTATATATGGTTTTAACATATTTATTGATGATAGCAGGGGTACTTAATTTAATAGTGGCCTTGATACTTCATATAGTATTTTTTGTAATATATGCTTATATGGATAGCAAAGGAAATATGGCTAAAATTATAAAAGCTTTTGCTTCTTCATGGGCTATTTTTGTATATTTAGTTGTCGAATTAATACTTGGATTTGTATATGAGAATATTACTTCTTATGGTCTATTTGTTTGCGCATTTATAATTATCTCAGCAGGGCTATATATACTATTAGTAAATCAAAAAAATTATTATTCAAAATAAAAAATTTCTTATACTACTAAAAATAATTTATCCTGTTAGAATTTATTAATATGTAGAATAATAGTTTTTTACATATGAATCATATTTTATTTTCTTATCGTTTAGATGGTAAAGGCAGTGCAACACAGTTAGATTTTGATAGTAGGATTAATCGATTAGATAACGCTGATAAAAAAATTATTTGGACACATCTAGATGCTAAAAATCCACAAACTAAAAAATGGTTAAATAACGAACTAAACTCTTTAGATCCTTTTATTTCGGATGCTTTACTTGCTGAAGATGTAAGGCCTAGATTTACACAAATAAATGATGGTATGTTGATAATCTTAAGAGGTATGAATCCTAATAAAGATGATGTTCCTGAAGACATGATTTCAATAAGGTTATGGATAGATAAAAATCGTATAATTAGTACTCGCCTGAGGTCTTTAAATTTATTTGATGATATTAAGAAAAGTTTTAAAAATAATATAGGACCTAAAAATTCTGCTGATTTTATAACGACATTGATAGCTAAACTTTCTAACCGTATGGAACCAGTTTTAGCGGCACTTGATGATAAACTTATAGATGTAGAGGAGCAAACTATAGAGTTAACAGATAATGATTTAAGAGAGTCTATAGTTGAGTTACGTAAGCGAACAATAGTTTTTAGACGTTATATAATTCCTCAAAGAGATGTTATTGAACAATTGCGTTTAAGTAATTTAAGTTGGCTAACAAGCTCACATAAACGTTATTTAGTTGAAATATATAATTATGTTGTACGTTATATAGAGGATTTAGAGGAGGCTCGAGATCGTTTACAAATTGTAAAAGATGAAATTAGTAATACCTTAACAGATAAACTTAATAAAAAAATGTATTTTTTAGCTATTATTGCAGCTATATTTTTACCGTTAAGTTTTCTTACAGGCTTATTAGGTATCAATGTTGCAGGAATACCAGGTTCTCAAAATGCATACGCTTTTTGGATATTTTTAGCTATTTTATTAGCTATCGTAGTGTTTCAAATATCTCTATTTAAAAAATTGAAGTGGCTTTAATATTATTAATATTAAGGCTTTATAACCTTTATATTAAACTCTTTTCTTATATCTTTAAGAGGAATATCTAGATAATTATCATAATTATACCAATCCCATTTTTTAGACATTTTATAGGCTTTAAATGCTGCTAGTAGACATACTGGTATATATTTCAGCATTACTAAATATACTACAAATTTATATTTATACTTTTTAAGATAGCTATTGATAACTGTTTTATAATCTACAAATTTAAAAAATTCTTTATAGCCTTTTAGAGTAACGTTAGAGCCAACCAAAGTCCAAGTATCATTTATAGCCTCACCGCGAATTTCAAAAGGAATAGTGCCAAATAAAACATGAGTAATATCATGATTTTTAAACCATTTGCTAGCTTCATCATGTCCATCATTAGAATTTAGGAAAGGATAGTTTTTATTATATTCTTGTAAACCTTCATTTAAGGTAAGTTCACAATTTTGCTTTAGATATTTCATTAGCTATAGATTTGAAAAAACGATTTAGATCTAAGAGATATTATAGATTAAAAGTATAATAAAATACTAAAGAAAACTAGTCTTGAGATTCTTCATTTTTATTGCAACATTTTTTATCAGAATCTTCTTCATCACAAGATTTACTACATTGAAAACCACAACAATGACCACTTTTATGACATTTAGCAGCGAATAAAACTAAAATGATAGAAATGACAGTTAACCAAGTGTTGTCTTGTACAGATCCTGGGAAGATGCAAAGAATTAAAGTAATAATTTTCAGTGCTACAGCAACACCAAGTATAGTTAAAAATACTGCTAGGGCACATAATCCAAACTTTTTACCACAAGATTCATTTTCTTTGAATAGACACTTCATTTATATTCTCCTTTTATTTTAATTACACTTATATTTTATCAATAAAAATTAATCTAGCATAGAGAATAAAAATTCATATTTAGTGTCTAGTTATATAATTTAAACTAACAGCAGAAAGAATAATTATTAAAGATATCCAAACAGTTAAATTAGAAGGATCATGATTTATTAGAATACCAAAAATAACACCAAATAAAGGCACAAGATAATTAGTGAAAGATGTAAATACTGGACCAGCAAGTTTTATAAGAAAAGCATATAAAAAATAAACAATTCCTGCACAAAAAACACCTAAGTATAATAATGAAGATAAAGAGAATATTGAATAATGAATATTACTGTAATTAGGTCTAAATATAATTATCAATATGATTAATTGTATAGTTGATGCGATAAGAATATTTCTCGAGACTATTACAGGATTATCATGAAAACAGAATTTACTCAATAAAAGCAAAGCTAAAGCAAAAGATGTTGTTGCTATTAATATAGCTAATATTCCTAATATGTTAAAGGAGTGGTTTTGAGATACTAGATCAGGATAAAAAAGTACTATAAGTCCTATAAACCCAACAGAAATGCTTAGAGTATTTGATATAGTAATTCTTGATTTTACTATAAAAGGCCCTAGTAAAACTACAAAGAAAGGTACTGTTCCCGTTAGGATAGCCGTAATTGATGGGCTAGCAAACTTTTGTCCCCATGGTATTAGCATAAAAGGCATAGTAGCTTCTAAAAAGGCTATTAAAGAATATATAGCAAAATCTTTTTTAAAGGAATTTGATTTTAGTTTTAAAAAATAGCAAACACTACAAAGTACTATACAACCAATTGAAGATCTTGCTAAGGCTATTAATATAGGGGGAAAGTTCTCAATAGCTTCTTTTTGAAAAATAAATTGAGAACCCCAAATAAGTCCTATAGCTATTAATAGAGAATATTTTTTTAACATTTTTATTTAATATTATATTAAAGAGAGGTTAATTTTATAAAAAAATTCTCTATAACGCTAGTTTGAATAAAGATAATATGTTAGTTATTACTAAAGAAGTCTTGGTTATTTGTTGTTTTATTTGTAAGTAATTTACTGTGATTACTTTTTCTTAATGGAGCTGTAGAAAAGTGATCTGGTCTATGTTGGAATGTACAACTATTTAAAAATATTACTAAAAAAATAAATAGTAAGAGCTTTTTCATATTATATAATTTATGTATATATTAACTTAGTTAAATAATATCGTTTTGTAAGTTAATTTAATAGAGATTATTTAAAAAATAGCATCTTCGGTATATATAGCTTTATTAATTTACTAAAATAAATACTATGTTATAGAAATTATAATAAATTTAGAGAAGCTATAAAATTATGATGAATAAAGAATATCTATTAGATAACTACAAAAGGCCTAAATTAGAAACCCCAGATGGTAGCAAAAAAATATTGCTACATTCGTGTTGTGCTCCTTGTGCAGGTGAAGTTATGGACGCTTTAGCTGCATCAGATATTGATGTTACTATTTTCTTTTATAACCCAAATATTCATCCAACTGAAGAATATATTATTAGGAAAGAAGAGAATAAAAGATATGCTGATAAGTTAGGTATGGCATTTGTTGATGCTGACTATGACAAAGATAACTGGTTTAACTTAGCTAAAGGTATGGAAAATGAGCCAGAAAGAGGCATTAGATGTACAATGTGCTTTGATATGAGATTTGTCAAAACAGCTGAGTATGCAAGTAAGAATGGCTTTACTTTAATATCTAGCACATTAGGAATTTCTAAGTGGAAGAATATGGAGCAAATAAATACTTCAGGCAAAAAGGCCGCTTCTTTATTTGATAATATTAAATACTGGGATTTTAACTGGCGAAAGAAGGGAGGTTCTTATAGGATGTTAGAAATATCTAAAAAAGAGAAGTTTTATCAGCAAGAATATTGTGGTTGTGCTTATAGTCTTAGAGATACTAATAAATGGCGAGTTGAAAATGGCAAAGAAAAAATTAAAAGAGGGGTTAAATATTATTCAAATTAAATTTTGAATTATCTAAAAGAGTTTTATATAAGTTTATATAGTTAGAGACCTATAAAGATACATTCTAATATAGTTTTTAGAACTAATGTTTAGTAAAACTTATGATAAAAATAGATAGAAAAATGATTTACAGTTAATATTTTCTTATAACATTCATCATTTTAGATTTTTTGATAGCTGCTTGTATAGTTCTTACTTCTAGATAAGCTAGAAGTTTTTCAGATCTATATTAAGGAAATTAGATAGACTTAACGTCGAATGCTTCTTTACCTTTATTACCTTCTCTAATTTGGAAGCTTACTTGTTCGCCATCTGAAAGTGTATCATTTTGTATATTAGATATATGTACAAAAACATCTTTAGATAAAGATGGAGATGTTATGAAACCAAAACCTTTTGCATCATTAAAGAACTTAACAGTTCCTGTTACTTCATTACTCATTATTTATTCTCTTTCGTTTAATTGATAATTGTAGATATTCTTGATTAGAAAAATTGATATTTAAATTTTATGATTACTCAGAAAGATTAAAAAAAGATTTTTAAAATACGTCTAGATAAATCTACAACATTGATACTACTATAATTAATTACATAAAGATACTAAAACTATAAATTAATAGTCAATCTTTTAAAAATATACTTATTTTCATTTATGAAAAATTAATCTATTTTTGAGATTTTTAAGGTTAAGATGCTAACTGCATTACTGGAGGAGGGAAAGATCCGCTAGAAACTTGACCTAAAGCACCATAGCTAAAACCAGTTGAAGTTAAGCTTAAAATTACTACTGTTGTTAATATTACTTTTTTCATTTTGATGATATCTCTTATGTATATAAATTTTATACAGCTATTATGATCTTTGAATTAACTAAAGTAAAATATATAGATTTTATTAAATCGATAATAATAAGTTATATAACTCTGAAATATTTATACTTTTCCTATATTTTTTGCATTTTTTATCATTGCTGCAGCAATTAAATATTATATATAGCATTTTGGAAACTCTATAAATAGATATAGAATTTAAGAATCTTTAAACTACTTAGATATAACTTCTCTCTTTTCTTGTTTTATAGATGGGAATACTTCCATGATATCTACTTGTCTAAACTTAATTATAATATCTGCATTCTCTTGAAGAGACTTAACAATATCTGAGTTTTTATCATTTGCTAATATATTAACAACGATTGAAGAGTTTAATCTTAAAGTAGTATTATCATTTTGTATAGTGTTATATACTAGGCCAATTTCATGACCGACAGTGTTTTGTAAGCTATACCAAAGGTCTTTAATATTAGCCTTAATAGAATCTCTAGTAACTCTATATAAAATATCTGACAAATGAGACTCAATCATACAGTTATATTCTCGCGGCTTATAATACTTATTTATTAGATCCTCTAACTCTTTAACTTCTTTACTATTTGTAAGAACACTAAATTTTTTTATCATGAATTATCCTTTTTTTAATAAATTAATAATTAATAATATAAATAGTTTTGGTAGATCTCAAAGTTTTAAACTCTTATTAAAATAATTATTGATTTTTGATTTAATTTAAAACATACTTATAGGCTATTTTTTTGAAAAATAGAGTTTTATTAAAAAAGGTCAAAGATAATATCATACTCAAGTAGTAATTAGTAATAAAAATTTAATATTTCTCATTTTTAAACTTTTTTGATTATTTTATTTTATTATTCTCTTTGAATTAACTACGGAGATAAAAATATGATTAAAAAGATTATAGCTGCTGGGTTATTATTAACTATAGCAATAACTTCAACATTTGCAACTGACCAATTAAGTATACGTATTCCAGATATAAAACAGATTATACCACCTCCTCCAAGTCCTGGAACATTATTGTATCAAAATGACATGGATATTTCTCATGCTAGTTTTTTTGTTAAAAATACTAATAGATATAAGCTTGCTCAATCAGATGCGAACTACTCGCCAGAAGGCTTTGCTCAAGCTTTTGAAAAAGCGTTTGGACATTCAATAAGCAAAAAAGAAACTCCTGCTATTTGGAATATTCTAAATCAATTAGAAGTAGCAGAGGGGGAGTTCACTAAACCAGCTAAGCTTTTCTATCATCGTACTAGACCTTTTGCATATTTTCATGAAAAAGCATGTGTGAAAACAGATAACATTCATAGATCATATCCATCTGGTCATACAACTATAGGATGGGCAATCGCTCTTACCTTAAGTGAAATAAATCCATCGAGAACAGATCAGATTATGAAAAGAGGTTATGAGTTTGGTCAAAGTCGAGTTGTTTGTGGAGTTCATTATCCTAGTGATGTCAATGCTGGCTACCTAGTAGGAAGTATTATGTTCTCGCAACTACAAACTAGTCCAGAATTTCAGCGAGAAATTGAACTTGCTAAACAAGAAATTTTGAAGTAATAATAGCCTATTAAAAATGGCACTTAATTTACTTTTATTATAAGACGCTAAAACCTATATTTTGGTTTGGTCATTTCTTTTTATAGTGTAAAAAACTAATGGTAATATAAAGATCAAATATTTTTAGTTGGTATAGGGTACTCTATAAATGGTATCTTTTTGAAAGTCACAATTTTACTAAATTATCTTCCTCTTGATAATCGACTTTTAAATGGCGGCGGGAATTGAACTAAGTACATAAAAACATTGATAAATATAGGTTTATAAAAATAAAAATTATCTCAATGTACGCCTCAATGTACACTGGTGACTAAAAAGGGGTATGGTTTTGGTATTTTTATGATTGCTGCAGCAACAAAACATCATTATATATTGTGATACTTGATATCTTAATATTCTACGTCTATTCTTAAATTATCTAATTAAGCACTTTCTAGGTAGGCCAACCGAAAGACATTACCCAAGTGTTTGGGAGTGCTTAATCTATTGGGACACTGTGGGAGGTGTGTTTTGTCAGAACCAATACGTTTACATGGATATAATTGGTTAGATATAGATAAAAACCGAGGAGAGCATTGGTATCCAGAAGTATCAAAGAAAGAATTAGAAGACTGTATAAAAGTATCAAAAAACCTTTTACATAATATACCCTTAGAATTTATTCGCTTCTTAGAAGAAGATAGGTTTGAGTTTGTAAAAAGTATACATAAGACCTCTTGCGAAATACTACTTCAGAGGCATTTTATTTCTAAGTAGGTATTTTCTTTTTAGAATCCGTTTTGTAAATTAACTATTCCAGCCACTAAATTAAACCTAAGATTAGCTTTTTTACCAAAACTTCTATAGGTTTCACCCAGTATACGAAACTTTTTAATTTCTGCAATTTTATGCTCAACATAAATCCTAATCTTACTAAGCCATTTATTATAATTCTTCTGCTCTATACTTAAAGAACCTCCTTTGGGCTTTTTATAGGGGAGTTTTACTTTAGTAGATTCATTTTGAATACCTTGGTAGCCATTGTCACAATATTTATCAACATCACGAGCTAATTTATCTGATTTTCTGCGAACAGTTATATCATGAACACTGCCTGGATAAACCTTCGAAACATTAACTATTTGACCTGCTTCACTGATAGCTATTTCTACTTTCTGTGTATGGCTTTTTTTCTTCCCTGAATAGTTAGCCTTTCTTCGTTTTAATTTCTTAGGTCTCTGGATTGGCTGTTCTGTTGCATCTATTAAAAGTCTTTCTACTTTTTGATTAGTCATGCTTCTATCTTTTTTTATATGTATTTCTTTAACTAGTAGTAACTCTACTCGTCTAATTAGGCGATTTACATTTGATTCATCTAATCCTATCAAGTAGCCTAAAAATTCTTGTGTCATATAGCAACGATAATATATTAAAACTAACAATAATCTATCTGCATGATTATCAACTTTTGGCTTTCTGCCAATCCTTGGAAATCCTTCATCTAAGGATTTTGAGGCATCGGTTAAGATTTTATTGAAATGTTTTAGTTTTAAACCTGTTAGTTTTCTAAATATTCTGGCTTTCTTTGACAATATTGCGTAGCTTATTTGCATTTTTATGGATCTCTTAAGCAATCTTTCTATATATATGGTGAATAATTAGTATTTCGCAAGAGGTCTATAGCTATATGCTTAATTTAAGAGTCATCTATTTTAGACAAATGGGTATAGTTGAGAGATCAGCAAAAACATCAAATAAAGATAAAAAAAGAATTGTACAGAAAATAAATAAAAAACTAGATAGCTTAATTACCGACTATAATGAACTACAAAATGTCTCAAATACTTTAAATAGTTCTGTTAGCTGCACAATGACAGTCAGAACTGAAATGTTAATAGAAGATTGCATAAAACAAAAAGAAAAAATATCTGAAATATTTGAAGAATGTAAAGAAATGTTTAATACAAGAAGAATCTTGGATGAAAATGTAAAAAGAGAAGTTATATCAATATTAAATATTGTTTTTAATGATTTTTTCATGGATGAGTTCATAACTAAGTCTAGATATAACTCAACAAACCTTAAGAGATATCCTTTTTTTGAATTATATACATATATATGTAAAAGCTACTTGTTATTAACTATAAGTCAGGATTGCAATATTTTTCAGTCTTTTAGAAAAGATAGTAAAGGACATTGCTTTGATGATTATAAAGTTATACATCAATATGAGTATTAATTTCTATCATAAAAAAAATGGGAAACTAAAAGCCTAAGATTTTATCTATTTTAATATCTAAACTTATCTCACACACAACATACAGACCATACAGATTATTCTAAAATCCTATGTTTGTATGCTGAGTTATCTTTGATCGTTGGCCGACATTAAAGAAAATAATTTGTTTAATGAAACATCAGAGTTTAATGGAGATAAGTAAATGACTGATTTAGATAAAAAGATAATTAGAGTAAAACAAGTATCTGAGCTTACAGGATTAAGTAGAACATCTATTTATAGGCTTAGTAGCTTTGGACAGTTCCCTAAATCAATAAAGCTATCAGCTTATACTACTGGTTGGTTGGTTAGTGAAGTCGAAGCATGGCTAGATTCTAAGATTCAAGCTAGAGATGCGGAGGTGTAGAGATGAATATAACTATATCAAAGCACTTAATAGGTAATGAAAGTATCAATAGTATTGATGCTAGAAAACTACACCAAGAGCTAGAAATTAAAAAAGATTATTCAAATTGGATTAAAGATCAAATTAAGAGAGCAAGGCTAGTTAAAGATAGAGACTACTTAGTTTACGCCCAAAAAGGCGAAAACCTCAAAGGTGGTAGACCAACTAATGAATATATCCTTACATTAGATTCAGCTAAGCATATTTGTATGATATCTAGTACAGATAAAGGTTTTGAGATAAGAGATTATTTTATCGAGTGTGAGAAAAAGCTAGCTCATCAAAATAAATCAATATCTAAAATACAAGCTTTACAAATGGCTTTAGATGCTGAAATTAAATTAGAAGAAGCTAATAACCTTATTGAGCTACAGAATCATAAAGTAGAGTATTTTGATGCTCTTGTAGATAAAAACTTACTAACTAATTTTAGAGATACAGCCAAGGAGTTACATTTAGGGCAAAAATACTTAATTAATTCATTGATGGATAAGGGTTATATCTATAGAGATAAAAATAATGATTTAAAGCCTTATATACAATATGTACCTAAGCTATTTGAAATTAAAGAATGGAGTAATAGCAAAAAAGCAGGCACTCAAACTATGGTAACACCTAAAGGTAGAGAAACCTTTAGATTATTATTAAATAGTGAGGTAGTTTAATATGACTGCTTTACAAAACATCAATAATCTTTTATCATCATTCTTGTTAAAGGGCGTGAGAACCCAGAAAGCGAGTAGTGATGTTGCCACTAATAAGAGCAATGATAAAGTGAATTGTAATAATAGCCATGATGATATAGATAATACTGTATCTATCAGTTGCGGGCTTTATTATGCACTTTTAAGATATGTTAATCAATATATCTATCACACGGTGAAACTCTTTTGTTTTATCGGGAGGTGTAGGGAATACAATAGCTACTTCGGTAGTAAATACCTACAGCTAGTCTCGTTTCTAGTTCTCAACCGCCCCGATACTTTGAGAAAAAAACAAAACGAGGAATATAGCCATGCTTTATAAACAAATCCATATTTTAAGAAACTTTTTTGAAACTAAGTCAAGACAAGATAAAAACTATATCTTTTCACTTGATACATTTGTAGATTCAGATGAAACATCGGGTATCTTGATGGTAGAGCTTGATAGTATTATCGAGTATATAGGTATTAATGAAACTATAGATAATTTAGTAGCTGGAATTAAGTTTTTACAATATAACTTCACTTATAAGAAACAGCTAGTAAATGGCTATGAGAAGACATTTATCTGTATAGACTATCTTAATGCTTATTTAGTCCAAATTCTTAACTATCTACATAGAAACAGCCTAGATGATTCTAAGCTTATTAGTCTAATAGAAAACCTTGATAATTTAATACTTAATACATGGGATAACGATGTTCTTCAAATTAGAAAAGTATTTGAGAGCCTTAATATCACATATAAACCAGAAGAATATAAATATGATGGTTATCTAGATTCTATGACAGGTTTAATTAAGACATTCTCTAGTAGAGTATAGGAGATTAAGGCAATGGAAAATAACACTTTACAGGTGGATAATTTTATAGATCAGAGCCTTAAATCTCTAGAGCTAGATTATACCACACTAAAAGAAGCTGAGACTATTAAGTGGGATGTTGAGCAGTTAAATCAACTTAATAGAAAGTACTATGATAATAAGATATCTAAAGACCAATATGAGAGGTTTAAAACGAAGTATATTGATAGTATAGATCACTTTATTATTGAGAGTATTAAAAGTCAGCTATCTACTGAACAAAGTACGCAGTTAGAGAGTATTGATAATGCTATTGGTCTATATGAGTTAGGAGAGCGTGTATATAAAGCTAGAAAGGATGTATATAGCCAAATCTCATATAAGAATATAAGAGCTGTATCTTGGGATGAATTAGAGGAAATGGAGCTTAAAGAGAAAAGCTTTATTTTAGAACCTTTAATTAGGAAGCAAGACATCATAATGATTTATGCTAAACAAGGAGTAGGTAAGACTCAAGTAAGTACGGGTATAGCATGGGCTATATCAAGTGGTACAGAGTTTTTAGGTTGGAGTGCTACTAGGCAATATAAGACATTGTTTATAGATGGTGAGATGCCAGCCATAACTATTAGAGAAAGAATTAGAAAACTAAATGTAGATAATATATCTAATAGCAATCTTAAGTTTATAAGTAATGATACTTTAATAGATGATCAGTTGATGCCAGACCTTTCTACTTCGGATGGTCAAGAAGCTATAGAGTCACTTACTAACTGGGCTGATTTTATCGTTTTAGATAATTTGGCTACCTTATGTCGCAGTGGTAAAGAAAACACTACAGAGGCTTGGAGAAACACTCAGAGCTGGCTTTTAAACTTAAGAGCTAAAGGTAAAACTATCCTAGTTGTAGATCATGCTGGTAAGAATGGAGATAATAGAGGGGCTAGTGCTAAGAAAGATGTATTAGATACAATAATATGTTTGAAAGAGCCTGCTAATAGAGAAGATAAGAATAATACTCACTTTATTATCAATATTGAGAAAAACCGTAATGCTAACCATATAGAAAGCATAGAGGCTTACCTAGATAATAGTGGTACTTGGAATATATCTAGTGCTAAACAATCTAGAAATGAACAGATAATCTCTCTTTGTGTGGAGGGCTTAAATCAAAGAGAAATAGTAGAAGAGATGGGTTGTAGTTTAGGTACAGTTAATCGTGTTATTAAAGCTCATAAACAGCAGAAAGAATACATTAAAAAGTAGTTTGTTCAATTTTTTTGTATCTAGACACGTTGAACATTGAACATTTGGCTATTTTCTTATAACAAGCGGTTGAACATTTATTGAACATGGTATAGTTGCTGCAGCAACAACGCCATACAAATAAAGGATCATAGCCTTATATCTAGTTGAACAGTCACTTGAACATAAATTGAACAATCTTGTTCAATTTCTTGTTCAATCAAGGGTATAAAAATGAACAAAGTTGAACACGATTTTAATTAGGTTGAACATGAGGTTTAAAACATGAATAAATACACTTTGATAAATGAAATATTAGGAGATATTAATCTTAGTTTCTTAGACTATAAATTTATAGATACTATGATCTATTTTGAAAGTGATAAGACTAAAAGAGAGATACTTAACCAGTATAAAGAAATCTATCAAGATGAATTTAATAAAACCGCCTTAGAACATCAAAAAGAAAGTAACGGTAAACATAAGGCTAATATATGGCTTAGAGAGTTGATAGCTGGTAAAAATAATAATTAATCCTGTCAGGTTTATTAATTAATAGAATAATTTAGTTAGGTTTGCTAAATTTATTTATTATTTAATTAGTTTATAAATAGATGGATATTGGAAACTTTATAAGCATAGTAGCTATAATTGTGACCCTTTTAATAGCCTTCTCTCGTCCTTACTTAAATAAAAGTGGTTTCTTTTTTACAAGGATTAGGGTGACTGAAGAATTAAAAGGAATACATGACTTTTATGAAAGGCTAGACAAAAATACTAATCAATATATTAAGTTAATGATGAAAACTAAAATAGATTTTATGTTATCTGACTTACTATATAAAGAGCTAAGATGTTCTATAAATAACTTAGATCAGATACAAAAAGTAAATAAAATGCTCGAAAAAATAACCTTAAAAGAATTTTCAAAGCTACTCATTTCTAAAGCTTTAATCATTGGTCCTAAAGACATTACTATTGTTAAATATAATAAATTAATATGTGGTAACCTAAAGAATGTTATATTTGCATTTATATCACTTTTTATAATGGTTTTATTGTTGATGTTAGGTATATATTTAATTAACTTTATATCTGTTTCTCAAGATACTTCAGCAAAATTCGTTGGATTAGGATGTATTGTTATGGGCTATTTCTTTGAATTATTAGCAATTAGAGCTGAAGCTAAATATCTTTCTAGAAAGAAGTATATAAAGATAATAAAGAAGAATAAGTTATCTAATATATTAAATGACTAATATTTAACTAATATAAATAAAAATAACTCTTAAAATCCTACAAATTCATCTAAATATATACTACATATATAGTCAAACACTATACAAATTGCACTACATACACTTGCAATGGTTATACAAAATAAAGGATAAATATGAGGAATATGAGAGAAATAGCTTGGGAGTGTGGTTATAAATTACCTACCAATGCAGAGACTCAACCAATGGCTTTATATAACTGGTTTGAAAAGACTAAATATATTGTTAGAACTAGTGATACTAGCTTTGTATTTGGTGATAAGCGAACAGGTGAGATATATAAAGTTGCTAATGGTGAAATAGTAGAACAAGACTTAGGAATAATGAGATGAGAGAAGAAAACCATACTATAGAGTTTAAAAGTAAAACGACACCTATAAATGTAAGAATAGATGAAAACGAATTACAAACTCTAAAGAATACAGCTAGTCAGCATGGAGTAGGTTATAGTGTGATAGTTAAGTCATTGATTTACAAATTTAACAGGAATCTTATTAACTTTTTATGATGGGGATATTATCGGGTATATTCTTAAACTTATAAAACTCTTAAAACATTGATTATATAAGCAACATAGCTATATTTTATCTTGTAATTTAAGCGGACATTAAACAACTTAATTATGGGGAGGTTTTGGGGAGGATATAATACTAATATCATTGCAATAATCATACTAAATTTTTACTAAATTTTTGCTAAGGATAATTGGCTTACTACCTTAATATTTCCCTAAGGATAACGGCAACATTACGGCAACCAATATACTAAGGTTTTACTAAGGACTTAGCATTAATATTGTACAAGGATTATACAAGGTTTTAACAAGGGTATAACGACAATAATCTATGGTAAGGTTTAGATAAGGGTAATAGCGATATTTTAACGATTGTTATAGTAAGGTTTTCCAAAGGGTAAAAGAATTACTACCCTAAGGTTTCCCTAAGGATAATGGTTAGGTTTTGGCTAGGGTAACGGTGATATTAGGGCGATGATTACCCCATGTTTCCAGTAGGGTAAAATATAATATTGAGTACCGAGGTTTTGACTAGGTTTTGGAACGCTATAAAAAAGGAAATAATACTGAGGTTTTACTAAAGGCAAGTTGAATATTTTAAAATAAAAAGGAAACAGTGGTAACATAGCTGTAATGTTTATTATATAAAGGCTAACGAGACTTTAGAAATTAAAAAAGAAACAGTTAATCAATAGGTTTCTTTACGTTATAAAAAAGGAGTTTTGGCATACTATAATAAAGGGAAATCAAACGCAGTTATTTAGTTGCTGCAGCAATTAACTTATATCTTGCATTCTTATTACATTAGCATTTTCTTTAATATGATCTATATAGTCAGCCCATAGCTGTAGCATCTCAGCTCTTTCGGTTAAGAAGTCATTTTTATCATATATATTATCTATCTTATCGCCTTTTAAATGGCTAAGTATCATACGTACAGCATCATCACACCAATTATGCTTACTTCTTATATTACTTATATAAGTTCTAGCTGTCTTTCTAAATCCATGAGTATGTTGTTTAGGCTTATCTATGCCATTAAACTTTAAATTCTCTCTAAGGGCTTTACTCAAGGCCTCAATAGTTACATGTTTATGCTTTGATCTAGTAGAATGAAATATAAACTCTCTATTGGCTGTATGTATCTTCATACTTTGAATAATGTCATAAGCTTGCTTACTTAATGGTTGCCTAAAATCAGCTCTACCTTTCATCTTCATTTCTTCACCAGGTATAACTATACACTTATTATTTTCATCTAAGTAGGACCACTTCAAACCAACTATATTTGATGGTCTTAAAGCTACATAAGGGGCTAATTGCAATGCTCTAATAGTTGATATATCACCATGATTAAAATTGCTTATATCATTCATTAGCTGACTAAATGTCTTAGTGTCATCTATAGGGTCTACAAATTTAAATCCTTGAGTTATTATTGGCTTAGTTTTAGCTTTTAGCGCAGGATTATTCTCAGTTAGTCCCTCATCTATAGCATGTTCAAATATTTGAGATATTAGAGTTTTGATATTTTTTCCATTGTGAGGAGTATATTCTTTTAATAAATTAGTTACATGAGTTCTTTTGATGTCTGATAAGCGATAGTTTTTAAAAGCTGGTAGTAGAGTATTTTCTAAGATTCTATTATTCCTTTTATAAGTGTCATAAGACTTATAACCATTTGGTTTGTCAGGGTGTCTACTTTCAAGGTATTCTATAGCCATGTTCTGAAAGTAATCTTTATCTTTTAGTTTAGAGTTTTCTCTTTCTATTTTAGGATTCTTACCTAAGGCTAATATCTTATTATAGTTTCTAGCCAGCTCTCTAGCTTCTGCTAAAGATATATCTTGGTATTTACCAATGGTAAAACTATCGGCTTTTTTATTTAGTTTAAATCTATATAACCATGAATGTACACCGCTAGATCGAGCTATAAACCAAAGATTGGTACAGTTATCATCACTATATCTCTTTTCTTTATCTTTAAGCTCTTTGACTTCTTTCGATTTCTCTATAAATTGCTTACTTAATTTAGCCATCGTTGTACATTGAGAAGTGATTGTGTCTATAAATGTACACCACAATGTACACTCAAAACAAGGATTAAATGGTTTGGATGGCACTGTATGGGACAGTGTAATTGATTGTGTTTGTTGATTTTATTAGGTTTGTGTTACTGTATGGTATTGTATGGAACACCAGTTTGGTGGAGGCGGCGGGATTTGAACCCGCGTCCACAAACTCTCCGTCCTTGGCTCTACATGCTTAGGCTAATCTATTTGAGTTTAGCTTGGCTATTCCCCAATTAGCCAGGGTAATAGTTAGCGAGTCTGTTAAATACAGCCTTAACTTCCAGACAAAAAGCAAAGACCGTCTTATGCGGAATATGAACGGATGTAAAGATAGTGTCATAAGAAAGACTATCATATCCGTGCGCATCTAGGTTCTTAAGCTAGACTAGGCAGCTTTAGCAACAGCAGCAAAGTTGCTGTCGTTAGCCGCTACGCGGTTTGCTTTTTTATTGCCAGTTATTATCGGCATTTGTACTGTTATTAACGAGGTTACGGTACTTCCTCGGCATGCACCTTAGATTTTGACATTCATGTCGAAACCATATTCGCCCCCATTAGGGTGGATACAATTTATCTCTTATTTAGCTAAATGTCAAATTTATATGATTAATTAGAATAAAACGTAGATAGCTGAGGAAAGTGCGATAACTCCCACTGATAGGATAAATATATCAGCAATTAGGTTTTTATAAGGTTTTAAATATTTGATTTTATAAATGCTATATATAGGCATAATAAATAATATAACAGCTAGTACAAGACCACCAATACTTGAGATCATATCTAAGATATTGGGGTTTAAGTATGCTACAAGCCAGCATAATAAAAATACAACTGTAAGAGTTATTGGCTTTATATTCTCTTCTTTAATTTTATTTTTTGTTATTTTACAAACGATACCATCTATACCTTCTTTTGAGCCTAAATAGTGTCCAAAAAATGATTTACTCATTGCAACTAAAGCTACCAAAGGAGCTATATACTCTAGAGACTTACTATTAAAATTATCAGCCAAGAATGAAAGAATAGAAACGTTTTCTTGCTTTGCTAATGCTAGATCATCAGGTCTTAGGGTTAGCATTGAGCTAAAAACAAAAATTACTACTGTAACAATCATTAAAATATTACTAAAAGCAATAATTTTAGAGGCTTTATCATCAGCATTTTGTTTATATTTATTTTTTGTATAAACAGCTAATGAAGAAATAATTGGCGAGTGATTAAAGGAAAAAATAAGCACAGGCATAATTATCCAAATAGCTAATAAAACTCCTGAAAAAGAATGATTGTGCTCAAAGCTAGTGTATATTATAGAAAAATTCCAATAAGGAATCATCCATAGAGATATAGCTATTAAAGCAATAATAAATGGAAAAACTAAGAAGCTCATAACTCTAATAATAAGTCTTTGACCAAAATTAATAATGAAAACAAGAGCAGCAATAGTTAAAAAACTTAAGAGAAGCCTGTTTGGGACTTCACAATGTAGCTGGTGCGAGCAAAAATATGCAAGCGTATTTGTAATACCGACACTATAAACAAGTAATATAGGCAGTATTGCAAATAGGTATAGAATATTGAAAAAGATACCTCCAATCTTACCAAAGTAATCATCAGCTACGACTGTGATATCAGAGTTTGTATTTGGGTTTGATATTACAAATCTACATAGAGCTCTATGAGATAAAAAAACCATAGGAAATATAAATAACAGAACAATACAAACAGGGACTATTCCAGAAATTCCTGTTTGTATGGGTAAAAATAAAACACCGGCGCCAATAGCTGTACCAAATAAGCTAAGTGACCACATTAAGTCTTCGTTTTTTTTCATACTAAATTTAGGATAAAAGTTATATAAAGTTATATAACTTTAAAAAAATAATTAATAGACTTTAATGTAAAATTGTATTTTTGTCAAAAAACAAATGAAAAAAGGATAAATTATTTTTGAGATTTTAATAGTGAATAAAGTAAAGACATTCTAATAGGTATACTATATCTAACTTGCTCAAAATATTTAGCACAGCTAAGCTCATCTATTGATCTATCCATCTCATCGACCCTTGGAAGAGGGTGAAGAATTATAAAATTACTTTCAGCTGAGATATGCTTTCTATCAAGATAACAAAGGTCTTTGTTTTTTAGATAACTTTCTTCATTAGGAAATCTTTCTCTTTGTACTCTAGTTACATAAAGCACATCTAAATCTTTCAGAGCTTCAGCACTTACTTCTTCTAGTTCAGTAAAAGAGTTATCATTTTGCTTAACAAAGTCTCTAAGCTTTTCGGGAATTTGTAGCTCTTTTGAAGATATGAATTTAAACGAAGCGTTATATTTAGCTAGAATATTTGTTAGGGAGTGAACTGTACGACCATACTTTAGATCACCTAAGAATCCTACTTTTAAATTCTCAAGAGAGCCTTTTTCAGAATAAATAGTATATAAATCAACTAGAGATTGAGTAGGGTGTTCATTATCACCATCACCAGCATTTATAACAGGAGATTTTACATATTTAGAAAACTCTTCAACACTATGAGGCTTAGGGTGGCGCATAACTATAATGTCTGCGTATTGATCCATCATTCTACCAGTATCATCAAGGGTTTCACCTTTTTGTGTAGAGCTTGAAGAGCCATTTTCTAACGATATAACTTTTCCTCCAAGTCTATTCATAGCTGATTCAAATGAAAATCTAGTTCTAGTGCTTGGCTCAAAAAATAAAGATGCTAAAACCTTATTTTCTAGGTCTTTTATAGGTTTTGATTTAGCTAATTTATCTTTATAGATATCAGCCTGGTGAAAAAGATTTGACAGATCAGTTTTATTTATTTGATCGCCGCGTAGAAGCTTTTGAAACGATAGCATTTGTAATCTCCATTGAAAATCGTCATTCCCTCGTAGGAGGGAATCTCAGAAATATTAGACAGATACCCGCCTGCACGGGTATGACAACTATACTATGTGTATAACTAACTATTAATCCACTCTTTTACAGTTTTAACATTAAAAGAATTATCAAGAGCTTTCATATCTTTTGCTGCAGCTGCAAAAGCTTCAAAAGCACCAGCTGTTGTTACATAGGGAACTCTACTCATAATAGCTGATCTTCTTAGTGCCAAACTGATCTTTAATTCTTGTCTAATAGAAGTATTAACAAGTAGATCAATCTCACCATCTTCAATAGCATTGACAGTACTATGTACTTGATCATTTCCTATATTATCAGAGGCTTTATCAAAGAATTTACATTCAATTCCATTCTCTTTAAGGAAGCATTCTGTACCTTTTGTAGCAAAGATATTAAAGCCCAGCTCAATAAGATCCTTAACAGGTTGAACTATCTTAGGCTTATCAGCATCACTTACAGATATTAATATATTTCCTTTTAGAGGAAGCTTATTAAAGGCCATTTCTTGGGCTTTGTAGAAAGCCACCCCAAAAGTTCTATCTATACCCATTGCTTCACCAGTAGATTTCATTTCAGGGCCTAAGTAACAATCTACATCTTCAAATCTACCAAATGGGAACACAGCTTCTTTTACAGAAAAATGTCTTGGTATTGGGTTATTTAATATAAAGTCAGAAAGCTTTTTACCAATCATAAGTTTAGTTGCGATATTTGCAATACTATTACCTGTAGCTTTTGCAACAAATGGTACAGTTCTTGAGGCTCTAGGATTTACCTCAATCACAAAAAGTTCACCATTTTGGTAAGCAAACTGAACATTCATTAGACCGATTACATCTAGTTCTCTAGCTAGTTTGATAGTTGCTTGTTTGACCTCTTCAATTTGCTCATTGCTAAGCGATCTAGTAGGTATAGAGCAAGCAGAATCTCCTGAGTGAATACCTGCCTCTTCAATATGCTCCATAATACCTGCGACAAATACACGATCACCACCATCAGCAAGAGCATCAACATCTAGCTCAATAGCATTTTCAAGGAACTTATCAATTAGGATTGGTCCTTCAAGAATACATTTAGCATTTGTTTCAATATAAGAGTTTAGCTCCTCTTGAGAGTGGATAATTTCCATAGCTCTACCACCTAGTACATTAGATGGTCTGACAACTACAGGGTAGCCGACTTTGCTAATATTTTTCTTTAGCTCATTGATAGTGTATGCGATAGTGTTTAGAGGTTGTTTTAGCTCAACATTATCTAGTAGCTCTTTGAATCTTTCTCTATCCTCTGCTAGGTCGATCTTATCAGGGTCTGTACCTAGTATTGGGATATTATTTTCATGAAGAGCAGATACTAATTTTAGAGGAGTTTGACCACCGAATTGTACGATCACCCCAAGTACTTCACCTTTACGCATCTCATTTTTGATAATGTTTAAAACATTCTCAGCACATAGAGGCTCAAAGTATAACTTATCAGAAGTATCATAATCTGTAGAAACTGTCTCTGGATTACAGTTGATCATGATTGTTTCGATACCTTCTTCTTTAAGCGATTTTGCTGCATGAACACAAGCATAGTCAAACTCAATACCTTGACCAATACGGTTTGGCCCACCACCTAAGATTATGACTTTTTTGTTATCTGAGATTTCAGATTCACAGTCACGGACAATCTCTTCGTAGCAGTAGTGTTCATAAGTTGAGTATAAATAAGAAGATTTTGATTCAAACTCAGCAGCACAAGTATCTACACGTTTAAAAGTAGGATAGATCTCTTTGCCAAATCTAAAGTTTCTAATATATCTCTCGGTTCTGCCAACAATCTCAGCAATTTTAGCATCTGAGAAACCAATATTTTTATAGTATGAGAATTCTTCTTTACTATTTGGTAAACCAGATTTTTTAAGAGTTTCTTCTGCAGCAACAATATTTGCAATTTGCTCGATAAACCATGGGTCTATCTTACAAGCATCATGGATATCTTTTTCACTGATACCATATCTAAGAGCCTGAGCAACTCTCAAGATGCGCATAGGAGATAGCTCTTTTAGTGACTCTAGGATTACAGCTTTGTTTTGATAGAAAGATTTTTCTTCATCATACCCTGGGATTTCAACTTGATCTAAACCTGTTAAACCTGTCTCAAGAGATACTAAAGCTTTTTGTAAACTTTCAGAGAATGATCTACCTATTGCCATAGCTTCACCAACTGATTTCATTTGTGAAGATAGGTTTGCTTTAGTTGTTGGGAATTTCTCAAATGTAAAGCGTGGGATCTTTGTAACTATATAGTCAATAGTTGGCTCAAATGAAGCAGGTGTAACCTTTGTGATATCATTATCAATCTCATCAAGAGTATAGCCAACTGCTAGTCTAGCAGCTACTTTTGCGATAGGGTAACCAGTAGCTTTTGATGCTAAAGCTGATGATCTAGATACTCTAGGATTCATCTCAATAACTACTAATTTACCATCTTTAGGGTTTACCGCGAACTGTACATTTGAACCACCAGTCTCAACTCCGATCTCTCTAAGTACAGCAATCGAAGCATCACGCATTATTTGGTATTCTTTATCTGTTAGAGTCAAAGCTGGCGCTACTGTGATACTGTCACCAGTATGGATTCCCATAGGGTCAATATTCTCTATTGAACATACGATGACAGAGTTATCAGCTTTATCACGGATTACTTCCATTTCGTATTCTTTCCAACCAAGGATAGACTCATCTATTAGTACTTCATTAGTTGGTGATAGGCTCAAACCATTTTTAACGATAGCTTCAAACTCTTGTTTAGTATTAGCGATACCACCGCCGCTACCACCAAGAGTAAATGAGGGTCTAATAATTGCAGGTAAGCCGATATCTTCTAGAGCTTTATAAGCTTGCTCCATTGATTGTACAACGACATTTTTTGGTACTTCTAGACCAATTTTTGCCATTGCTCTGTTAAATCTTTCTCTATTTTCTGCTTTATCAATAGAATCGGCTTTAGCACCAAGCATTTCGACATTATACTTTTCTAATACACCAGCTTTATCTAACTCTAAAGCACAGTTAAGAGCAGTTTGTCCGCCAACTGTAGGTAAGATAGCATCAGGCTTTTCTCTAGCTATAATTTTACCAACACTTTCAACTGAGATTGGTTCGATAAAGATCTTATCTGCGGTTGTTGGGTCTGTCATGATTGTTGCAGGGTTTGAATTGACTAGAAATACTGTATAGCCATCTTCTTTTAAAACCTTACATGCTTGAGTTCCTGAATAGTCAAATTCACAAGCCTGGCCAATAACTATAGGTCCAGCACCTAAAACCAAAATACTTTTTATATCTGTTCTCTTTGGCATCTTACTAATTCCCTTTCTTACTTTCTGCTATCATTTCGGCAAATTCATTGAATAAATACTTACAGTCATGAGGACCTGGTGAGCTCTCTGGGTGATACTGCACCGCAAAAGCTGGTCTATCTGTAAATCTGATACCTTCAACAGTACCATCAAATAATGAACTCATGTGAATTTGAATATTATCTGGAACTACATCATCACATACTACGAAACCATGGTTTTGGCTTGTGATAAGCACTTTTTTAGTATTTGCATCTAAGACAGGCTGGTTGACACCACGATGACCTTTATGCATTTTTTTAGTCTTTAGGCCTGCTGCTAGAGCTAATAGCTGGTTACCTAAGCAGATACCAAATATTGGCATTTTGTCTTCTAGGAGTTTTTTGATAACAGGCATAGTATAGTCAGAAGTCGCAAAAGGATCTCCAGGACCGTTTGATAAGAATACCCCATCAGGATTATGCTTCATAATATCTTCATAAGTACTATCAGCAGGAACTACTGTAACCTTAAACCCAGCATCTACAAGGTTTCTTAGAATGTTATATTTAACACCATAGTCAATAACTACAACATTATACTTATAGCTTTCTTGATGCTTATATACTTGTTGACCTAGTGAAAAAGTATGCTCATTCCAATCATATTCTCTATTTGTTGTGACACTTATTGCCAAATCTCTACCACTTAGGTTTGATTTGTTTTTAATTCTTGATCTGACATAGTTTGCATCAAGGAATTCACCAGGTTTTACCGATAGTATCGCAACCCTTACAGCACCTTCTTTACGTACCTTACGTACGATTGCACGCGTGTCGACACCACAGATACCGACGATGTTTCTATTTTTAAGCCATGTATCAATATGCTTTTTTGATCTAAAGTTTGATGGGCTAGTTAGATTTTCTCTAACGATTAGACCTTTAGCAAATACGCCTAGTGATTCATTATCTTCATTATTTATGCCAACATTACCTATATGTGGGAATGTGAACGTAATAATCTGTCCCGCGTATGATGGATCTGTTAGAGTCTCTTGATAACCTGTCATTGACGTGTTAAAACAAATCTCGCCGTCAGTCCAACCACGAACACCTATTGATCTTCCTAGATAATAAGTACCATCTGGGAAAACCAATATCGCATTAGTCATATCATTAGCTAATATCATAAAACAACCTTACTGTGATGAGTGAGAATTAAAGAAAAAAAGTGTCTGAAAAGTTTTTTTATCATTTACTTCTATAAAGTTAATAGACAAATTGAAAGTATTCTAGGCATTCGATTACTATATGTAAAGTGTGTTTTTTGAAGTTTTGCATAAATTAGTTTTTAGGGTAGTTTTAGAGCTGCTTTTGTATTAAAATTAATTCTTATCGCTTGAGTTTTAGGTTGCTAAAACTATGCAAGTATTCATGTAAATTATTTAGTCAAACCTTTTATTATCAATGCTTTTAGATTTTTAGCTAAGTTGCTTCTGACTTTGGATTTTAAAAATGCTAATATTATGCAAACCAACTATGATAAATAAAAACCAATGAAAAAAATTGTCACAGCTATTACATTATTCGTGTTATTAATTCCTGTAGCATACTCTCAAGGTAAGCTAGTTTTTGTATCGCTGGTAACTCGTCATGGTGATAGAGCTCCTTTTGCAAATATCAAAAATGCTAACTATAAATGGGATACTTCATTATCAGAACTTACACCGATAGGAATGAACCAAGAGTATAACCTAGGTAGACAGCTAAGAAAGAGATATGTTGAGCAGTTTAAACTTCTACCAGAAAACTATCAAAACCAAAGTATTTATGTATTATCAACTCATACAAATAGAACAGTTGAGAGTGCGCAAAGCTTGCTAATGGGTCTTTATCCTCCTGGTACTGGTCCAGTTCTTGGTAATGGTAAAGCAGCTATTAAAGATAGAGTCCAATTAATACCTATAATGACTTTATCATCCGATTCAAAACTTATAGAGTTTCCTTACCCGAAATATTTAGCTGTGCTGAAAAAGTATGTTTATAATTCACCAGCTTGGCAGGCTAAAACAAAAGAAGTAGCTCCTGATTTTGCAAAATGGCAAAAAATATTAGGTAATAAAATATCAGGTTTAGACGATGTTTTAGTAATAGGTGATGTTTTGACTGTTGCTAAGGCTCATGACAAACCACTTCCAAAAGGCTTATCTCAAAAAGATGCGAATAAAATAATATCTCTAACAAGTTGGGGTTTAGCTCAGCAGTTCAAGTCACAAAAAGTTTCTTATATTATGGGTGGTCAGCTTACTAATAGAATAATTAGTGATCTTGATAAAGCAGCATTAGGCAAATCAAAGTATAAGATGACTTATTACTCAGGCCATGATTTAACGTTACTTGAGATTATGGGAACTTTAGATGTACCTTTGGCAGAAGCTCCAGGTTATGCAAGTAATTTACAGTTTGAATTATATAAAGATGGTAATAATTATACAGTTAAACTTAGATATGATGGTAAATATGTTCGATTACCAATTATGAATAAAGATGATAGTTGTACTTTAGAGGCATTAGAGAAGTATATGCAAGGTATAAATAAGAAGTTTCAAAAGTAGAAATTCAAATTAAAAGCTAATTATCTATAGTTTATTGTAGTGATAGCACAGTGTACTATTTTTTTATAGCTATACTAAACAGCTGACAGATCACTGGTCTGTCACTACATATAGTTAATCCGAATGACTCATGTAAAATAAAACCTGTCATTCCGGACTTGATCCGGAATCTCCTAGTTAAAGTAAAGAGATCCTGAATCAAGTTCAGCACAGGCTTTGATTGTAAATATATTTGAAATCTTAGCTTAAATATATGGATCCTATGGCCACACTTCGACTCCGCTCAGTGACCTGGTAGGATAGTAGCTTGCTTCTATACTATAAGTCTTATTTTCTTATATAAGTTTTATAATATTGAAAAGTCATTCCCTCAGCTTTTCTATAATCTGGAATATTATCTCTTAGTTCACTATCAATTAGTTTAAATTTAATATTAGGCGAGAAGTTATCTATTAATTCAGATTCAGAGGCACTAAAAGGAGGAGTTTGAATCTCAGGATCCTTATCATGTTCCATTACTAGCAGTAATATTTGTGTTTTGTCAGAACAAACCTCTAGCATCATCTTTGCATATTTTGTTCTTAGATCTTTAGGTAAAGCAATATAGGCACCTCTATCATACCAAATATCAAAAGTAGGTATGCTTTTAACTATTCCAGGTAAATTGAAAATATCTGATACATATATTATAACATCTTCACCTTTATAATATTTATAGCCATTTTCTTCGATAACTTCATATTTGATGCGATTTTCTGTAAAAAATGAGATAACAGCTTTTTCCGATAGCTCAACTCCTACTACTTTTATCCCTTTTGATAGGAAAAATAATATATCAATACTACTTCCACACATTGGCATCAAACAAGTTGATGAGCTAGTTGTTTTTAATTTAGAGAAATGTTTAACGAGAAACTCATTTTGAGATTCTTGGGAGAAGTTTTCGATATCATTGTTTTGCCATCTATTTAACCAATATTGATTATTGTTAGTTTGAACTTTGTTCATTTTGCTTATGACTTAGGATTATTAATTAACTAGACATGTTAACATGAATTATATAAATATTATTTTTAAACCTGGTGATTTAGAGTACGGTTTATTATAATTTTCGTAGATAATAAAGGAGGAAAAAATGCAAAATCAAAGCTTACTTATCAAAAATGCTACAGTCGTAAATGAAGGAGAAACATTTAAGTCTGATGTCTTGGTTGAGAATGGCAAGATAGCTCAAATTGCTGCAAATATAGATAAAGTAGCAGATAAAATTATCGATGCTAGAGGTCTTCATCTATTACCAGGAATGATAGATGATCAAGTACATTTTAGAGAGCCAGGTTTGATGCACAAAGGTGATATTGAGTCAGAATCTCGCGCTGCTGTAATGGGTGGTATCACATCATATATGGAGATGCCAAATGTAAATCCAGCTACTACAGTAGTTGAGCGTCTAGATGAGAAAAAAGAGCGTGCTGCAGCTAGATCTCATGCAAACTATGCTTTCTATCTAGGTGCGACAAATGATAATGTCGAGGAGTTAAAACGCCTAAAGCCAAATGATGCTTGTGCTATCAAAATCTTTATGGGCGCTTCAACTGGTAATATGCTAGTTAACAATCCTGAGACTTTAGAAGGTTTCTTCAAAGATAGTCCACTACTTATCGTGACGCACTGTGAAGATACGCCAATGATTACAGAACTTGAGAATAAAGCACGTGAGAAATATGGTGAAGATGTGCCAATGGATTTACATCCAGAGATTCGCTCACGTGAGGCATGTTTTAAATCGTCTGAGCTTGCGGTAGGTTTAGCAAAAAAATATAACTCAAGATTGCATGTATTACATCTAACTACAGCAGAAGAGATGGTACATTTTGATAATACTATTCCTCTTGAAGAAAAGCGTATCACAGCAGAGGTTTGTGCTCATCATTTATTCTTCTCACGTAAAGATTATGCTGATAAAGGCGCGCGTATTAAGTGTAATCCAGCAGTTAAAGAAGAGAGTGACCGTTTGAAGCTTCTAGAATGTGTAGCCAATGATACTATTGATGTGATCGCAACAGACCACGCACCACATACTTGGGAAGAAAAACAAGGTACTTACTTCAAAGCACCAGCTGGTTTACCACTTGTTGAGCAGGCTCTTATCTCAGTTCTAGAGCATTATCACAAAGGTTTCTTAACTTTAGAGCAAGTAGTGCAAAAGACAGCTCATGCTCCAGCTATAGTTTATAAAGTAAAAGATCGTGGTTTTATCCGTGAAGGATATCATGCTGACTTAGTGCTTGTAGATCTTAATGATCCGCATACTGTGACAGATGAATGTTGTCATTATAAGTGTGGTTGGACTCCGTTTAACAATGTTACTTTCCAATCAAAGGTTCAGACAACTATTATTAATGGTGTAGTGAAGTATCATAAAGGTAAAGTTGTAAGTGATCAAAGAGGGCAGTGCTTAGAATTTAATCATGAGTTTTAATATGATTTGTCTCAGATAAAAATTGATGCTTTGACAATTCATCTTCAACAATACTTAAACCTTTATCAAATATATCTATATTAAAACTTTTTGGAGTAGAACATCTCTCGAAACTTTCCATTTTCATATTTATAGCAGTTAAAATAGTTGTCATAGAACGCATGAAATATGCTCTAGTATCATCTCTTAATAATTTTCTACTCAATGTTGATAGGGCTTTCGTTCTATCTTTTATCGATGGATTTTTAAAAGAAATTTCTGAAGCAGTATGCGCAAACTCATTTCGTATTTTTCTTAATATATGTAAGTCATTAAAGATATTTTTTGGAATTAAGCCTAGTAAAAATGTTAAATCAATTTTACTTGAGAAGGTTGCTAAGGCACCATTAGCTTTTAGTAATTGTTTGCAAACTTTTTCATTTTCTATGAAGTATGACTCAAGTAGTTTTTCCAATTTATCTTCAATAAAAGCAGCTGCCATTAGAACACATCCTCTATCAGATTCTTGTATTAAAGACTTTCTGAAATCGATGAACTCTTTTAATCTTAACTTTTCAAGACCTGATTCATCGGTTATATCAATTAAACTTGAAACTTCTATTAATATTTGTTCTAAATAATCTATTTTCTTTTGAGTTGGCATTTTTTTCATTGAAACCTGAAAAATTTTAATACTCTAATTATAATTAGCTATTAACAAGTTCGCAAACAGCTACTATTAACATAGATATGAGTAAAATATAATATGTTTAAACAGGAAGAAGTTACTGTTTAAGTTTTAATAACATATTTTTTTATGGCACCCTTCGACTTCGCTCAGGAACCGGTATGCAAAACTGCCTAGCACTACGCTATCGTAGCTTAAAATATCCACTATGTTTAAAAATAGTACTTGATCAAATAGCTTATCAAAAAGATATTTGCTAGACTCCGTGGTCAAGCCTGACGGAATAACGTACTACTTTTATATAGTTCTATTTTCTTATCATTTGTCTTTGAAACTACTAATCGCTAATGTGTAGAAACTCCCCTTCAAATATTGAAGGGGTGGATTGCAAAGCAAGACGGGGTAGTATTTAAACTGCTAGATCTCAAATGTATTGGTGTTTCTATAAAATATGTTACTCTACTAGTAATGATATTTTTATCTTTGAATGGATACCCAATGCAAGGTAGTAATTTTAAGAAATTCATTGTAGTGCTTTTTGCATTTTTATGTTTTTTTGCGCCATTAGAGGCAATTACTAAACAAGAGGATAACCCTCTTAAAGTAACACTAGATAATAAACTTATTTTTACTAATGGTAGTCAGAATATAATTATAAAGATATATTCACTTTCTGATAAATCCCTTAACTTTGTTAAATTTACATATAAAGGTAAAAATTATACGCTACCTCAAGTTGTATCAGCTGATGGAGCAAGATTTTCTGATGGACGGGATCTAAGTGTTTGGTTAGTTGGTAGGAAGTTGAATGTTATAAATAACATAGTAGGTGATAAAAATAATCAAACCTATCACTTAAAAGAAAGTTAATAAGCTATTTGAGATTACTAATCACTAATAGCTAGATTATTTAAGTTGCTATATCCTAATTCTTTTGGCGTTTTTATAAAATATGTTACCCTTGTTAGCTACTATGTCTGATAGCATATATTCTAAGTTTTGAAGAGGCCTATTTTATGCGAAATACTAATGTCCATAAGTATATAATAATACTTTTTGCAGGACTGTGTTTTGCTACTCCAGCAGATGCTATTACTAAGCAAGAAGCCCAAGAGAAATATTTAGAATATAAGAAGCTAGCAGAAAAATATAAAAAGCTAGCAGAGCAATCAGAGCCTGATAATACAACCACAAAAGAACAAGATAATACTACTGCTTCTACTGAGACCAAAACAGAGGCTAAGCCAAAAGCTAAATCAACTAAACCAGAACAAAAAGTTTTGAAAGATAGTAAAAAAGAGGATAAAAAAGAAGAGAGTCCTTGGAAAGGTACATCTATAGGCTTAGGTGGAAGTATTGTCACAGGTAATAGTGCTACTACAAACATAAATGTTGGCATAAATATTAACTATAACCCAACTGAGCAGTGGCAAAATAATTTACTATTTAACTATTTATATAGTCATGATGATACTGTTTCTGATAAATCAGGAGTTAGAGTAAATAGGGCTCAATTAAGTGCTAAGACATCATGGGATTTTGATAAAGTTAATGGTGTATATGGTAACTTGAACTTCTTACGTGATGAGTTAGATATATTTAGTTATGTTCTTATGGAATCAGGAGGCTACAAAAGAGTTTTATATAAAAATGATAATATGTCCTTAAATCTAACAGCAGGGCCAAGTTTAACACAGAATAAACTTGCTAGCACAGGTCAGTTTTCTAACGGTGTTGGTGCACAATCAGGATTACAATATGTATGGAATTTTACAGAGAACTCAAGTTTTAAAGAGGATTTTATAGTTAACTATTCTTACCAAAATAATAACACTATTAATCCTAATGTTTTTATTTATCAAAGTAATTCTATATTATCAGCTAAGTTATATAAAAATTTGAGTCTTCAACTTCAATTTCAACTAAATGGTACTAATGTAACTCAACCCGGTAAGCAACCAATCACAACAATTACATCGACTGCTCTAGCATATGAAATATAAAGGAGATAAATCCAATACGAGGTTCTTATATGTAGTTAACTATACCCTAGTTATACGCGCCAGCAGAGTAATGTAACTCATAGCTATGACTATAGATTTCTAGAATATTTCCAAATGGATCTTCCATATAGATCATTCTATATGGTTTTTCACCAGGATAATAAAATCTAGGTTTAGCCATTCTTCGTTTACCACCAGCATCAACTATTTTCTGAGCTAGTCCTTCAACATCAGGGTCTTGGACACAGAAATGGAATATGCCCGTTTTCCAGTATTCAAAATTGTTCTCTGGATTTTCTTGGTTTTTAAACTCAAATAGCTCAACACCAATACGATCACCGGTAGATAGGTGAGCTATTCTAAATGATCCCCAGCCTGCGCCAAAAACATCAGTACACATTTCTCCAATAGCACTATCATCTTCAACGATTTCAGTAGGTTTCATAATTGTATACCAACCTAAAACTTCAGTATAAAATTTAACAGCTGCTTCAAGATCAGGCACAGATATTCCGATATGTGAGAAATTTCTTGGGTATGGGTTTTGCATTGCTTCTTCCTTTTTTTAATTAGAGTCTTTAATTTATGTGATGATTATATTTTTTAATTTATATAATGTAAAATTATTAAAAATAATAGTTTTAATTATAAAAAATGATTAACAGTAAGTTTCTCAATACTTTTTTAAATTTAGTTGAGGTTGGTCACTATACAAAGACTGCTAAGCTTCTAAATATGACTCAATCAGGAGTTAGCCAACATATAGACAAGCTCGAGCAAAGCATCGGAAAAACAATAATAAATAACACTGGTAAAAAGTTTGAGTTAACTCAAGCAGGTCATCTACTCTATAAATATGCTGTAGATATAAGAGATAGAGAACAAGAGTTAGTATCAGAGATAGGGCATGATTATCCTTATGAGGGAGAGTGTAAGTTTGGTTGTTCTGGAAGTATTTTAATACAGATATATAAGCCTTTTCTTGAATATCAATCTAAGCATCAAGATCTCAAAATATCTTTAGAGTCTGCACCAAATAAAAGGGTTATAGATATGCTTAGTTCTAATGATATCGAAATTGGTATAGTCACTAATAAACAAGACTCAGAACTCTTCACAGAACTAGAAGTAGGTGTTCAAGAGCTTGTGGTAGTGACTTCAAAAGGACAAAAAAAGAGATCTTTAGAAGATATTATAAATACAGGATTTATTAATCATCCAGATGGGTTATATTACCTTGAGAAAATATTTAAAAATAACAATAAACCTTATAGCAGTCTAAAAGGCGTTAGAGAGACTGGTTATGTTAATCAGCTTAGCCAAATTTTATTACCGGTGTCTCTAGGGTTAGGTTTTACAATATTGCCTAGGTTTACAGTAGAGAATACAGAATATTTTAATAAATTAAGGATTCTAGATTTAGAAACTCCAACATATGAGAGCATATATGTTTTATATAAAAAATATAAAGACCTACCTGTTAGATATAATTGGTTTTTAGATTATTTGAAGAGTTTTTTGAAAAAATAATGAGTTATTCTAAATTTATTTTAGAATCTCAATAAAAACTAAGAAAACAGAAATTATTTAATATATTTATCAAACCAAGCGATTTGCTTAGTAAGTATTTGCTGCAATGGTTCACCTTCATAACATTCATAGTGACTAACACCTTCTAAAACCATAAGCTCCTTAGGATCATTAGCTTTTTCAAATAATATATGAGACTCTTCTACAGGATTTACAGAATCTGTATCAGAAGCAACTATTAATACAGGTATCTTTAAGTCACATATATAGTTCTCAGGTTTGTGAGACATAGTTTCATTAACTGTAAGAAAAGGAATCTTGATATCAAAAGCATCATACTCTTTACTATATCTTTCATAAAATCCCATTGACTGCTCATCAGTCAGAACTTTGTGTAAAGGAACCATCATCTCTTTACCTGTTTTTTCCTTCTTAGCTAACATTTTATTAATCATACCAAGGAATTTTTCTTTCTCCTCAGCTGTCATATCACCAGTGATTACGCGCTCACCATTGGCAAAAGTTAGCTGTACAGATAAGCATTTAACCAAATCATTTTGAGCTGCTGCAGTGATTGCATTTGCACCGCCATATGAAGTTCCCCATAGTCCAATTTTACTAGAGTCAACAAAACTTAAGTTAGCAACATAGTCGATAGCAGAGTTGATATCTTCTATTTGTAATTTTGGAACTAATCTGCCTCTTTCACCTTCACTTTCACCAAATCCTCTATAATCAAAGTTAAGAACTATATATCCAGCTTTTGCAAAAGCTTCAGCATATGCCGGAAGTAGTACTTCTTTAAAACCAGCAAAACCATGACATAATACTATTGCAGGGTATTTGCTACTTTCGCTAAAGTTTTCAGGTTTATATAGCAAAGCTGCGATATTTGAACTATGAGATGTAAAGTTTACTTTTTCCATATTTCTTATCTATTAATTTAGGTTTTTGTATTTAATTTATTCTATCAGAAATTAACAATATGTATTTAGATTAATAAATATTATTTTAATTTATTTTGAAAAAACAGTTTTAAAATTTACATGATTCTTATAAATTATGAGTATATGCTGAAATAACCTTGTTTAAGAGGTAGAAATATAATTATTTATATTTATTTAAGAGCAAAAATAAATATTTTTAGATTATTTCACAGGTATCATAATCTCATTAGTACGTAAGAATGGAATGGTCCAAGGAGGATTATAGCCTGCAGCTTCTGCTTGACCAATAGCTTGATAGTTATTAGATTTTATCCATGTTTTAAGTTTGCTAGTGTTAGAATCTATAGAATCCTTATCCAAGAAACCACTAAATGTAATTACGGCCATTTTTGTTTCTGGTTTTTCAACAAGTTTTACTCTGTCGTTGGTTGGTTTTGGTGCGTTTTCTAGAGTATATTTAGCTGGTAGTACAAAAGCTATAGTCCAATTCTTATCATCACCTTTTATCATTACAGGAGCGGTCATTTGTATTTTTTCTGATGATTGTTCTATTTTAACAGGGGCAGTCATTTGAATATTCTGCTTAGCAATATTTGCACCAGTTATATATTTAAATAGATAGCCAAAACCTTTATTTACAGCTGATTTGTAATTTGATTCTTGAACTGTAACTTGAGCTTCTGTAAGAGGTGCATAAACTCTAACTGAGAAATTATTGTCTTTTTTAATATTTGTGTATTTTGCTTGAGGAGTGTCATTTATCCCTAAAACACTACAAGATGATAACGCTAGAGCTGAGACTACTGAAAGAGATTTTTTTAACATATCTTGTACTCCTTATTTGCTGTAAAAGATATTTATATTAATAATTATAAACCACAATATATGTATAAAAGTGTTAAAATTTCGTAAGGTTTACTTTAGTGATAACAGAGTGAAATTTAGAATATCATGAGGTTTAATATATGGATAAATTGATAAAAGTATTAATATTATTTTTCGCAATGCTAAGTTTTTGTTTTGCTGGGATAAATAAACCACTTAATCTTTTGGTTCAAAGAGCAGCATTAATCCAAGGAGTTGGGGTATGTAAAGCAAAGCTTAAGAGCCCAATTTATGATGCTAATCAAGAGGTACGTGTGTTACAAAATGCTAAAAAATTAGCAAAGCAAAACAAATTAGAGGAAGGTTCATTCCTTGTGTTTATCCAGTTACAGATGGATTTATCTAAACAAATAGAAGATTATTATTTGAATAATGCTACACAACAGCAACTTGACCAACAAGGCTCAGATTGTTTGACTAATTATCGTGATAAGATTAAAAAAGTTGATGCAAAACTATATCCAGCGATAAGTAAAAATATTGAGTCAATCAAAAAAGATAAAAATCTAACATCACTACTAAAAAAACTAGTTAAAAAACAAAATATCAAAGGTATTCCTCAAAATCCTGATTATCTAGGTTTAGTAGCAAATAGCTTGCAAAATATTCAAAAAACTGGATGGTGGTAGTAAAGTTAAAATATAGTTTACTATCAATGAAAATTAAACTAATATATAGTTTCAACATCGATTAATCTTTTGAGAAACTCAATGAAAATAATGTTCTCAGCAGATGGTATCTCTAAATCAGACTTAGAGAAAACAGCATCTGTTTCAAAGCATGTTGACTGTGTCAAAATTGGTCATATTTTATGTTCAACTCTATCATTTAAAGAAATTCATGAGCTAGTAGGAGATAAAGATATCTTCTTAGATTTTAAACTTCATGATATTCCAAATACAGTTAAGACTGCGATAGAAAATTATTCAAAAGCTATACCAAACTTTAAGTACTTTACTTTTCACGGTACTGCTAGTGATGATATGGTCAAAGCAGCTCTTAGTGCTGATACGCAGGCTATTCCATTAGCAGTGATTACATTAAGTAGTGATGCAAACTTTGATAAAGCAGATAGTCTAGCTAAATTTGAAAGATGTGTGAATTTAGGTGTGGAAAACTTTATATGTCATCCACATTTAGTTGCAGATGTCAGAGCTAAGTTTGGGGATAAAATCAAATTATATGTCCCGGGTGTAAGGCTTGAGAGTGATTTAAGTGATGATCATTTTAATGCTTTGACGCCTAAAAAAGCTAAAGAGCTTGGCGTTGACTATATCATAGTAGGTAGGCCTCTTCTACGTGCTGAAAATATAGTTGAGAAGCTAAAAGAGTTTAGTATATAAAAATTTTAATCTACTATCTTTTTAACATGTTCAACAGAGTCTGCCTTTGCTAAGGATAGACGGATAATACTGTTCTCTATAGCCTCTAAGCTATGCATAGTATTTGGCTCTAGATAGGCTAAATCACCAATTTTTAAATTATGCTTTTTCTCAGCTATATAAAAGTTAAGATCTCCTTTAACTAACATGATAGTTATTGGATGTGGTGCAGCATGTTCTTTCATTGTTATATCTTTTGGTATGCTTACTTGCATCTCTTTAGTTAGAGGCGTTTCTATTAGTTTTTTGATAATAACTTTCTCTTGGTTAAAGTCAGCGCCTTCAATAAAATTTACAAATTCAGCCATATATTTCCTTAAATAAACTATATTATGTATTTAAAATGCATAATATAAATATATTAGAAATAATATATCAAGTCAAGGTTGCTATTTGATAGCACTATGCAAAAAGTTTATAAGATGTTAGAATTCCCAAAATGTTTTTGAGCTTTATTTTATGCAAAATCAAAATCTAAAAAAAATCATAATATCACCACCCTTTGGTAAATATCTCAAATTTAAAGAGACCTCTAATGTTTATGGATCTTTTACAGTAAGTAGACGTTGGGGACTTATTAAACAAGCAATCAAAACTATTCGCAAAGTAGAGAAAAATGCTTGGCGTAATAAGATTGGTTTACGTAATCCAGGGCTAGCAAATGCAAATCCGCCGAAGAGAGCTCAGGATATAATATCATTAGCGGCACTAGAGGTAGCAGATTGGCATAGTTTTGCAGAAACTTTAAAACTACCCAAATTTGCGAATCATAAAAATATTGAGATAAATATAGGTTGTCCAAATGCTAGTATTGTCGACTTTCCAGTTGAGTTAGCACCTTTATTTGAAGGTAGAAATATCAGTATCAAAATGCCTCCAACGGTAGACCATAATGCTAAGATTAGAGAGTACCTTGCAGTAGGTATTACAACTTTCCATTTATGTAATACTATACCTACAGATAAAGGTGGTATTTCAGGTTATCCGTTACACGAATATAGTTTGCCAGCTATTAGAAAAGCCAAAGAAGAGTTTGGTGATAGCATCACTATAATTGGTGGTGGTGGTGTCTATACTATTGAAGATGCTAAGAAATATATAGATGCAGGAGCTGATCATTTATCTCTAAGTTCTATAATGTTTAATCCTATTAAAGGTAAAAAATTAGTTAAAGAGATTGTTAAAAATTCTGGCTAAAAGATTCTTTTTTGAAACTTACAATTATTTAAACTATTAATTATGTTAATTGTAGTGGCAGCACAGTGTGCAGTCTTATTACATGATCTGACACTACATGAATAAAAACGTCCAAGTTTGTTATTCTACGATACTGAATCAAGTTCAGCACAGGCTTTGATCGTAGAATCTAATTTTAAGACTAATTATGAGTAGATCCTATGGTCACACTTCGACTCCGCTCAGTGACCGGAGAGGATGACAGAGCATTCTTGGATTAATAGTATTATGAACGCGAGGAATCAATAACCTTTCTTTTTAAGTAATAGTTTATCCGTATTTTTATATGATTGTGGGGCGAAATCTCCCATCCATTCTTTAACAGCTTTGAAGTTTTCAATAAATGTTTGCTTATCGCCATCAGAGACTTTTTCAGCATTAGAGTTTACAAACTCCGCGAATTCGGCAATAGTTTGTTGTCTTTGTTTATCAGACATAATAATATCAGCATATAGTCCAGGACCTTGACTAAAAAGCCTACCAACAATATTAAGCTCCATTTTATATACAGGGCTAGCTAGTTTTAGCATTTTTTGAATATCAACATTCTTATGCTTAAGAAACATTCCAAGACAATATACACTAAAATGCTCAATACCTTGGATAAAAGTCATAGCTTCATCATGCTCTTCGGCAGTCATTTCCTCAATACTAAAGCCAATCCTTGCTAGATCATCGATAAAATATTGATACTTATCTTGTTGCTTACCATCACAGACTACAATTACTTGATTATCTGGAGAGCTAATAGTTGGGCCAAAGATAGGGTGAAGACCAACAACTGGACCATCATAGTTAGCTAACATACTATCTAGAGGCTCTTTTTTGATACTGGTATAGTCTGCTAAGATAGTTCCTTCAGAAAGGTAAGGTATAGTTTTCTTTATAATCTCATCTGTCATATATATTGGTACAGATAGTATCACAATATCTTGATTAGTAAGCTTTTGCTCAGGATTCTGCCAATCATTTTGACCAAAAATAGTTAGAGTATATTCAGGTAGGAACTTACTAAAGATGTTTTGAGTCATTTGACCCATTTCACCATTACCACCAATTATACAAATTCTTTTTTGCATTTTTATACCTTAAAACTAAAAGTTACTGGCCCATCATTAGTTAGAGATACCTTCATATCAGCACCAAATATTCCTGATTGGACTTTTTCATATTTGCTCTTAAAGATTTTTTGAAACTCTTCAAATTTACCTTTTGCAATATTAGGAGGGCAGCCATCACTAAAACTAGGCCTATTCCCATTACGAGTATTAGCAGCTAAAGTAAATTGTGGCACAAGAATTATCTCTCCCTGGATATCTCTAAGAGATAAATTCATTTTACCAGCATCATCTTCAAATATACGATATTTAAGAATTTTCTCAGCCATCTTTTCAAAGTTTTGATGAATGTCTTCTTTTTCAACACAGATTAGGGCTAAGATACCTTTATTTATATCAGCAACTTTTTGCTGTTCTACAACTACATTTGCACAACTGACTCTTTGAATTATACTAAGCATTTTAAAAATATTTGTCTTATAAACAGTTTTAGATTGTATCAAAAAAATATTCCAGACAATATAATGTTTATAAAGATAGTTTAGTTCATTTGAACTAGATACTGTAATAAGATAAAGTTTTTTAAAAGGGAGAAAAGTTAGGTTATAAAACATATGGTTTCAAAAATTATAGAGATCCTGCGAATAAGTATTATAGTTATTGGAGGTTTTTCTGTTTCATATATATACAAAGATAATGCCGTTGAAGTATTACATTATGATATGTTAATAGTAGTTTTGGCAATGTCAGGACTTTCTGGGATAGAAGGCATATTTTTTGGTCAAGAATCAGCAAAATCATTAGCAAGAGAGACTAACCACTCATACCAGTTACAGTCAGGAGCAAATAGTTTGGCAGTTGCATTAGTAGGTGTTTTTATTTATCTAAAAAAATGGGGAGTATATGCCGATGCTACGATACTTCTTTGTTGTCTAGTATTTTTTAGCTTATCCGCAATTATTCATACATGGGATCTTTTAAAGTATAAAAATCCTAGTATAAAAAATGCAATGAGAGGAATTTTAATGTTAGGATTATTGTTTTGGCTTATTCCTGTTATATATCAAGCAGTATAGTTATTTAGCTAGAAATTTTTTTGTTCCTTACATATACGGTAAATACCAAAATAATTATAATCACACAAAGTATAGGTCCAAGAATTATAGGTACTTGTTTATCGATATGTTGACCTAAGAATCCTGAAATAAATAAGCAAATTGAAGCACCTATAGAGCCGGACATTATTAAAAAAGAGGAGATTTTTGGACTAGAGTAGTTTGCATTATTGATACCATATCCAAGAAGTGTTGGAAACATTGCAGCACAACCAAAACCAAGTATGATACCACCTATGATAAATCCTGTAAGACTATTAGCAATTAAGAATATTATAAAACCAACTAGAGTAATAAATGAGCTAATCATAATATAAACAGCAGGCTTAATTTTTGTAAGTACAAATAGTCCTACTATTAATCTAGAAATTGCAATAATTCCCCAAAATAGACCAATAACAAGTCCAACATCTGTAACACTTACATGTTTAGCTTCTTGTAAATATGGTGAGAACCAATAAGAAACAATATACTCAATATATACATAAATCATTATAGCTAGAGCTATTAGAACTACACTTATATTTAAAAGTTTTGGTTTAGCGGTATCAGATTCATCAACTAGATCATCACTAATAGTTACAGCCGCTTTTTCTTCAAATTTTGATAAAAAGATAATAATAAATAGGATTAAATATAAACAGCCCATACCGATAAACACCGCTCGCCATGAGAATTGCTCAACTATATGACCACCGACAAAAGGCACAAATGCCGAACCTGCTCCAAAGAAAAAGTTTAAAACATTTAAGCGTGATTCACTTTTACCAGTTTTTGTATATGCCGCATGGATTGTTTGACTAACAGCAGGTACCAAAAAGCCCACGCAAGTACCATTTAAAAGGGCACAAATAGCATAGACATATAGAGGAAACCCAGCTGCAATAGTAAACTGTGCAATTAGACCAATTATTAGAGCAATTAGCAGGGTGTTTCTACAACCTAGAGAACTCATGGTTTTTGAGCTTAAAGCATTACCTATCAAAAGACCTAATATGTTTAAAACATCAATATATACAATATGGGAAACATTAACGCCATAATGACTAGATATCTGTGGTGATACTAGTCCCAGTATTGCTCCAAATCCTCCAGTAATGAATGCTGCAAAGAAGCAGATGCTCACAGCTTTTAGTATTAAATCTTCTGGAACAGTAAATGTTGATAATTGATTATTTGTATTAATTGATGCCATTTGTATTCTCTCTAGTCTTTATTGCCATATTGAATTTAGTTCATATAGTTTGATGGTTAGGTTATTTTGATCTGAAGCATTGATTTTCATCGTATTCTTTATGTCACTAAGATGCTCAAACCTCATTGTGATAGACTCTTGGCCTTTATTAACAAAAAGCTCAATACTTGTTGTATCTAAGAAGATATCTACAGATATATTTTCTGAATGTATATCTTTTATAAAAGCTTCATTCATAACTTGATTTAGGCTGTTTTTTACTGATATCTGATTATTTTGATAACAAATATCAATCACAGATTTATGATTATTTTCTAAAAGGTTTAGCTGCCACGTATTATTTGAATTAAACTCTAAATTTAACTCGATAAGATTTGCTGGTAAGCTAATACTTTCATTAAAATTTCCTGACTGTAAGCGTTGTACCCTAAGGTTTTTATAGGCATTGACGGGGTAAGAAATAAGCTTATCATTATCAACGTTGAGCTGTCTCATTAGACTCATGGCACCAGCTGAATCTTCATTAGCACGGTTTTTATGATCTTCCCAACAGTTCATCCAACCAATAGCATACCTATTACCGTTAGCTTCAAAAGTCTGTGGAGCATAAAACTCTTTTGCAGAGTCTATGTATGTAGGAGGAGTTTTAGCAGAGAAGTATTTACCATCAAAATTACCAATATAATAGAAAGACTGATAATCGAAGTCTTTTTTATTTTTTGTTGTAAAAATTGAAAGTACTAGTACATATTTGCCATCTAGATAAAATAAATCTGGGCATTCTAGTGTTCTTCCAGAGATAGTTTTTTCTTGAAATAAGATACTATGATAATGCCAGCTCTTAGCATCATCAGATCTATACAGTGCAACGCTTGGATAGTTATTTGCATAAGTACCAATCACCATATAATAGCAATTAAAATTTTTATCAAACCATACTTTAGGATCTCTAAAATCATAAGAGCAAAAATCAGGTTTACGATTAACAATAGTTTCAGGTTTTGAAAAATGTATACCATCTTTACTTTTTATTAGATTTTGTTTTTCGATGAAAATATCAGGAGAATTTTCTAGATCCTCAAAGTGCTCTGTATAGATAAGAAATAATTCATCATCAACAACCATAGCACTACCTGAGAAAGCTCCACCTATATATCTGTCATCAAGGTCATTTTGTGGATAAATGGCAATAGGTAAGTGATGCCAATGTACCATATCTTCAGAAACAGCATGCCCCCAGTGTAGCATTGCAGTATGTTTACCATAAGGATAATGTTGGTAGAACATATGATATTTACCTTTAAAGTAAACTAGGCCGTTAGGATCGTTTATCCATGCATTTTTCGCTGTAAAGTGATACTGTAGACGTTCTGTATCTTTTAGGTTAGAGTTATTATGAGAATGATGTGACTGGAATTGTCCATATTTAAGACTAAAGTAGACTCCTCCATGCTCAAGTAATGAATCATCATATACCCAACCATTCTCTATATTTAAACTTTGTGTATCACAGACTATTTTAAGAATATATTCTTTATGTGATTCTAGTAACCACTCGACATGATAGTATTTTGTTTTTAGATTAGTAGCTTGTATAGGGTGGCATTCAACTATAGTATCTTTATTGTAAAGCTTAAGTTGACCATGATGACTAGTATTGTAGTCAAAAGAAATTACAGAGTCATTTTCAACATAAATATTAAAAGAATTCTCATCAAGCTTGTTTATAACCATTTCTTTAGAAATAGAGTAGGTGTATAAAAAAGTTTATGTGACTAGGCAGTTAGAGTCAATTTTATAGTTAATAAAATAGAATCTACTTTAGGTTTAGCACTATTTAGGTTACATTATCCCTTTAATCTAAATAATTAAGTAGAGGAATAGTTTTGATAAAAGACATAAAAGTAAGACAGTTTTCTGTATTATGGTTTGTAGAGTTATGGGAAAGGTATGCTTTTTATAGTTTCCAAGCTCTTTTTATGCTTTTTATAACTGCTAGTCATATTAGTGAATCACAAGGATATTTGATTTTTGGAATATTTGCTTCGCTAATTTATATTACACCAACCATAGGTGGGTACTTATCTGATAAATATATAGGTGTTAAAAATGCTTTAGTTATAGGCGCGGTATTCTTGTTATTAGGTTATATTGTTTTAGCAATATCAACTGATTTAAGTCATGTAAATTGGGCTTTATCACTTATAATTGTTGGTAATGGACTCTTTAAGCCAGCACCGACATCGTTAATTTCAAAAATTTTTAATGATAATCCATCACAGTCTCATTCAGCTTTTACAGTATACTATATGGGAGTAAATATTGGTGGTTTCCTTGCTATAGCCTTTACACCGATAATTGCAAAATACACTAGTTATTCTTATGCATTCATCATATGTGTTATAGGTATGTTTCTTGCAATATCAAACTATTTCTGGCGTGCAAAGCTTTTAAAAGATGTAGGATCTGATACACCATCAATGACTACTAAGGTTAAGCTTTTAATATCACTAATATGCTTAGCTCAGTTATTAATATGCTATGGCTTATTCCAAGTTACAGATATTTCTTTATATTTGATAATAATCTTATGTATTCTAACATTCATATATATGTTAAATGATGCAAGAAACGCTTGTGATCGCAAAGAGACTATTTTACAAGTTATAGGGGTGATTTTAGTTATTGAAGCGGTGATTTATTTTATTGTCTATAGCCAAATGTTTTCGACATTAGTATTATTTGCAAAGCATAATGTTTCACTTAATCTGATAGGGTTTGATGTATCTCCAGCAACTTATGCATCTTTAGATTCTTTTTGGTTAATTGTTTTGAGTCCGTTATTAGCTATTTTATATAAAAAGAGTGTAAAACACTTATCTGTACCTTATAAATATTCTATAGGAACTGTAATTGCTGGTATAGCGCCTCTAAGTTTATATGTGGTGATAAAGTTGACACAGGTAACTGGCTTTGTCGATGGTAACTGGATGTTTGTCTATTTCTTCTTTGGAGCCTTAGCTGAGCTATTAGTCGCTGCAATAGGTTTTTCAATGATTGCTATTTACTTTAGAAAAGAAATAGTAACATTAGGGATGGGCTTCTTTATGCTTGCGATAGCACTAGGGGGAGCTTTATCGGGTAAGTTAGGCCAGCTTGTTGCTATACCAGATGGTAAGATTGATCCAATGGTAAGTTTAGGAATTTACCAAAACTACTTCTTATGGTTAGGGATAATCACTATTGTATTAGGTATTTTATATGGAATAGTAGCCAAGGTTGTGACTACTATAGCTAATAAGCATAATATTTCATTAGGATAAATAAATTTACAATCTTTTTATAATTTCATTTGTAAATTTTTCAGTAGAAGCTAGTTTAGTTTCTTGAGTATAGATATCTTGAGTTCTAAAACCATCTTCAAGAGTTAGATTAATTGCATTAGCAATAGCTTCGGCTTCTGAAACTAAGCCAAATGAGTAAGAAAGCATTAGAGATGCTGATAGTACTTGCGCTATTGGGTTTGCTTTACCTTGCCCTTTGATATCATATGCAGATCCACCGGATGGTTCATAAAGACCAAAACCATCTTTATTTAAGCTAATAGATGGCACTAGACCAATTGATCCAGGTAGTACAGAGGCTAAATCAGAGATAATATCGCCAAAAAGGTTTCCTGTAACCATAACATCAAACTGACTTGGGTTTAAAACCATTTGCATAGCACAGTTATCGACATACATATGATTGACAGTAACACTTGGATAGTCTTTTGCTACCTCATTGACTATATTTCTCCATAGTCTTGATGTATCTAAGACATTTGCTTTATCAACAGATGTTAATCTATTTGAGCGCTGTGTAGCTCTTTCAAATGCTTGAGTAACAATATTTCTAATTGTATGTTCATCATATTCAGCGATATCTGTAGCACATCTTGTACCATTTTCATCAGTAAAAGTTCTATGCTCTCCGAAGTAGATATCTCTAGAAAGTTCTCTGAAGATCTCAATATCAGCACCATTTGCAATACGACTATCTTTTAAAGGACATGCTTCTTTTAATGATGGAAATATTTGGCTAGGGCGAATATTTATGTTAAAACCAAAGTGTTTTCTAAGGGCTAAAATACTATTAGCTTCACAGCCTTGCCATTTTTCTTCATTTTGAGCTTCAACAGGTCCACCAACTGAGCCAAAAAGTATAGCATCAGAGTCTTTACATATTTCTAAAGTTTCTTCGGGGCAATGACTTTTGTATTTATCATATGCAGCACCACCAACTAGAGCTTTAGTATAATTAAATTTGTGATTATATTTTTTAGCAACAGCATCAAGAACCTTTATTGCTGATTCCATTACTTCAGGGCCAATTCCATCACCTGCTAATATAGCAATATTCTTTTCCATTTTAGCCTCTTTTTGATTGTTCAAATTTTTTGATTATATCTAGCTTCTCGACAAGGTAAGTCATATCATCAAGTCCTTTGATAAGACAGTTTTTACGAAAAGGATCATAATCAAAACTATAAGTATTTTCATCTGCAGAAACAGTTTGATTCTCTAGATCAACAGTCATACTAAATTTTGAATCTTCTGCTTTATCACATAAGTTTTTAACGACATCTTTATCTAAGGAGATTAGCAATAAACCATTTTTAGCGGCATTATTGAAAAATATATCAGAAAAAGATGGTGCAATTATTACTCGGATACCTGCTTGAACTAGAGCCCAAACAGCATGCTCTCTAGATGAGCCACAACCAAAGTTATCACCAGCAATTAGTATTTGCGAGTTTGAATAATCTGGATTATTAAAAACAAAGTCAGGATCTTTTTCTTTTAAATTGTGAAATAAACTTTTTCCATAGCCATCTTTTGTTGTTTGAGTTAGAAAGTTAGCAGGAATAATCATATCTGTATCAATATCACTCAGCCATAAAGGAATAGCGCTAGATGTTAATTTTTTAAAAGCTTGCATTTTCTTATAGCTCCTTATTTATAATTTATCAACGCTGCAGATTTTACCCATAACAGCACTAGCAGCAACAGTTTGTGGTGATGCAAGATGAGTTATACTTCCCTTCCCTTGACGACCTATGAAGTTTCTGTTTGAAGTACTAATACATCTTTGACCTTCTGGAACTTTATCATCATTCATCGCTAGACACATTGAGCAACCTGGCATTCTAAACTCAGCACCGGCATCTGCAAAAACTTTATCTAATCCTTCTAATATTGCTATATTTCTAACCTGCTCAGAGCCTGGTACTATATACATAGTGACATTATTGGCAACTTTTCTACCTTTTAGAACATCAGCTACTGCACGCATATCTTCGATACGACCATTAGTACAACTACCTACAAACGCCCATTGGATTTCTTTGCCAAGGATATCTTCATCAGCATTAAACTTAGTATAGTCATAAGCTTGCTGTGCTAGTTTATGTTGGTGAGCCGGAATATCTTTAAGGTTTGGAATCTTAGCAGAGATATTAATAGCATGTTGAGGATTTATTCCCCAAGTTACCATTGGTTCAAGATTCTCAATATCAACTCTTATAACTTTATCATAATGAGCGTTTTCATCGCTTATGAAACTCTTCCAGTGTTTTATAGCCTTATCGAAATCATTTTCTTGAGGAGCATATTTTTTACCTTTTAGATATGCAAATGTTTTCTCATCAGGTGATACTAGACCAGCTCTTGCACCACATTCTATAGACATGTTACATAGAGTCATGCGTTCTTCCATAGACATATCTTTGATAGCCTGGCCAACATATTCGATCACATAACCACCAGCACCACCAATACCAATATTAGCGATTAGTTTCATTATGATATCTTTAGATGTAGCTAGTTTTGAAGGTTTGCCAACAAATTCAACTTTCATTGTTTTTGGTCTATATTGTAAGATACAGTTTGTAGCAAGGACATGACCAACTTCAGATGTCCCTACACCAAATGCTAAAGCACCAAATGCACCATGAGTTGATGTGTGAGAATCACCACATACAAGAGTTGTACCAGGTAAGGTAAATCCAAGTTCTGGACCTATTACATGAACTATACCTTGATGTTGGCTTTCAAAATCGTAAAAATCTATACCAAACTCTTTAACATTACTACGAAGCTTTTCAACTTGAGCTTGAGCAACCTTATCTTTCATCTCTAAGCGGTTGATAGGAGATGTTGAAATACTATGATCTACAGTTGCAATTATAGATTTAGTATTATTTATAGGTATATTTAACTCTCTGATCTTATCAAATGCTTGAGCAGAAGTTACTTCATGCATTAACATTCTATCGATATATAAAATATCTGGAAAATCAGTTATCTGCTGTACAACATGAGTATCCCAAATTTTATCTATAATATTCTTTGCCATACTACTTCCTATAACTTGTTTCTATATGTAATTTATTAGTTGCTGCAATTAGAGCTTTAAGTGTAGATATTTCTATATCTTGATCGATAGCAACACCTTCAAAAGTAGGGCTATTATCACCAGCCTTGATTATAATTGTACTTTCAGATTTAGAGTTAATACCATCATCTTTTAATGATCTAGAAAAATAATCTGAAATATTTACTTCAGGCATATGTTCTTGAATCCCTTTTAATAAAGCTGATAAGGCAGAGTTTTCACTATGATCTGTAATTCTATAGTCTGTATTACCAAAGAAGTTACCTTTAAGTTCCACAAATGTCTCGCCATTAGATTTTCCGTAATCAATACTTGTTGCATTAATAGGTGATTTAATTTGCTTATAAGCAGAGATTAGCTCTTCATCTGTGATACCTTTTCTACGCTCATGATAAATATCTTTTATTTGTTGAGCAATTTTTGCTTTTTCTTTGTCATCACAAATATAACCATTCTCTTCGATAATCTTCTTAGCGTGATTACCTCCAGAAAGAGGGCCAAAGACAAAGCTAATTTCATTACCTACAGATTCAGGGTGAAATGGTTGGTATGCAAGAGGATTATTCAATATTGCATTAGTATGTCCACCAGATGTGTGTCTAGCTGAATTTAAACCTGTAATAGGATAATGAGGCTGTCTTGACAGCATTCTATCACCAATAAAATCAGAGATAGCTTTAAAGCTAGAGATATCAATATCATTGTAGTAGTGGCAGTCTTTTTGTTTGCCAAAAAGATTTAAAAACATGATACACTGCTCTAAAGAAGCATTTCCAGCTCTTTCACCAACGCCATTGATACATCCTTCAACTTGTGTTGCAGGTCCATCAAAGACAGCATTCATAGAGTTCTCTAATGCCAAGCCTAAGTCATTATGACAATGTGCTGACCAGATTATATCTTTGTTAGGGAACTCTTCTTTGATAATTTTTGCATGTCTAGACATATTTTTAACAAAATAGTCATCGCCTTCTCTTTCACATGCTCCACCAATAGTATCTGGACAGTTAATTACAGATACTCCCGCAGAAACAGCTGCTCTGAAAATATCAGTTACATAATCAAAAGTATCTCCAAGCTTAGAGTATCCTTCAGCACTAAATTCGACTTCAAAACCTTCATCACTAGCAAGTTTAACAAGCTCGTAGACATTTTTGATATTTTGTTCATTATCATTTTTGCTTCCTAAGCTTGCTTGAGCTAGGTTAGGGTCTACAGGTAAATACATATGTACTCTTGCTTTACCTATTTCTAGCGAAGGGCGTAAGGCATCCATTGTGATCTCTACTTGATTTCTACGTAACTGACATAATCCTGCTATAGTCATATTAGATTTTCTTTCAGTCATTCTTTTTGAAATAGTATTTACTATTTCAAAGTCAGTTTTACTTGCTGAAGGAAAACCAGCCTCAATAACATCGATGTTTAACTTATCTGCTAGATCAGCATATGTGATATTATCTTCAAAAGACATGCCAGCCCCTGGAGATTGTTGACCATCTCTAAGAGTGGTATCAAATATATAAACTTTTTTCTTATCCATATTAAGACTCCTCTACATAAGTTAAAACATCTTTATAAGCTTGCCCTTGCTTAATTTTTTCAAAAACTTCTTTTATTTGATTAGTTATTGTATGATCTGAACTTTTTAATTTTTGGTCATCTATACTTGCTACAGGAGTTACTTCTGCTGCAGTACCACAGAAGAAGGCTTCATCAGCATCAATTAACTCTTCTACTTTAAATAAACGTTCTGTAACTTTATAGCCTAAGTCTTTAGCTATCTGTATAACAATTTTTCTTGTGATACCATTTAGAATAGTGCCTAAAGGAGTCGTTATCACCTCTTTATCTTTTATCAAAAAGACATTCATTGCGGCTCCTTCAGCGACATTACCATCAGCATCAAGTAATAAAGATTCATGATAATGAGTATCTAAAGTTTCTCTAGAAGCTAAGATACTATTTACATAGTGACCACCAATTTTTGCATCACAAACAGTTGATTGAGGGTGAATACGGATATATTTACTAACTTTGATATCAACCTTATCAGCAGACATATATTTACCCATTTCAATACAGTATATAGCAATATCTACTTGATGATCCTTTACTGGTAGTACACTTACACTACCTTCAGCATAGTATGCTAGAGGCCTTATATAGCATGATTTTTTACCACTAGCTTTGACTATGTCTAATACAGCTTGACATAGCTCATCAATACTATATTTACATTCCATACCAAGAACATTCATAGAATATACGAATCTTTCCATATGTTCTTTTAGTTTTAAAACACCGACACCATTAGGTGTTTCATAGGCTCTTATACCTTCAAATACAGATGATCCATAATGCAGAGAGTGTGTATTTATACCAACTTTTGCATCTTCATAAGAGATGATTTCACCATTTTTCCATATTTTGTCTATCATTATTGACCCTCGATATTTAATTAATTTATTAATTTAAAATTTTTTTGAATAGTTATATTTCTTGCCTGCTATTAGAGGCAGAGAGTATTTTTTGTGAGGGGGAGGAGTGCTTGAGAAGAATTACTTTGAGATTTGCTTTTTTGAAAGAACACAGTAGTGAAAGCTCTAAAAAAAGCTTTACTATTACCTGACATCTTAACTATAGAGCCAATATTTATATATATTGTCACCCGCATACATGAATTCACTATTTTATGCATTTTCCCTTATCTTTTTAATATAAGAATATCCTGGAGCAAAATACTCTTAGTTAAAAGTTTATATAGTTATTGTAGCCATATAATATTTTGGTGTAAACCTAGTTTTATAACAACGAGTGATTTTTTTGAGAATAATTAAGAATAAAATGAAAGAAAGATACTATTTACGATCAGCGTAGATTTTTGCCTGCGCTGCAGATAATCTTGCAATTGGCACTCTAAACGGTGAGCAAGATACATAGTCAAGATCTAAATCATGACAAAAGCCTACAGAATATGGTTCACCACCATGTTCACCACAGATACCCATTTTAGCATTAGGATTTACAGCTTTTACACCTTCTTTAGCTATTTCCATTAACTTACCAACACCCTTAGGATCAAGTCTAGCAAATGGGTCGAAGCTTAGAATACCGTGCTCAAGATAATCTTTGATAAACTTGTTAGCATCATCTCTACTAAAGCCAAAAGTCATCTGAGTTAGATCATTTGTACCAAATGAGAAGAATTCACTACCAGCCTCAGCTAGCATGCCAGCACCAATAGCACCACGAGGAGTTTCAAGCATTACACCAACTTTATAATCAATCTCGATTTCTTCACGTTTAATTATAGTATCTGCAACCTCTCTAACTATTCCACCTAATAGTTTAAATTCACCAAGTGTACTTACTAATGGGATCATTAGTTCAGGCTTAACATTTATACCCATACGTTTACTAGATATTGCAGCATAAATGATAGCCTTTGTCTGCATTTCTATGATTTCAGGATATGTAACAGCAAGTCTACAGCCGCGATGTCCCATCATTGGATTCATTTCACTAAGAGAGTCAATTCGTGACTCTAATTCACTATAGCTGATATTAAACTCTCTTGCTAAAGCCTCTATTTCATCAGCTTCATGAGGTAAAAACTCATGTAGAGGAGGATCAATAAATCTAATTGTTACCGCTAAGTTATCCATTGCTTCAAATAACTCTTCAAAGTCTTGCTGCTGTACAGGAAGTAGCTTATCTAAAGCTTTTTGTCTTTCTTTTTTGTCTTTGGCTAAGATCATTTGTCTAACATATGAGATACGATCTTCTTCAAAGAACATATGCTCAGTACGACATAGACCTATACCTTCAGCGCCATATGCTTTTGCAACAGAAGCATCTTTATAAGTATCTGCATTACATCTAACACGCAGTTTACGCACACTATCAACAAATTTCATAAAGTCTTCAAAATCTTGAGTAACTTCAGGATCTACTGTTTTGATAATACCTCTATAGACACTTCCCTTTGTTCCATCTAAAGAGAGATAATCACCTTCTGTGAAAACTTGACCTCTTTCGAAAGTAATAGTTCTTTTCTCTTCATCAATCCTTGCAGACTCTAAGCCCGATACACAACATTTACCCATGCCACGAGCAACAACAGCAGCATGTGAAGTCATACCTCCACGTAATGTAAGGATACCATTACAAGCATTCATACCAGCAATATCTTCAGGAGATGTCTCAATTCTAACTAATATAGTTTTTTCTTGACCACGTGCCTTTGCTGCAAGTAATGATTCAACATCAAAGTAAATTCTACCGCTAGCTGCACCAGGAGAAGCACCTAGAGCCGATCCAAGAGGGCGTTTTGATGCTAGAGCTTTTTCATCAAATTTAGGGTGTAGTAGCTGCTCTAATAAATGAGGTTCTACCATCATCACAGCTTCTTCATTAGTGATTAGCCCTTCTTTAGCCATATCTACAGCAATTTTTAAGGCAGCTCTTGCTGTTCTTTTACCATTTCTTGTTTGTAGCATAAAAAGCTTACCATCCTCGATAGTAAACTCCATATCCTGCATATCTTTGTAAACTTTTTCTAAATTCTTTGCAATCTTTATGAAGTCTTCAAATACTTGTGGCATCTTATCTTTCAAAGTAGAAATATGTGCAGGAGTTCTTACACCAGCAACTACATCTTCACCTTGAGCATTGATTAGGTATTCACCAAAGAGTTTATTTTCTCCAGTAGAGGGATCCCTTGTGAAAGCTACACCAGTACCAGAGTTATTACCAGAGTTACCGTATACCATCTCTTGAACATTAACAGCAGTACCCCAGTTATTTGAGATATTGTTGATTTCTCTGTATATGATAGCTCTTTCAGCATTCCATGATCTAAATACTGCTTCAACAGCTGCTAGAAGTTGTTTGACAGGATCTACAGGAAACTCTTTACCAACTAAATCTTTATAAACTTTTTTGTATTCTGCTACGATATCTTTATAATCAGTTGCGCTTAAATCACAATCATTTTTTACTTTTCTTTTTGCTTTTTTCTCATCAAGTATTTTATCAAAAGGTTTTTTTTCACAATCCATAACAACATCAGCAAACATCATTATGAACCTTCTATAGCTATCGTAAACAAATTGTTCATTGTTTGTCTTAGCTACCATAGCTTTGGCAACTTCATCATTTAAGCCTAGATTCAGAACAGTATCCATCATCCCTGGCATAGAAACTCTAGCGCCAGAGCGTACTGATACAAGTAGAGGGTTATTACCACCACCGAAAGTTTTGCCTGTTCTTTTTTCCAAATCAGCGATATGAGCAAATATTTGTTCTTTAACTTTTTTACCTAGCTTTTGACGGTTATCATAGTACTTAAGGCAAGCCTCTGTAGTTACTGTAAATCCATCAGGTACAGGAAGACCGCTATTTAGCATCTCACTAAGGTTTGCACCTTTTCCACCTAGTAAATCACGCATAGACTTATTGCCTTCGCTAAAGGCATAGACAAACTTTGACATAAAAACTCCTCTCAAGTTTTTTTTATAAATTAAATTGACTATAAATACACCCTCAAGTGCACTTATTTTTCATCGTATCATATTTTTATGAATATATGGAAGGTTTTTTTATGAGAAAAATATTTAAACTAACTTAACTCCAGCTATAAATGGGTGCAAAAATATAAATATACAAAGAGCAACTAATCCAACCAAAATATTTAAGATATCTGCTTTTAGTGAAAAATCGTTAGGAGTATTTTTTTGAACTTCTTTATCTCTATGGTTTGCTTGTATTATTGAGATAAAAGCCCATATACTTAGTCCCCCAAATAAAACTATCGCTTTTAAGTTTATATTACTAACTATATGTCCTACTCCCCATGCTATAACAGCTGCCAGCTGAGGGTTGTGTATATGTTTTATAATCCTTGATTTAATACGTCCGGAGAAAAAAAGCAAAAAGCTTATTGTTACACATATAAAAGTGATTGGATGAGCTATAGTTTGTGGCAGAGAGTATATTGTTTCAGCAGATGATGTTCTCCAGCCAATTACCATTAAGACTATAGATACTACTATTAGTAATGAGAAGATTCCTTTATATGGGTTTTCATCAGTAACATTAATAATTTTTTCCTAAAATTAAAAAAATACGTAGGCATAAAGTGTATCAAAGACCATATAAGTATCCCTACTATCAAATATAACATAAGCTTTATAATAGTAGATCATATAATCCTGTGTTAAATATATCAAGAATCAAAGAGGGTGAAATTTTTATTTATATCTCGAATAAAACATAAACCTAAGAACACTTAGTATTACAACTTGAACATCCTGTAAGATTTGCAACAAATCTTATCTTTGTTGATAGATATTTCATTGTAAATACAATAATTAAAGTATAAATAATAGCACCAATAATATAGCTTATTGATTTCACAGGAGTATTGATAATATTAGCTGTTTGATAAACCAATAATGCAGCTACATATGCAATCGATGTGCTCCAAATTATTGATAAAATAGCCCATCCTCGCGTAGCTTCTCTAACTGTGGCACCTATTACTGATATACATGGAATATATAACAATACAAAAAGTAGATATGAGAAAGCAGCGATACTTGAGCCAAACTTACTAACCATATTGCCCATTGCAGTAGTACTCATATTTGCATCAGCTTCATTTGAAGTTATTGGGTTAAAATCAATATGTTTAAAGTTATCAATTGTAGTGCTTATTGCCTCTTTGAAGCTATCTATGGCACTAAAGCTTTTTGGTATACCATCGTCATCTGCTTGAGTGTAGATAGTATTTAGAGTACCAACAACAACTTCTTTTGCTAGTGTCCCAGTTACTAAGCCTACAGTTGCTGGCCAGTTATCGTTACTGACACCAATAGGGTTTAATATAGGGGTAATCTCTTTACTTCCATAGCTTAAAAGAGTTTCATTCTTAGATATATAAATACTGTTTAAGCTTCCAACAATAATTGCTACAGGTATAATAACCTTACCTGCTCGAAGAAGGAAAGATTTTAGTCTATTCCAGCTATATAACATGATTGTTTTAGCATGAGGTACGTGATAGTTTGGTATATCTAAAATAAATGGAGATGTATCACCTTTTAGGAAAGTAAATTTAATTACATAGCCTGTTATTATAGCACCTACTATACCAGTGATATATAGTAAGAAGATCACTGATGCACCATGATTTGGAAAAAAGGCTGTCGCAAAAACTGAAAATATAGCCAACCTTGCACCACAAGACATAAAAGGCGACATCATGATAGTCATAAGGCGATCTTTTCGTGTCTCTAGAGTTCTAGCAGCCATTACAGAGGCTACATTACAACCAAAGCCAACAATTAGAGGGACAAAAGCTTTACCTGATAAGCCAATTGACTGCATAAATCTATCCATAACAAAAGCAGCTCGTGACATATATCCAGAGTCTTCAAGTATCGATAGGAATATAAATAAAAAGCCAATTTGAGGTATAAATGCTAAAACAGTATTAATACCGGTACCAAAACCTTGTGATAATATGTGCGTGATAGTTATTGGTAAACCAATTAGATTTGAATAATAAGCGACTCCATCAACAAAAATAGCGCTAGAGAAATCATCAAATAAAGGTTGTACAGCCGCTCCTAAAGTAATTGAGAATAAAAACATTAAGTACATCATAAGTAGAAAAACAGGAACACCCAGGTACTTATTCATGCATATTGCATCGAATGTTTTTGTAAGGTTAATTCGAGAAACTTTTTTATTTTCAGTTGAAATATTTACAATATCAGCAACTGCTTGATAACGCGATTTGGCAATATCAAAAGTTTGACTTTTGTTTATAGATTCTTCTAAGCTACCTAAACTTTCAGTATCTAATTCTTGAGCAATTTGAATATCTCTACCATCTAGAAGCTCTGTAGTAAGCCATAAGCTACCTATCTTATTTTGACGTAGTTCACTAATTTGCTTTTCTAAATCAAAAACAGTCTTAGGGTAGTATTTAGTTAGATCAAAGCTAGGTGTATTTTGTGAGTTTGCTAAAGTTTGCTTTAGATCCTGTATGCCAATATTTTTTGAACCAACTATAGGTAAAACTTTACATCCTAAAGCTTTTTCCAACTTATCATAGTGAATGACAATACCTTTTTTAGTCGCGACATCTATCATATTAACAGCTAAAATGACTGGCAAACCAAGTTCTATAAGCTGGATAGTCAAATATAGGCTTCTATTTAAATTTGATGCGTCAACTACATTAATGATCGCATTTGGTTTTTCATTGACTATAAAAGAATATGCTATTTGCTCATCAATAGAATTCTCGTCTGAGACAGATAGAGAATAAATACCTGGAATATCAACAATCTCTATCTTTTTTTCATTTGAGTTAAAAGCACCTATTTTCTTATCAACAGTTACACCTGACCAGTTACCAACCTTTTGGTTAAGTCCAGTTAGAGAGTTGAATATTGTTGTTTTACCACAATTAGGGTTGCCAACCAAAGCATATTTCATAATTAGTTCTCTAGAATGTATTTATTAGCTAAAAGTAATTTTGTGTAACAAGTATAGCAAAAGATATTTGATTGTGGTATACGATAATGAGAATTATTATCAAACATTGATTATGATGTTTGCATTTCCATTTTTAGATCTATTATTGCCATCATAGACCATGTCACATCTAGCAGTACCTTTAAGAATTCCAGAATCTATTTTTATTCTAGCGCCTTTTGCATATTGAGGCATTGTTGCTGTTATTACTGAACAGTCATCTGAAAAAGCATTTTGGTCTTTACAAATTTTAATTTGAGTTCCTGTGAATGAAATATAGAGTTGTTGGTTCTCATTAAAAAATTTATTATTATTTTGATAGTATGTTAGGTTAGCTGTAGTTGTTTTACCTTTTATAGCATCAAAACTAAATGCTTGAATATCATCCCAGTTATTAATAAAAGCTTGATATTTACCTTTTCTAATTACACATTGGATATATTGTCCATACTTAGGGTTAGCTTTTATATTCGCAATTTCTTGCTCTTGTTGCTGTTTGTATGCTAGTTCTTGTGCTTGTTGCTTTGCATTTATATCAGCTTGCTTTTGGTATGCTTGAGCTTGTTGCTCAGGAGTCATTGCCTGCCATGTTTCATCAGATATGCCAAGCGGATGGGTAGAGCAACTAGCTATTAGCAAGCTAGAGACAATTAAAAGTGATATTTTTTTCATTTGTATTAGCTCTTTAAAGTGAGAGTAGTTTTTTTCTATAAAACTTTAGTTCAGCAATTGATTCTTGAATATCATCTAAAGCTTTATGTGTGGCTTTTTTATTAAAAAACTCACCATCACCCCAGTATTCGTTTAGAAGCTTTAAACTTGTGACATCAAGCATTCTATAGTGGCAATAGTCATCAATCTTAGGCATGTATTTAGCTAAAAATCTTCTATCTTGCCATATTGAGTTACCACATAATGGTGAGCTTTGGTATGGAACATATTGTTTGATAAAATCAAGAATCTTTAGTTCAGCTTCTTCAAGAGATGTTTTACTATCCTTGACTCTTTGCGTAAGACCAGTTTCCCCGTGAGTTTTGATGCACCATTCATTCATAGTTTCTAAAACTTCATCTGGTTGATAAATAGCGATTGGTTCAGCCTCAGCAATGATATTTAAGTCTTTATCTGTAATAATTGCTGCGATCTCAATGATTTTACACTCTTCTACATCAAGACCTGTCATTTCTAGGTCAATCCAAATTAAGTTATTTGAAGATTGCATAACTTACTAGTCCTTAACTCTAGATACATAGCTAGATGTTCTAGTATCAACCTTTATAATTTCACCAGTTTGTACAAAAAGAGGAACTCTTACAACAGCACCAGTAGATAATGTTGCAGGTTTGCCACCAGTACCAGCAGTATCACCTTTTAAGCCTGGATCTGTTTCGATAATCTCAAGATTTACAAAATTAGGTGGAATAATTGAAATAGGCTGACCATTAAATAAAACAACTTGATATTCATCTTGATCTTTTAGCCATTTTTTAGTCTCACCTAGTCCTTCTTCAGAAACCATATATTGTTCAAATGTTTCTGGGTGCATGAATACGTAGCTATCACCATCAAAATATGAATATACGGCGCTTAATTCCTCTACATCTGCTGCCTCAACAGACTCACCTGACTTAAAAGTTTTCTCTATAATACGGTCGTTAAGCAAGTTTTTAAGTTTAACTCTATTAAAAGCTTGACCCTTACCTGGTTTAACAAACTCATTTTCAACAATAACCATAGGGTTACCGTCTATTAAAACTTTTAAGCCACCTTTAAATTCATTTGTACTATAATTTGCCATTTTTGTAGTCCTTGATTTTTAATTAAGTATTCTTTAGTCCCAACATTCTGTAGGGGTTTTATCAACAATAGCACCATTAACTTGTAATTCCATACTTGTGCAAGGAGTATCTGATGTTTGAGACCCTTGAGCTGTAGCAGTTATTGTATAGTCAACACTAGAGTTAGGGCATGAATCTCCCGAGCAATATGATAATGTATAAAGCCCACTTTGCGTATTTGCGTGATAAAAAGAATTTATATTACTACCAGATGGGAATGAACCATTACGAATTTCAAAATTATCTGCTGCATTTGATGCTGATAATAATTCTGATTTTGCTTCACTACGGTGACTTTTTAAAATAAAGTTGTTATAAGTTGGTATACCAATAGATGCAAGAATAGCAATAATTGCTATTACAACCATTAGCTCAACTAAAGAAAAGCCTCTAACTATAAGTAATAACTTCTTTTTTAACATTCTTATAAGCCTTAGTAAATTTGCGGCTCTCCATTTGGTCTTGTTCTGTAACGGCGATGTTGCCATAGATACTGTTCTGGATATTTACGAATAGCATCCTCAAGAAACTTATTAGTAATTTCAGCATCTTTGTAGGCATCACCTGTAAACTCTAAAGGCTCACCAGTTACAATTTTATATTTTTTTAAGCATTTTTCTCTTACATAATATGCTGGAACAACAACAGCACCAGTTTTTTGGGCAAGCCACGGAGTTACTGTAAGGGTCGAACAAAGCTTACCAAAAAATGGTGCAAAAACTGAATTTTCAATTCCAGAGCTTTCTAAACCAAAATCTTGATCAGGAGCATACCACATAGTATAACCTTTTTTTAGGCTTCTAATTACAGATATAAAGTTTTTGCTATCTAAACATTTATAAAGGTTTCTTTCGCGATAGTCTTTTATTAAATCTTCAATAAGAGGGTTGCCATTTTTTTGGTACATCACTGTAAAAGGAGGAAATTCTTGACCCATGTATCTACCAATTATTTCAATACAATGAAAATGAAAGCCTAATATAATTAGTTTTTGATTAGGATCGCTATGGTATTTTTCGAATCTTTCTCTAGAGCCTTCACTCCATTCAAACTTTATTTTATTAAACCTTTTTTTTGATAAAAGCCAAGCAGCGTTAGTTTCTGCTCCTGATAAAACCATTGAATAGTAGCTTTTTTTAACTAATTTATTTATTTCTTTATCTGATTTTTCTGGATAAGCAATTTTAAGGTTTTCTCGAGCAATTTCGTTGCGACTTTTTAAGAAAGGTTTAATTATAAACCCAATAACTAACACAATATACTTATGTGTAAATAAAGGCAACTTTGCAGTGCAATTCATTATGCCTACTATAAGCCATATTCCCCAGTTTTTAGGTTTAAAATTTTTATTGCTCATTTTATTCTTCAGTTAAGGTACTATCTAAAAGTTTAACATATAGCTCATCAATCATAAATAACTAATAAATCTTTTCTTCACCTGCAGGTCTTGTCTTATAGCGGCGATGTTGCCACAGATACTGTTCTGGATATTTACGAATAGCATTTTCAAGAAACCTATTAGTCATTATTGCATCTTCGTGGTCATCTCCAGTGAATACTAAAGGATCTCCAGATATTATTCGATAACCAGATAGGTCAGGGTTTCTAACGTAGTATGTTGGAACAACAACAGCACCAGTTTTTTTGGCAAGCCATGGAGTTACTTTAAGAGTAGCACAAAGTTTACCAAAAAATGGTGCAAAAACTATATGCTCTTTAAAGTCTTGATCTGGGGCATACCACAAAGTAGTCTTTCTTTTAAGGCTTTTTATAACTGGAATGATATTTTTTCTTTGGAAACATTCACTAACATATTTTTTTCGTGATGAGGTGATTAAATGTTCCATTAATGGGTTTTTATGCATCTGATACATAAGTGTTAGAGGTGAGTAGTTTATGCCTGAGTGTCTACCAACAATTTCTAAAGAATGAAAATGGAAGCCTAGGCAAATAGTAGGACTGCTTTTATCATTGTGAGCATTTATGAAAGTAGTAAGTTCAGAGTCATCAAATTTTATTTTCTTGAAGTTTTTCTCTGACATAAACCATGCAATTAAACTTTCAAACCCTGCCATACATGCTGACTTATAACTTTCATTCGCTAACTTTTTTATTTCTCTATCTGATTTTTCAGGAAAAGCAATTTTTAAGTTAATCATGGTTATTTTTTGGCGTTTTTTAATTATAGGTTTTGTTAAGTAACCTATAAAAACAGCAAGATGCATGAGAGCTTTATATGACAGCGTGTTGACAAGTATTTTAGATATGCCAATTAGAATCCATATTCCCCAATATTTTGGTTTTAATAAAGATTTATCCATTTTTTTAATCTCTGTCTACTTTAAAACTATGTTCGGGCATTTCTAATATTGTCGAAAATAATTAATATTAATAGATTTTCTCTTCACCTTCAGGCCTTGTTTTATAGCGTCGGTGTTGCCACAGGTACTGCTCTGGGTATTTGCGGATAGCATTCTCAAGGAATCTATTGGTCATATTTGCATCTTTATAAGGGTCTCCTGTGAACTCAATTGGTTCACAAGAAATTAGCTTATATCCTGATAAATCTTTTTTTCTAACATAATACATAGGCACTACTGTTGCCCCAGTTTTTTGAGCAAGCCATGGAGTCACTGTTAAAGTAGAACAAAGTTTACTAAAGAAATCTACGAAGATAATATGCTCTTTGAAATCTTGATCAGGAGCATACCACATAGTCATACCTCTTTTTAGACTCTTTATTACAGAGACTATATTCTTACGTTGGAAACATTTATCAATATATTTTTCTCGAGAAGATGTAATAATATGCTCCATTAAGGGACTACTATGCTTTTGGTACATTATCGAAAGAGGCTTAATGTTATCACCAACATATCTTCCTGCAATTTCTAAGGAATGAAAGTGAAACCCTAAGGCTAAAAGAGTCTTATTGGGGTCATTATGGGTATTGATAAAAGTGTCAAATTCTGAAGTATCTATATTTAACTTCTTAAAATTCTTATCTGACATAAACCATGATATTAAGCTTTCAAAGCCTGCCATGCATGCTGATTTATAACTTTCATCAGCAAGTTTTTTTATCTCTTGGTCTGATTTTTCAGGGAATGCTATTTTTAAGTTAGTAACAGCAATTTGATTACGCTTTTTTGCTAGAGGTTTTGCTAAGAAACCAATGCCAATAGCAAGTCGCATTAGAGCTTTATATGGGAGTATGTTTACAATAGCTTTACATAAGCCAACTATGATCCATATTCCCCAGTATTTTGGTTTTAGAAAAGATTTATCCATAGGCTTTAGTTATTTTTTATGTGTTGCTTGATAGTGCCTTGTTATCAACCATTGTTGTAAGATACTTATCAGGTTGTTTGTTAACCAGTATAACACAAGTCCAGATGGGAATGATGCAAATAAGAATGTAAATATTACAGGTAGGAACATCATTATCTTAGCTTGCATAGGGTCAGCTGGAGCTGGAGAAAGTCTTTGTTGTAAGAACATTGATAGACCCATTAATACAGGAAGTACAAAGTATGGGTCCTTCATTGATAAGTCATGAATCCAGAAAATAAATGGAGCATGTCTTAACTCTACAGATTCTAATAGTACCCAATATAATGAGATAAATATTGGGATCTGGATTAGCATTGGTAGACATCCACCAAGAGGATTAACTTTTTCCTCTTTGTACATTTCCATCATTTTCTTACCAAGAGCTTGGCGGTCGTCTTTGTATGTTTCTTGAAGACGCTTAATTCTTGGTTGTAGCATTCTCATTTTTGCCATAGAGCGATAGCTCTTAGCAGAAAGAGGGTAGAATATTAGTTTAATAAGTACAGTAACTAGGATAATAGATAGACCCCAGTTACCAACTAAGGCATGAATATGACTCATAACCCAGAAAATGATTTCTGAGAAAAATGATAACATACCATAATCTAGAGTTTTTTCTAGGTTTGGTGCTAGACTAACTAGGTTATCTTTAATGATAGGACCTGAATAAAGTACAGAAGATATATCTTGTGATTGATTTGGGGCTATTGTAACGCTAGTATATTCGCCAGCTTCAAAAACATCACCATTAAGGTTTTTGTAGTATATTTTTGAGTTTGATGATTGTGGTATCCAAGCAGTCATAAAGTAGTGCTCTAAAAAGGCTACCCAACCCTGGCCGTTGTTATCAATAACTGTTGGTTTGCCATCAGTTTTAGATATATCTTTAAATGACTCTTTTCTGAATTTATCTTGTGGAGTTGAATAAGCAACACCAGTAAATGTGTAGCTATGAGCATTTAATAAGCTAAAGCTATCTCCGGCAGGATCAAAATCTCTAGCTAGTGAATCATCAACTATTACATCAATAGATTTTGAACTAGTATTAGTAATTTTTTGAGATATAGAAATATTATATTTAGTATCATCAAAAGTATATGTTCTTGTTATATTTAGACCATCTACAGAGCCAGATAGAATTAGAATCTGCTTATCGCCTTCTTTTTTAATGCCTTGATTCTTAAACTCTACATTTACAGGCTTTCTGTCTATAACAATACTGCTTTTTGCAATATATTCAGAACCTTGTTTTTCTGTTAAAAGGTTCATCGGAGTTTTATCTTTTAAGCTAATTGTGTAGTCTTTTAAAGATGCTGAAGTAATAGCGCCATTTAGCAGGCTAACTTTCAGGTTTTTGAAAACTTTAGTGTTTATAGTTACGCTATCAGCTTTATCATATTTTGAGAAGCTAGTTTTCGCTGTTAAGCTAGGAGTTTGATCCTTGGTTGTGTTACTTGTCTTAGTAGAGTCAGCTGATTTTGTGTAATGGCTATTCTCTTGAGTTTTAGCTGTTTGTTGCTGCTCATTATTATTTGAAGGGAATGTTTGTTCCCATCTGCCCATTAGAGATATAAACATTATTGCTATTGTGACTAATAGTAATATTCTTATATGGTTAGCTTTCATTATTTTTTTAAACCTTTTGTTTTTGCCGGAACTGGGTCAAAGTAGTCTCTTTTTGCTAATGGATGACAACGCAAGAGCCTACGTGTAGTTAAATACAATCCCTTTAGTATACCATGAGATTTTAGAGCTTCTAGAGCATATTCAGAACAAGTTGGATAATATCTACATCTAGCAGGTATAAAGGGACTAATACAGTAACGATAGAACTTGATTAATAGTATAAAAGGAACTACTGTGATTCTTTTAAAAAATGATAGAATTTTTCTATAGATTGCCACAATTCTTCCTTAGTAGCTTGAGATGCTGGTTTTTTGCTCAGTACAATCAGGCTCTTTTGGTCTAAGAAAAGTTTGTTTAAACGAAAAAACTCTTTAACAAGTCTTCGACAAAGATTTCTTTTGGTAGCTTTTTTGATGCTTTTTTTAGGTAAGATCACGCATATGCCAGGATCTTTAATATTTCTTTTGCTTAGCAAAAACGTAAAGTGTAAAGTGCTTAGCTTATTTTCAACGCTATCAAAAGCCTGTTTGATCTCACTCTTGTTAAGTATATTTTGTTTTGTTAAACAAAAATTATGCACTAAGTTTAGCTCTACCTTTAGCTCTTCTGTTTTTGATAACTTTTCTTCCGCTTAGAGTTTTCATGCGAGCACGGAAACCATGAGTTCTTTTTCTTTTTAAGTTTGAAGGTTGAAATGTTCTTTTCATTTTATTTTCCTCTTTAAAATTTTCTTTATTTTATAAATCACAGAAATAGTTTCGGTATTCTATAGAAAAGACCGCGATTAGTCAAATATTATTTGTATTTGTAAAAGTGGTTAATTGCTTTTTGAGCAAGGAATTAAGTTCATTTTGTTTAGTTCGCTCCATGATGCATCAGGACACTTTTTAGGTTGCTTGCTTGGTAGGCAGTAACCTTGCCAACCTCTGTATTCTTCAGTGCTTAAACATTTTTTGAACTTTTTAACTTTAAGGTATGCAGGAGTCCATGTAGAAGAGCTAGAACCTACAAGTTGTTCTTTTTGCTTAGGTTGATCTATTTGTATTTTATTTTGTTTAGCTTGTTGTTCTTTAGTTAGATTTATCGGTGCTGCATTCATTGTAGTAGGGGCTCTTTTACTATTAGAGTCTACTTTCTGAGTTGATCCGCTTGATACTTGTAAGCTAAAACCAGTAGATAAAAATACACTTAAACCTAACGTTATTATTATTTTTTTCATTTTAAATATTTGAATATTTTACTTTTTTATGTGCCTAATGATATTTATTTTTTATGCGCTAATCAAGTTAATCATGTTTTTTAGCATGATATAATCTTACTATTCTAAATTGATAAAGAGTTATTAATGTCAGATTTATACCATGTTATTGGGTATCCTGTAAAACACAGTTTATCACCAAAAATTCAGATGGAGTTAGCAAGGCAATATAATCAAGATATTGTTTTTACTGCTGTAGAAGTTAAACCTGAAGATCTGGAAGAGAAGATTACAGAGTTTAAAAATAATAATCAAATTAAAGGCTTAAGTGTAACGGTTCCTCATAAGGAAAAGGTTTTTGACTTAGCTGATGGCTCTGATACGACAGCTAAAAAGGTCGGTGCCGCTAGTAATGTTATCTTTACTCCTGAACGTAAGATGATAGCTCTAAATTATGATGGTTTAGGAATTGTTAATGACATTAAAAATAATTATAAAGTTGAATTTAAGGATAAAAGAATTCTTGTAGTTGGAGCAGGTGGTGCAGCAAAAGCAGTTGTCGCAGCAATAATAAAAGAGTCACCAGCTTCGCTAACTATTACAAATAGAACTAGGCAGAAAGCACAAGCTATTGCTGATTTATTTAAATTGGATTTTTCCATAAATATTGAAGATTTCTCAGATATCTCAGGTATTTTTGATATTGTTATTAACTCGACATCATCAAGTATTTACCAAGAGATGCTGCCATTAAAAACAACTAACTTTTCTAAAAACGCTTTTGCTTATGACTTAATGTACGCAGATGGTGGGACTACTTTTACAAAATGGTGTCAAGATAATAATATACATGCTGCTGATGGTAAAGGTATGTTGCAAGAGCTAAGTAAAGCAGTGTTTAAATATTGGCGAGGACTGTGACTGATAGAGCTGGTGTGATATTATATCTAATATATAAAATGTTTGCATACTTGCTGTATAGACGGGTTTGGATAAAAAAATATTATTTCTTGGTGTAGGTGGTATAGGGGTTTCAGCTCTTGCGATAGCTGCGAGAAATCTTGGAGCTGTTGTTGAGGGTTATGATAGTAGCTCTACTAAGCTGACATCTAAACTTAAGTCTTTAGGAATCAAAATCTTTACTACAACAAATAATATTAGCTTGTCTAGTTATGATATGGTTGTCTATTCAAGTGCAATCCCTGCTAAAAATCATTTACTACAAGAAGCTAAAACGCTTGGTATAGAGTGTCTACAAAGAGCAATGTTTTTAGCAATTTTGATGAAAAATTTTAATCATAGTATTGCTGTAACAGGAACTCATGGTAAAACAACAACATCTAGTATATTGGCAACATTGTTATGTCATCTTGATAAGAGTAGTAGTTTTGTTGTTGGTGGAGTGGTCAAACATTTTGACTCAAATATACAAGTTAATGGTACAGATAAGTTAGTTGTTGAAGCTGATGAAAGTGACGCATCATTTTTGCATTTAAATCCGCAATCTGCTGTAGTTACTAATATTGATCTCGATCATATGACAACTTATCAAAATAGCTACGCTAATCTTTTAGACAATTTTTTGCTATTTCTTTCTAAGGAAACCATTAAGAATATTTATCTATGCGCTGATGATAAAGGGTGTAATGATTTATTAGCAAAAGATTCATTGGATGATAAAAATATAGTTCTATATGGTTTTTCGAAAGAAGCCGATGCTCAGATAAAAGATTACTATGTAGCAAATAATTATACTAATTTTAAAGTTTGTTATAAGGGTAGTGATTTAGATTTTACTATTCAGTTACCAGGGAAGTATAATGTCCAGAATTCCACAGCATGTATCATTAGCTGTTTAGATCTCGGCTTTGAGTATAAAGATATAAGAAAAGCATTATTAAGTGTTGAAGGTGTAGCAAGAAGGTTTGACCTGTATACAAAAACTATTTTAGGACATAAAATTCAAGTAATCGATGATTATGGCCACCATCCTGTCGAGGTGGTTAACTGTTTGTCGGCTGTTAGAGATAGATTTCCTAATAAAAAGATTATTCATATTTTTCAGCCGCATAGATATACAAGAAATAGAGATCTATTTAAAGATTGGCCAAAGGCTCTTTGTTTATCGGATCAGTTAGTTTTACTTCCAACTTATTCAGCTGGTGAAGAGGTTATTCAAGGAGCAGAAAGTAAAGATATAGCCAAAAAACTTACTAACTGTATTTTAGTAGATAGTTTTAGCAGAGTTTTGGTTACTTTAAAAGAAATTATTGATGATAATTCGATTATCTTAGTACAAGGAGCAGGAGATGTTACAAACCTGGTGGAGATGTTAGGTGAATAGTATAGGTAGTTCAACTCTTTATGTTGTTGCGACACCAATAGGTAATCTAGGAGATATAACTCTCCGTGCTATGGATGTACTAAAATCAGCTGATGTGATTTTAGCTGAAGATACTCGTGTAACAGCAAAGCTTTTAATGAACCTTAATATACGAGCGGAACAAAAGCTAGTATCGTGTCATGATTTTAATGAGGAGTCCAGGGTGCAACAGGTTAAAGAGTTTTTGGATGATGGAAAAAAGGTTGCTTTAGTTAGTGATGCAGGCACTCCATTAATATCTGATCCTGGATATAAGATAGTAGCAAACTTACGTAGTGATAATTACAAAGTAGTTCCCATTCCTGGTGTTAGTGCAGTAACCACAGCTTTATCGGCTGCTGGATTGCCTTCTGATAGTTTTATGTTTAAAGGTTTTTTATCTGCAAAGAAAGCAAAAAGACAAGAGCAAATACAAGATCTTAAAAAACTAAATACAACAGTTATACTCTATGAGTCTGTGCATAGGATAGAGTATTTACTAGAGGACTTAGATAGTATTTTACCAAATGTAGATATAGCTGTTGCAAAAGAGCTAACAAAACAGTTTGAGACTTTTGTTAATGGTAAACCAGCTCATGTGATAGAGTTTTTTAAGGATTATCCAGAAAAGTTAAAAGGTGAATTTGTTGTCATCGTTGACTGTAATAATATAAGTACATCAGATTCATCAAATATTGATCAAGACTTATTACTAGAAGCACTACTTGATGAGTTACCTTTAAAAAAAGCTGTTAAATTAACATCAGAGCTATTAAAACTTAAAAAAAATGATATTTATCAAAAAGCTTTATATTTGAAAAAAGATATGGATTTGAAAAAAAATGCTTAGTCGATCTTTATATACTATTAAACAAATGTTTAGGCATAGAAAAATGCTTAAATCTCTAAAGTATAGCAATTGCTTAGAAAGAGTTATTCACTTGACGCCTGAATTCTTAAGTGACAAGAAAGTTAGTTATTTGGCTTTAGATTTTGATGGAGTGTTGGCTAGCCATGGTAAGCCAGAAATTCTTGCTGAAGTTAAACAGTGGCTAGATGACTTTGTTACTAAATTTGACGAGAGTAATATATTTATCCTTTCAAATAAGCCAACTCAAGAAAGACTCGAGTATTTTAAGAAATACTTTCCTAGAATTAGATTTATATCGGGGGTTGCAAAAAAGCCTTACCCTGATGGTCTCAATAAGATTATATACACAGTAGCTTGTGAGCCACAAGAAGTTGCTCTTGTTGATGATAGACTCTTGACGGGAGCTTTAGCATGCTTTATAGCTGGGTGCTACCCAATACTTATAACAAAACCTTACGTTGATAGAGAGAATTATACAAAAGAAGAGAGATTCTTTAGTTTTTTGCGTTATTGGGAGCAAAAAATCTTTTTATAGAATTTTACTTGTGAGTATTTTGATTTATCATTACTTAACATTTATATGGAATTTTAAAAATTAACTTTTATTTATGAAAAAAATTATAGTTCTTCTAGCTGCTGTACTTTTATGTACTCATGCATTTGCTACATTTACGCAGTCTTTTTTTGATGAACATAATCATTCAACTGATAACTTCTCACCTAAAAATAATAATTATCGAGATGATGCAAAAATTCAGAAGTATGGTTTGAACTTCAGTAAGGATGAGTCTGAAAATTATAATTGTAGCTATGATGCTTCAGGACAAATAAGATGTGGAGATTATAAGCTTAGGAAAGATACGACTAGTGATGGTGGTAAAAGACTTAGTAAGGAAATGAGAGAGCATCTTGAGAAGCTTAAAAAATCTAAAAATATTCGTCAAGGAGATGATTTTAACTGTGCTCTAGACGATGGTGATGAGGTTTACTGTTGGGGTAGTAATAAAAGAGGTCAACTTGGTACGCCTAACATAAAAAGCAAAGCAAAAACTCCACAAAAAGTTGATACAAATGTTAAGTTTAAAAAAGTATACACAAAAGCACATTATGCTTGTGCATTAGATGAACATAATCATGCTTATTGTTGGGGAGATGGTAGTAATGGTGAAGTTGGAAATGGAGAAAAAGGTCTTTTCAATGAGCCACAAAAAGTCAAAACAGATATGCAGTTTAGTAGATTAATTATGGCAAGAACATATACTTGTGGAGTTGCCAAGAAATCTAATGATGTATACTGTTGGGGTAAAAGTAAAAAAGGTACTGTAAACTTAGATTCCTCAGTGCCAGTTAAAATTTAAAAAATAATATTAAGAAGATTATTTATGAAAAAAAATATAATAATAATTGCACTTTTATTGATATATAGTAGTGCTTTTGCTCTTGAAACCTTTACCCAAAGTTTCTTTTCAGCCTACAATAGGAATAATGAATATAATAAAAATATAGCTTATTATGCTTCTGGCGAGCTTAGGGTTGGTCATCATGATATTATCGAAGCTGACTCTGATAATGATAATGCTAAACAAATAGAAGAGCATTATAAACAACTTCAAAAAGCCAAAGGTCTTAGTCAGAAGAGTGGCTCAAAATGCTTTATGGATAAAGATTACAACATTTACTGTATTAATGATAAGAATACTGAAGAGCCAGAGGAGCAACAACAAGCTCAAACTTCAGATTCTTTAGGTATGAACTTCAGTGATAAGAATAAGTTTGAAAAAGTATATGGTCAGAGTAAGTATGCTTGTGCTTTAGACAAGCAAGGAAGTGCATATTGTTGGGGAGATGGTGAGCAGGGAGAGATTGGTAATGGAAAAAGAGGACACTTTAGTAAACCACAGAAAGTTAAAACAGATATTAAATTTAGTAGATTAAGTGTATCTAAAACATATGTTTGTGGTATTGCGAAACAAAATAAAGGTATTTACTGTTGGGGTAAAAGCTCAGGCAGTACAAATTTAAATTCTGCAGTTCCTGTCCAAATATAGTATGAGTAAAAACTCTAAGAGATTTCTTACAAATTCAAAACATTTTAAAATCGTAACAGAACTAAATGATCAGCTAAATAATTGTGATGAGTTTATAATAAGTGTTGCATTTGTGACACTTAGTGGAGTTTTGTGTATCTTAGAATCTTTGCGCCAGCTACAAGCTAATAATATAAAAGGTAAGATTTTAACGGGATGTTACTTAAACTTCACAGAACCTAAAGCATTGGATACTCTTCTTGAGTTTAATAATATCGAGCTTAAGATTTTAGATAAAGAAAACTTCCACGCTAAGGGATTCTTTTTTAGAAATAAGCAAAGTTGGCAGGTAATGTTAGGTAGCTCAAATCTAACTCAATCTGCTCTAACAGTAAATAGTGAGTGGAATATTCTCTTTGAGGCTAATCAGAATGATGAAATTATCAAACAAGCTTTATCAGAGTTTAATAAACTCTTTAGTCAAGCTAAGTTGGTTAGTGACTTTATCGATGAGTATAGAAAAATATATCAAAAACAACAAAGTTTACAGACTATTCAAAATATATATCTACAAAACAGTGAAATAAGCCCAAACAAAATCCAAAGAGAAGCTTTAGATAATCTAGAGGCTTTAAGAAAAGATAGTAAAGGTAAAGCTTTGATAATAAGCGCTACAGGTACAGGTAAAACTTTCTTAAGCGCTTTTGATGTTGCAAAAATTAAGCCTAAGCGTTGTCTTTTTATAGTTCATCGAACAAATATAGCAATGAAGGCTAAAGAAACTTTTGCTAAAGTTATTAAAGATAAAACTCTAGGTTTATATACAGGAGATAAAAAAGACTCTACAGAATACTTATTTGCAACCATACAAACACTTAAAAATCCAAAAGTTTTAGAGGGTTTTTTAAAAAGGGAATTTGATTATATAGTTATTGATGAGGTACATCATGCAGAAGCAAATAGCTATAAAAGAGTACTTGATTACTTTAAACCTAAGTTTTTACTTGGGATGACCGCTACTCCGGAGCGCACAGATGAAGCGGATATATTTAAGTTATTTGACTATAACATTGCTTATGAGATTAGATTACATCAGGCTCTAGAAGAAGACTTACTGTGCCCATTTCATTATTTTGCTATAGAGGATTTCTATATTGAGTCAGAAAAGTCGTTAGCTAAAGATTTCTCAAAGCTGATTAACGATGATCGTGTTGAGCATATCATAGCTAAGATGAATATTTATAAGTTTAGTGGTAATCATCGAAGTGCATTAATGTTTGTAAGTAATGTTAGTGAAGCAAAACAGTTGGCTACTAAATTAACTGAAAAAGGGATAAGTGCCAAAGCCTTAACAAGCCAAGATTCGGAAAAATATCGATCAGACATTATAAATCAACTTGAGTCAAATAAGTTAGAGGTGATAGTCACAGTCGATATTTTTAACGAAGGTATTGATATTCCATGTGTAAATCAAGTTATATTACTTCGTCCAACACAAAGTGCTATAGTTTACATTCAACAGCTAGGCAGAGGTTTACGCAAGTATAAAAATAAACATTTCGTTGTGGTTCTAGATTTTATTGCAAATTATGATAATAACTTTCTTATTCCTGTAGCATTAAGCCAGAATAATAGTTATGACAGAGATGAACTTAAAAAGTTTGTTGTCTCACCAAATAGCTATATAGTGGGACAAAGTACAATAACATTTACCAGCATTGCTAAAGAAATTATTTATAAAAATATTCAGGTAACAAATTTTTCACAGCTAAAAAATATTAAAAGAGATTATAAGCAATTGAAAAAAGAGCTTGGAGGAATACCAACATTAGTCGATTTTCAAAAATATAATTTTATATCTCCAGAAGTGATTTTATCTGCCAAAGACACATACTATGATGTATTGAAATCTTTTAAGGAAACTATCGCAGAGCTTAGTAGAAGACAATATTTAGTTTTGAAATTTGTTTCTAAAGAATTTACACCAGCAAAAAGGTTATATGAAATATTAGTCTTAGAGAGTTTGTTAGTTTGTGATAAATTGGAAGTATCTCAACTTGAGTCAGATATTAGAAGAAAACTAAATGACTTTGATATCGATAGTTTTGAAAATGCTCTAAAACACCTATCTTTAGATATATTTACAGTTAATGCTGCAAGACAAGATTATGAACCTTTGATATCTATAAGTAGTGGTAAAGTTATACTTGTAGTAGCAGATTTAATAAAAGATAGTAGCTTCCTAGAATCTCAACTTAGAGATTTGCTTGAATATAATAAGTTGGTGTATCTAGAAAAGTATAATCATTATAAACACCAAGGTTTAGCAATGTATAGTAAGTATTCAAAAAAGGATATTGCTCATCTGCTAAACCAAGATTATACCAATGGAGGAGTTAACTTAGCTGGATATAGAGCTTTTGATGATAAAGTTCTTCTTTTTATGACTTTTGATGAAAATAAAAAATTCACACAGCATGATAATAAATTTATTTCGTCAAAAATATTTACCTATTACTCTAAAGTAGGGAAGAATTTAAATGATAAGTTAGAAAAAAACTTAACGAAAGATATTTATACAAGGTATGTTTTTGCTAGGACAAACAAGAATGATGAATATCTATATTTAGGTACAATTTCAAAATGTTTAGATGCTAGAGAGCTTTTAGAACCTAAGAAAATGCTTGAATATACGTTTGAGCTAAATCAAGAATTACCTAGTGAAATATGGAAATATTTTGAAGTAATTTATAAAAATAAAATTTGATGTGTAATTAAATGCTTTTTTATTTTTGTTTGTTATAATGAAGTTAAAGGAAGACATGTTAGGAGAAGTCGTCATGGCGTATAAAAAGGTTTTATTAGCGGTAAATGTTTATGAGAATGCAGATGTTGTAATTAATTCTGCTGTAGACTTCGCTAAGAAAAATAATACAGAAGTTCTAAAAGTAGTTACAGTTATCGATTGTGTAGCGCCGTTTGCGCCATCAATAGTCGATTTCCAGCATTCAATAGAGAAAGAAGCAAAAGAAGAGCTAGATAAGCTAGTAGCTAAAATTTCAGGTATTAAAGTTGAGCATGAAGTGCTTGTTGGTAATCCTGCAGCAGAAATTGTTACATTCGCAGAAGAAAGTCAATGTGATGTAATTGTGCTAGGTTCTCATGCTACTCATGGTATAAACCTACTTTTAGGTTCTGTTGCTAATGCTGTCTTACATAAGGCTAAATGTGATGTGCTAACTGTAAGGGTTAGTGAAGATGAAGCTGCTGTAAGTAAAGCTCATAATTATAAGAAACTACTAGTACCTACAGATCTTGAAAATGATTCATGTGCTGTAGTTGATAAGGCAAAAGAAGTTGCTAAGCTCTATGATGCGAAGCTAGATACAGCGTTTGTTATACCAAATGACAGTATCTCTTTGATGACTTATGAGACTGCAAAAGTTGAAGAAGCTTTAGAAAAATTTGCTGAGAAAAACAATATAAACGGTGAGAAGTCAGTAATGATTGGTGGGATTTCTAATAGCCTATTGGAAAAAGCTGAAGAAAGTAAAAATGATCTAATTGTTGTAGGAAGTCATAGAAGAGGCGCTATAGGCAGATTCTTCTTAGGCTCAACTGCAAACAGCATCTTACATGAAGCAAATGTTGACGTTCTAGTAGTAAGACTTAAATAAAAAATTATTTTCTTATAAATATTATATCTTTTCATTAAATAAAATTTCAAAAATCTTTATTAATTTCTTATTAAAAGTGTATTTTTGCCGAAAAATATACTTAAATAGAAGTATTGTTCTTAAATAATTAGTTGAATAATGAAGAAATTATTAGTACTTTTAGCAAGCTCAGCTGAGTGGTATGAGTTTACAGTATATTCGTTTTGTGCTGGATATATTGGTAATGCATTTTTCCCTAACCTTGATAGTCCATTTGCTAATTTTTTAGCTGCGTTTGGAGCTTTTGCTGCAGGTTTTTTAGCTAGACCTTTTGGTGGTATTATCTTTGGCTATATTGGTGATAAAAAATCAAGAACAACGGCTCTTGCATGGGCTGCGTTTTTTATGGGTGTTCCTACTGTTGGTATGGCTCTATTACCATCTTATGCAATGATTGGCTTTTTAGCACCAATATTACTGGTTGTATTTAGAATACTCCAAGGTATAGCTATTGGTGGACAGTATAGTGGTTCGGTAGTTATTCTTGTAGAAGAAGAAAATACTATATTAGGTAAAGCAAAAGCATCTGCAAATGTAATAGCAAGTGCTTTTGGTGGGATATTGTTGGCAATTGTTAGCTTTCAAATTATTAGATACTTTATTCCTGATGATCTTATGGCAGCAGGAGGTTGGAGAATTTTGTTTGCTATAGCAATTATCCTTGTAGTAATGTCTTTCTTTATAAAACATAGTGGTGATAGTGATACTAAAAAGACTGAAAAGCAGCAAATAAAGTTAGTACACTTGGTTATTAAATATTGGAAAAGTATAGTCTTTATGATGTTGTTATGTTTCCCTGGTGCTGTTGTTGCATATTTCCAAATAACAATATTGCCAAATATTATTACACAGATACTTGGCCATAAAAATGTTGATGTCGCTATTCTAACAACAATAAGTTTAGTTGTTTTTATCGGCTCATGTACTTTTTCTGCTAAATTAACTAAGTTTTTTAATATTAAATCTATAATAGCTACAGGCTTAGTTTTAATGTTGTTATTACCTTTACCAATATATGGGCTATATAAGTCTAATAGTGATCTGCTAATTTTATTCTTTATAGTGATGGCTGCTATTTTTGGAATATTTTATGGCAATATTATGGTAATCTTCACTGAGAGTTTTCCTAAGGATATACGTTATACTGGCTTTGCTTTAGCTTATAATATTGGCTTTGGAGTTTATGGAGGGCTTTTACCTTTTGTATGTTTTTATCTAGCTCAGCATATATCTGATTATATGGCTGTTGGGATTATATGTATAAGTGCTGTTGTAGGTTTATTTACTTTATATAAGCTTGAGCCAGAGACTTGTAAAGAAATTACTAGTAAAGTTAATTAGGTAATAGTTGTTATGAAAGAGTATTTTTTAGGTCAAAACTGCTTTGTTTATAACTTAGGCGATGAGTTATCTTTAGAAGATAACTTAAAAGTCCTTAAAATATATAAAAGCATCATAGCAGATGATCAGTTTTGTAGTAAGTTTAATATCTATGATATTGTACCATCATATAATTCTGTTGCTTTTCATTTTGATTATAGTGATCCTCTTGAGCTTAAAGAGGCTATCTTAAATAGAATACAGAATGTTGATTATAATCAGGTGATAGAGTCACAAACTCATAATATAGATGTTAAATATAACGGTCAAGATTTGGAGTTAGCAGCAGAGAAACTTGGGTTGGCAGTGTCTGAAATTGTAAAAAGACATACTCAAAATGAGTACCATATTGCGATGCTTGGTTTTAAACCATACTTGCCATATTTACTAGGACTAGATAAAAGCCTGTCATTACCTAGATTAGAGACTCCTAGGAATAGAATTGTTGCAGGATCTGTTGGTATTGGAGGGGCTCAAACAACTATCTTTCCAGAGCAAACACCTAGTGGGTGGAATATAATTGGTATATCAGATTTTAAAGGTTTCTCTAAGCTTAGGCCTGGAGATAAAATAGTTTTTAGGGAGATATAAAATGCTTTTGATAAATTGTGATCTAGGTGAAAGAGGCGTTGCTCATGCTGTTGATGATCAATTGGTGAGATATATAGACATTGCAAATATTGCTTGTGGAGGCCATGCTGGAGATAAACAAAGTGTTGATTACTACGTAGATCTTTGCAAAAAGAATAATGTAAAAATAACAGCGCATATATCGTATCCAGATAAAGAAAATTTTGGTAGAAAAGTTATCAAAATACCTGATAATGAGTTATGTAACTCTTTTGATGAGCAATTTGCTCTTTTTGGTCGAAATATAAAAGCAATAAAACCACATGGAGCTTTATACAACGAGCTTAATGTTAATGAAGACTTAGTTAGAACATTTGTTTCTTGGTGTGTCAAAAATGACGTTCAAGAGCTATTGGTTAGTCCTTTCGGTCTTTTGAAAGAATATGCTGAAAAAAATGGTATAAAAACAATAAAAGAAAGCTTTGCTGAAAGAGGTTATCTATTAGATAAGAATAATAATCCTATGCTTGTACCTAGGGGTCAACCAAATGCAGAAATTAAAGAGGTACAAAAAGCAGTTAAGCAGTATCGTGAGTTAGCAGGAGGTTTTATAAATGTGAATGGTGAAAAAATAGCTTTTGATTCACAAACGATATGTATACATTCTGATAGCGAGATAGCTTTAGAGTTAGCAAAAGAACTTAATCAAGCAAAAGGCTAGTTATGACAGATCTTTTTTCAGTTAATGGAGGATTGTCTTTTCCTATTTCATTAAGAGAATTTGGGACTCAAGATAAGGGAGTGTCTCCTAAAGGTGCACAGGATCAATTAAGCTTTATTACGGCTTATAATTTATTGAAAAAGCCTAATAGTTTTCAAGCAATAGAAATGATTTATCCATCTAAAATAAAAGCCAATAGAGACCTGCTAATGGTTATATGTGGAGCCTCTTATGAAAGAACAGAAACTGACTCACAAAATATTCCATATAATCGAGTTTGTAAGCTTAGTAAGGATGAGAATTTAGAGTTTAAAGGTACAAAAAAAGGCTTTAGAACAATTGTTTTAGCTATAGCATTTGAGCCAGATTTACAGCAACTGATTGGTAGTAAAAGGTCTGAAAAATTAGATGAATTTGTAAATCTTAATTATCAGAATAATTTCATAAGAGTAATAAAGGGGCCAGAGTATTTTATTTTAAAAGATAACGCTTTTTTTGAGCAGTCATGGGAGATTTCACCAAACTCTAGTCAAATGGGACTACCTTTAAATGGGACAAACTTAGATACACAGAAAGTTGAAATGATATCTCAGCCTGTCTCTGATGGAACAGTGCAACTATCTCCAGGAGGACCTATAGTCTTAATGAGGCATCGCCAAACCGTAGGAGGCTATCCTAGAGTTGTAAATGTTATTGAGCCAGATATAAGTAAGCTTGCGCAATTTGCTCCGGGGACTAAGTTTAGGTTTAAACTTGTTGAGCCTAATGAAGCCTTTGATATTATGAATGATCTAAAGAAAATGATTTAAATTTTCTATATAAGGGCTTTTAAAGATGTTAAATAAACCTAAATTTACTCTTTTTAATAATACAAAGTATGCACTTAGTGGTTTATCAGATATTTTCAGAAATGAAAAATCATTTAGGTTACAACTTTTATTATTTGTAGTTTTGACTATCTTTATTTGGATACTTCCTTTAAGTATAAACTCTAAATTTGTTCTTCAACTAGTATCATTTTTGCCAGTATTTTCAGAGATTATAAATAGCGCTATAGAAAGAGTGGTTGATTTGATAACAAAGGATTATCATGAGTTAGCAAAGAAAGCTAAAGATGCTGGCTCAGCATTAGTTTTTGTATCTTTTACTATAGAGTTTATAATATGGGTTGTAACTCTTTATATGAATTTTATTTATTAGTGAATATAAGAGCTTAAATTCTTAACATAAAAAATACTCTTTCAATTTTTAAGAGAGTAGTTTAAACTATATTCTCTCTTTTCTTAAAAAAGAGTTTTTCTCACTAAAAAGCACAATATAATATATTAGTTTTGCTACTAAAACAATAAAAATAATAATATAAAAAAAATAATAATTTCTTGTTGTCTTTGCTTATTTCTTTGTTATAAACTTTGAGTGTCAAATATGCAAAAACATAGTTAGGAGATTATATAAATGTTGCGCAAACTGGTTAAGAGTCTGATCCCAAGTCAAGATAAGATATTTTTTGAGTTAATGATAGAGGCAACAGAAGCCGTTGAAGACTCAGCTAGAATTCTAGGCCAAATAGTTAAAGAAAAAGATAACCTAACTCTATCAGAGCTTTCTGAAGAGCTAAGGTTAACTAGAACAGTAACTGTTGAAGTTGCTAATAAGATGGATCATGAATTAGCGAGACATTTTGTTACACCAATTGATAGAGTTGAGTTACATAATGTAATAACTTTATTACTAAAGCTAAATAAAAGAATTGTTAAGATACATAGGTATATGCAGATCCTGATGGAAGAGGAAAGAGGTGATGTAAATCTATACTTAGCAAACTGTGTTGAAACATTGCGTAAAATGACAAAAGTTTTAGATGATATGATGAAAGCTTTTGCAAAAGGCAATAAGAAAGATTTGAAAAACTTATATATTAGATTGACAGCTTTAGATGAAAATGTTTTGGAAGACCTGGCTCATGCTCTTAAACGCTTCTCTCACTTTGAAGAGGGCGATGTAATATTTATAATGAAGGTTAAAGATATCTACAAAGCTATTGAGAATGCTATTTCAACTTGTACTTCAATAGCTGAGTCAATAATGAGAATTCATGTCAAAGAAGTTTAAAAAGGTATTTGCCATATGATTTCAATAGTTTTAGTCGCGATTATTATAGTTGCTTTATTTTTTGAGTTTACTAATGGTTTTCATGATGCGGCGAATGTAGTTGCAACACCAATTGCGACAAAGTCTTTGACGCCTGGTCAAGCAATAGGCTTAGCAGCATTTTTTAATTTCTTAGGAGCTTTCTTTGGAACTGCAGTGGCTGCAACTATTTCAAAAGGTCTAGTAGATACCAATGTTGTTACAGATATTGTATTAATTTCAGCTCTTTTAGGAGCTATTAGTTGGAACTTCTTTACCTGGAGTTTTGGTATTCCATCAAGTTCATCGCATGCTCTAATAGGTTCATTAGTTGGAGCTGTGATTATCGGAGCTAGTTATCAAGATGTTAACTATATGACTGTTGTTAATAAGGTTTTGATTCCTATGGTTAGTTCGCCAATAATGGCCTTTTTCTTAGCGCTAATTATTTGTATAGTTCTACTGAATATTTTTATCAGATTAAGTGGTGTTAGAAGGACAAATAAATATATAAGAGAGATGCAGGTTGTATCTACTAGTTTACTTTCTTTTTCTCATGGCTCAAATGATGCCCAAAAAACAATGTCAATAATTACGTTAGCTTTGTTAAGTGCAGGACTAGTAAGTACTACTGAAGTACCTACTTGGGTAATTATATTATGTGGTATTGCAATGGGGTTAGGTACTCTTTCAGGAGGAAAGAAGATAATAAAGACCTTAAGTGCTAAACTATCTAAGCTGGAGCCGGTAAATGCTGTATCTGCCGAGTTAAGCTCAGGTGCTTTGGTTCTAGCAGCTTCTCATATAGGTTTACCTGTTAGTACAACTCAAGTAGCATCAGGTTCAATAATGGGTGCTGGTTATGCTGATTCTGGTGTTAACTGGAAAGTTGTTAGAAAAATGGCTATAGCATGGATTTTAACTATTCCGGCATGTATAGCTGTTACTAGTGTTATTTATATAATATTATTTAATATATTTGGTACTTTCTAAGAAGAGCTTTATATAATTATTTTTCCTTTTATTTCTAAAAATCATTATAATCATAGATTATTTAATAATTATTACTTAGTTGCATGCATACAAAGCTTAATCGGTTAATGGTTTACATACATTGGCTTACTGTTATTTTGATATTTCTAGCTTTTATATCTATTGAGTTTAGAAGTACTTTTGGCAAACATACACTATTTCATGATGCTATGAAGAGCTCTCATTTATATATAGGATTTTTAGTTTTATTTTTAACTATCTTAAGACTTGTGATTAGAAAATTTGTAACGTTTCCAATTATAGGCCAAAGGTTGTACTATAATTCTTTTAGAAGTATTGCTTCAAAGCTTGTTCATGTATTTTTGTATGTGTGGTTAATATTGATGCCTATTTTAGGCTGGTGTTTGATTAGTGCAAAAGGAACTTATGTAATTCCTTTTGGCTTACCTTCAATTCTTGATGTGATGCCAAGAGCAGATGTTATCGAAATTAAAGAACTACATGAATATTTTGCCTATATTGGCTTAGCTATTATATTTATTCATGCTAGTGTAGCTACTATCGAAAGCTTAATAGTAAATAGAGTTTTAAAGAAGTAGTTTTTGGTTATGTATATATATATTTGCGTCTTATTTTATCAATACCAGCCCTAACGATATTTATCAACTCATCTTTATATTTTGAGTGTTTATATACTAATACTAGATGTGGTTCTAGAGGAAACTCAACTTCAACTCCCTCTATTTTTGCCATATGTTCGTAGTCTCTTAGTACGGCATCATGATAGAATTTAGGCATAAAGCCAATTACATTTTTACTTTTAAGTAGGTTTGCTTTTTGTATTTCATTATCAACTGTATATTTAACATTATCTAAATTAAATTTATAAGTTTCTGAACCATGCTTAAACTCGGTAACTCCTAAAGAAAAGTCATATCTATTAAAAACGATAGGTGCTTCCATAATCTTTTGAGGATTGTTATGCATATCTTTGATAAGTTCTTTATTACCATATATGTGAGCAGGTAATTTTATAGCTTCTACTGATGAGCAAACTATCCAATCATCTAAGTCTAAAAACTCGAGATGTTTATTAAAAATTTGAATAACACTATATGAATCAAACTGATATTGACTACCATTTAGGTTATCAATTTGATAACTATCTAAAGCAAAGTTAAAAGATTCTTCATTGATCTCTTGGATTTGTGGAAGTACTAAATCAATAACAATCTTTAGAAATAATGGAGCTCCAAGAATCTTTATTGATTTGCGCTCTCTAAAGCCACTTTGCTTTACATTTTGGATAGTATCTTCTAGATCTTTAAAAGTCTTATTACAAGAGTGGTAGTATTTCATACCATCAGTTGTTGGTGAGATACGGTTTTGTATGTTCATAATAAGCTTTATATCAAGAAACCTTTCTAAATTTTCAATTTTATTTTTTATAGTGTTAAGCTCAACACCATAATATTTTTTGACTGAACTATACGAGCCTAGTTCAACTAATTTTAGGAAGTAGCGAGTTGCTTCAATAATATCTTTGCTGAGTACGCCCATATCTATCATTAAATTAAATTTAATTTTAATGTTTTAATAATAGCATCATATTGAAGTTTACTAAAGAGATTAGAAAAAACTGATAAGGTTTTTAATACTTTGTCTTTCTGTACGGTAGTTGTTTACAGCTGCTGAGGTATTTTCATAACCTATGGCTATTCCACATATTAGTGTACAGTCATCAAAGCCAGTTAGTTCTTTTTTAACAATATCAGGATAATGTCCTAGTGATGCTTGTGGGCATGTTGCAAGTCCTAAATCTGTAGCGGCAAGTAAGATAGATTGTACTAGCATGCCACAGTCCATATAACTACTAATACTGTCAGTAGGATATTTAAATATAAAAATAGCTGATGGAGAATCGAAGGAGATGTAGTTTTTTTTCCATTGTTTGATACGTTTCTCTTTATCTTCTCGAGAGATATTTAATGCAGTATATAGATCGTGACCACACTTAATAGCTCTTTCTTTTAATTCACCCTCTAAGGGGGTATCACCATCATAATTATATTCCATCCTTGGTTTTTCACCATTTTCACAAGCGTTTAGAATTTTATTCATTAGATCTATTTTCTTTTGACCACTAACTACAGCAATTTTCCATGGTTGAGTATTTTTACTTGAAGGTGTCCATTTTGCAGCCTCGAAAAGTTTTTCAAAGATATCTTGAGGAATTTGCTTAGACAAAAAATCTCTAACACATTTACGATTTTTTAATGCATCTAAAGTTTGCATGATCTATCCTTTTGAGAGTTTTTTAATAGTATTTAATTTTAACTAGAAGGTACTTAAAAATATATAGTTCTTCTGAGCACAGCATAAAAATGTTAAATTTGATATATATGTGTATAGGGGAGTAAGAGATGCGAGTAGAAACTGATAGTTTAGGAGATATTAAAGTTGAGAATAATAAGTATTGGGGTGCTCAAACCCAAAGATCATTAAAATATTTCTCAATTGGCAATGATAAGATGCCATTAGAAGTAGTTAGAGCTATGGCTATTATTAAGAAAGCCTCTGCTATTACAAATCATAAACTAGGTATACTATCAGAGCAAAAGAGTGGCCTGATCATTAGGGCATCTGACGAAGTATTAGAAGGTAAGTTAGATGATAACTTTCCATTATATGTTTGGATGACAGGTAGCGGTACTCAGTTAAATATGAATGTTAATGAGGTCATAGCTAACAGAGCAAATGAGTTATATGGTAATAAAAAAGGAACTAAAAATCCTATTCATCCAAATGATGATGTTAATAAGTCTCAATCTTCAAATGATAGCTTTCCAACAGCGATGAATATTGCTGCAGTAATAGCAGTTTCTCAGAAACTACTTCCAACAGTTAAATATATGAGGAGTCACTTACAGGACAAAGCGCAAGCTTGGATGGATATAACTAAAATTGGTAGAACCCATATGCAAGATGCTGTACCTATGAAGTTAGGTGAGGAATTTGGTGGTTATGCGGCATTGCTTGAGAAAAATATTAAACGCATAGAGCTAGCTTTGGGGGATGTCTATGAGTTGGCTTTAGGAGGTACAGCAGTTGGAACAGGAATCAATGCACCACAAGGTTTCGCTAAACTTGTTGCCGAAAATATTGCCAAAATCACACAACAACCTTTTATTACAGCAGCTAATAAATTTGAAGTACAAGGGTCGCATGATGCTTTAGTCGCTTTAATGAGCACATTAAAAGTCTTAGCTAACTCTTTATTTAAAATTGCTAATGATATTCGTATCCTTAGTTGTGGACCTAGGGCAGGTTTGTTTGAGCTGATATTGCCTGAAAATGAGCCTGGATCATCCATTATGCCTGGTAAGGTCAATCCAACTCAGTGTGAAGCCATGGCTATGGTAGCAACTCAAGTTATGGGATTAGACGTAGCTGTTGCTATGGCAGGCTCAGCTGGATATTTAGAGATGAATGTGTATAAACCATTAATAATATTTAACATTATACAGTCAGTTCAGATGTTATCAGATAGTATGCTTAATTTTTCAGATTACTTGATTAAAGGAATGATACCTAATAAGAAAAAAATAAATTATTATCTACATAATTCTTTAATGCTAGTGACAGCTATTGCCCCTTTTATAGGTTATGACAAAGCATCAGAACTAGCACACTATGCTTATCAAGAAGATATTTCTCTAAAAGAAGCAAATAAACAGCTAAAATTCTTATCTCAAGAGAAGTTTGATGAGCTAATAGATGATAGTATAAAATAGTTGTTTTTTTGTGTTTTTATATTGACAAGGTTTTACTCTCTTTGTATTATTTATCTTTCCTCTTCTGGAAAGTTGGATAAGATGTTGGTTTTAAAAAAATTAAAGGGAGGGTAAATATGCGTTTAACTCAACAATTATTTACAAAAAGAATTTCTTTAGTTCGATCTTTATCTAAGAAAACACAAGGTTTAAAATGCTTAGTAAAGACTCAAGCTAAGGAAACTAAAATAAAAAAATGATTTTTATTATAAAGCCTATATAATATTTCTAAAACGCTAATAAAAAGGAGCTACATTGTGTTGACGAAAAAAATGGCTTTTACCTGTTTTATTACGGTTATATTAATTTTTAACTCTGGTTGGATTGATAGTGTAGTTTTGTATAACTCTTTTGGTGCCAGTGTGGCTGTAATGTCAGGTAACTTAAGAATTCTTGGGCATAGTATTGCTGGGTCTGATTGGCTCTTTGTATATAAAGTGGCTATTCTTGTCTTTGGCTTTGTTGTTGGTGCCGCTGTAAATGGCGTCATAATGAAGACTGATGCATATGTTATTTCAGAAGACCATACCAAGACTTTGGTTTTGCAGAGTGCTGTGATGTTAACTGGAACATTATTAATAGATATTTTTAGTAATCATCGTGTGATTGATGATTTATTCTTAGCTGTTGCTATGGGTATGCAAAATAGTTTTACGACGATATTTTTCGGAGGCTTTGCTCGGACAACCCATATGACAGGTACAGCAACAGATTTTGGTATTGAGATAGGGCGAGTTCTACGTGGCGATAGATCAAATGTTTGGAAGATACCTTTCTTTGCTACTTGTATGACAATGTTTGTTATAGGAAATGCTGTTGGCTTTGCTTGGGTAAGAATATCAGGCGAGCACTTCACTTTGATGTTATTCCCTTCAGTTATTCTACCAATATTTGTAGGTATTGTGATTTTAATAACCTACAATATGAAAATTAAGAACCATAGTCTTTAGTTTAACGTAGGTAGTAATTCAAAAGAGCTGAAAACTTGTAAAGAAATTATAATAATTGCGATAGCTACTACGACTATAGTTATAGTAGATGTACTAAAAAAATCTTTTTTCTTACGGTAGTTAATTACCCAAAGCATCATTACAGGTAGAGCAACTTGCAACACAGCAACAAAAATACTTGCGTAGCCTAATGCTGATTTGAAACCATCAGGATATATGACTGCATATAGGTATGCTGGTAAAAAAGTAATTACAAAAGCAAGAACCTTATGTTTATGTAAATTTTTTGAGATTTTATATGTACTACGGTTAAAATCAAATAATCCTAATGCCACACCTAAAAAAGAAGTTGCTAAAGCAAAAAAGCCAAAAAAGAATGATATTGTGGAAATGTAACTTGATGTTCCTTTAAAGTGAGTAACTATTACAGATGTTATCTCGCCAGATTCTTTACCTAAGATTCCTGTTGGCGTTGCTACAGGTAGCGATCCAAGAGTTGCAAAGATCCAAAGTAAATATATTACTAAAGGTACTGAACTACCTAATATAATTGCCTGGCGTAGAGAACTTCTATTTGAACCGACGTATGTTCTAAGTGTTGGAACAATGTGATGAAAGCCAAAAGAAGTTAAAAGGATTGGGAATGCTGCCCAAATAAAATTTGGATTTTTAATTTGATATGTTAAGTGATCAGTTGAAACGTGAGGAACTAACACCGCAATTAATAAAAAGAATGCTAGAAGCTTACCTGTCAACATGAGTTTGTTGACATGATCAACCACTCTGGTGCTAATATAGATAAATACCCCAAGTATTAATATAAAAATAATGCCAGTAAATTTCTCAGATAGATTAATATTTAAGCTATCTAATGTTGTAGATAATAAAGCTCCTCCGCCAACTGTATAGGCAGCAACAAGAGAGTAAAGTAGTAGAACATAACAAACCCAGACTATTCCAACACCAATAGGGCCAAGCGTTTTACTTGTCATCTCTATGAAGTTTGAGCCATCATCCATTTTTAAGTTTACTTCTGCTAGAACTAAAGCTGTAAATGTCATTAAAGCCCAAATACTAATAATTAATACAGAACCAATAAAAAAACCACAGCTAGCGACGGTCGCTGGAATAGCTAACATTCCAGCTCCGATACAGGTGCCAGAGATAATCATTGCGGCACCAAATTTCCTTGATAAAATCATACTATACGCATCAGTTTTAGGATTTAATTAAATTTTAAATCCCAACTATTTTTTATAAAGCTTATAATATAACTTATTATAGCTTATATAAGAACTATATTTCTAGAAAATGGATATGAATAACAAAATTAAACAAGCTTTGATAGAGTTAGATATTAAAGCTAGTGAAACTCAAATTAACTTATGGATAGACTACCTAAAATTATTAGAAAAATGGAATAAAGTCTATAATATGACGGCGATCAAAAATATTGATGATATGTTGGTCAAGCATTTATTTGATAGCTTAGCTGTTGCTAAATATCTAAAAGGTTCATCAACTATAGATGTTGGAACTGGAGGCGGCTTACCTGGTGTAGTTCTTGCTATTTTATATCCAGATCATCAATTCACATTAGTTGATAGTGTCGGTAAAAAGATTATGTTTCTTAAAAATGTCAAGAAAACCTTAGGTTTGAATAATATAAATCCTATGAACTCTAGGGTTGAGGAGTTAGGTGGAAGTTTTGATAATATTATTTCACGAGCATTTAGTTCCGTTGATACCTTCTATGAGTTATGTAAGCAGTTTTTAACTGCTGATAATCAAATGCTGGCAATGAAAGGCCCTGACTTAGAAGAGCAAAACCTAGCAAAGCTGCCATTAGATACGCAAAAATTTAAAATAAAAGTTCCCTTCTTAAAAGCTGAAAGAAATCTAATAGTAATGAGAAAAAAAGATGCTAAATAAAGAGTATATAAAACAAGCTTATACAACAATTACTAAAAATATAGCTAGTCATGCAAATCTTCTAGCTGTGAGTAAATACCAGTCACTAGAAAAGATAGGATATTTAGCAGATCTAGGACAAAAAGATTTTGGTGAAAATTACTTCCAAGAGCTTGAGCAAAAAGCTCAACAACTTCCTAACTTGAGATGGCACTTTATAGGTTCTTTACAATCACGGAAAATAAAGCATATAGTAAAGTATGTTGATTCGATACAAAGTGTTGAAAAAATAGAGCATCTTGAAAAAATCAATAAATCGGCATCTCAGCTAAAAAAAACGGTGGATGTGTTTTTACAGATAAATATTGATGATGATCCTAATAAGTCAGGTTTTAAGTCTTCACAATGTAATGATGTTATTGATTGTATCAAAAGATCAGAAAGTTTAACTAATATAAAGGTTGTTGGGTTGATGTGTATCCCAGCCAAATCTGTTTTACCACAAGAGAGTTTCAAGAGGATGAAAAGCTTTTTTGATCAAGTTAACACTGGGTTACCTCAAGGTTTGAAGTTGAGTAGGCTATCTATGGGAATGAGTGCTGATTATGAGTTAGCTATACAGCATGGTAGTACAGATGTGAGGATAGGTAGTAGTCTATTTGGAGAAAGGCCAGCTAAATAATTTTTCTCTTCTAAGTAGAGCAAATACTTAATTTTTATAAAGTCTAAATATTGTTCTTTTATATATCCAACTTACACTTAATACAATACATACGGCGATTAGAGTTTCAAGTGATCTGCTTAGTGCAATTGCATATAACTGCTGTGACGATGATATAACAATATGCCAACTAATAATCATGCATGAAACAAATAAAGATAATAATAGATAGTAAGAAATTAAGCAGTTTACTAAAAAAAATAATATAAGTAGTAAAGCGATTTGTAGATGGAAATACTCTTTTATTGGTATCATCATAAGAACAATTAAAATTGGGCCTATGATATTAGCAATACCTCTTTTAATAGCCGTCTTTTTTATTCCTTCATAAGAGAAGCCTATAACTAAAACAATAGTCATTAAAATCCACCAAGAACTTGTGTTTGGTAAATAGAAAATCATGAGGTTAGTTATAAAATATCCAATAATTAGAGAAATAATTACAACATATAGAGAATGATGGTAAGGCTCTTGGACTTTCTCTCTAATAAGAGTTTTTTGTTTTTTATATAGTAATTGATTAGTTATGAAATAGTAAAAAAGTAACACTATTACAACTATACAAAAAGCAAACAAAATAGTGCTTAGATTGTTGGAGTTATGTGTTAATGCGCTTGAGATATATGCAATGAAACAGAATTTAGTGAGAATTTCTGGAATTTGGGGGTAACGAGTTGGCAGATATACTGCTAGAATACCCATAGCTATAGTACAGAGAGGTATTAACTCAGACTTGTTTGATATGTATATACCTATTATTAATGAAATCGTTGTTAATATAACCGAGATTAGTATATATGAGTAAGGTTTTTTATAAGCCCCATGAATTGGTGTTGCAGATAAAGCAATCATAGCAATTAAATTAAAATATAAAACCTTAGGTAAAAATAAATATCCTAATAGAGAAATAGTTCCAAGTAGTAGTGTTAGTAAAAAAGATTCAATAATGATTTTTTCACGTAGTACAGATATCATTAACGACTATATTATTAAATAGTTTTGATTTATTCTAAACTATAATGATTGATAATAAAATGATATGATTTTTAGACTTTAGTAGCTAGAAGTTTACTATTGATAACTAGATTGACGAATTCTCTTATTTTAGGTTGGACAAATTTATTTTTTGGATAATATATGAATAATTCTTGTTCATTAAAAAATTCATTGGTTAATATTTCAACTAACCTTCCTTCTTGAATTTCTTTTTTGACAATATATTCATGAAATTGAGCTATGCCCATACCATCTAAAATACATTCTTTTATAAAGTCAGTACTATCTGCTGATAATGTTGGATTAGCGATATTAACTTTAATATTATTTTTGATATTTACTAAAGGAGTAGCTCTAGAATTATGAGGAATGTAATTATGGTTAGATAAGTCTTCTAAATTTTTCGGGCTACCATTTTTATTAATATACTCAGGACTTACGCACAAGACATATCTCGTTTTTGCAATTTTACGTGCAACAATATCTTCTGGGGGCGGCCAGTTAACTCCTAAAACAATATCAACTTCCTGAGCCTTAAAATTAGGTAGCTTTTCTTCAACACTTACTTCTACCTGTACCTTAGGAAATTTTTTAGAATATTCTTTTATTAGTTTTAAGAGGACTTTCCGAGCAAAAAAAGGTTTAGTACTTATTCTTAATATACCTGATGGTTCATTATGGAATGACTCTGCTAAATCTCTTACTTTTATTATTTCTTGTTGTAGATTAACACAATAATCAAATAAGATATTACCCTCATGGGTAAGTGATAAAGTCCTTGTTGTTCGGTTTATTAGATCAACTTTTAATTCTTTTTCAAGCAATTTTATTGAGTGACTTATCGCTGCCTTTGTAACACCAAGAGCTTTTGCTGTCTTTGTAAAGCTACCATATAGGACAAGTTCATGAAAAACCTCAAATAAAGATATGGGAATTTTTTTATAGCTCTTCATTGTTTAGAAAAAGTAAACTTAAGTTAAATATATTGGTTATTGTAAAGAATTATTTTTAGTTTACTATATGTTTATCAAAAAAATAAATAAAAGATAAAGTATGAAAAATTATAAAATTATAATTTTATTAACTTATATTAGTATAGCCAGTGCTTCAGCAGTTATTATAAACCCTGCTTTACCAAGCATTTCTAGAGAGTTTGGATTATCTAGCGGCGCGGTTGAGTGGCTGGTGAGTGTTTTTCTTATAGGATATGTAGCAGGTCAAATAATATATGGACCGATAGCAAAGAAATATGGCGATGTTACTACTCTAAGAATAGGAATGGTTATAAATGTTATTGGTATACTAATTTGTTTACTAGCATCCTCTATGGTTATGTTACTTATGGGAAGATTTATAACAGCTGTAGGGGCATCAGCAGGGTTGGTGTGTACTTTTATTATATTGAATAACTCAGTAGCTCCTCAAAAAGCTAAATTAGCTTTATCTTATGCATCTATATCATTTGCAGTGTCCGTAACCTTAGCTACATTAATAGGTGGTTTAATTAATACTTATAGCAATTGGAGTTACTGTTTCTATGTGTTGTTATTTCATGCTGTAATAATGTTTGGAGCTAGTTTTTTATATGAAAATAAAAAAGACTTTGGTTTTAATTTAAAAGTCTCAGCTATTATTGATGGTTATAAAGATGCTTTTAGTAGCTTTAAGCTAATAGTGTTTGCATTGACATTAGGTGTAATGACAGTTTTTAGTTATTGCTATTCTGCAGCAGGGCCTTTTATAGCTCATAGTATGTTTAATTTAAATAGTGCTGAATATAGTATATGGACATCTATGACTATCATAGGAATTATATTAGGCTCTATATTAGTAGCTAAAATAATAAATAAATATGAGAGCTATAAAATACTTATTATAGCTTTGATTTGTTTTCTTATTTTGATTGCGATTACGATTGGGTTAAAGCTAAGTAATGATATGACCCCTATTATATTTTTTATACTAATAACGTTGATGTATTTTGTATGTAACTTTATATATCCTACAGCATCACATCTTGCATCGACCGCAATCGAATGTAAATCAAATGCTTCTGCGGCAATGAACTTTATAAATATGCTGACGGCTGTTATAGGAGTTTCTATAATGGGGTATATACCATTTGAATACATTTGGAGCTTCTTACTGATGTGTGCCATACTACCTATTATTTGTTTGGTCCTAATTATCTATAATAAGTTTTAAAATAGTTAGTTTTTTATTTAATTCTAAACTTCTAAGCATTATATTTAAGTTAACCAAAAAAAAAATAATATTATTTTTGAGAATTTACTAGATTAAGCTCGAAACTGTTTAGAGTTTATATATAATAACCTTATGCACTAATTTTCTTTTTTGGGTATAAATATTATGGATAAAATTGAAACTCATCAGCTTAAGGAAATTCTAAATGGTTTATATGCTTATACAACAACACTTTCTAGTATGGAGCATTTAACTATACAGGAAGAGTCTATTAAAGGTTTAATACGTTTATCTAATAGGATGGAAAATGTTTTAAATAATATTATCGGCACTAGTTGTGAAGATGTGGAACAAGGTTCAAATTTATTTTATTTTAACGTTTTATATCTAGGTGAAAATTTACAAATAAAGTCGAACCCATTGTATAAATTGGATTATCTGCCAGCGAATCAAATTAATAGATTAAATGAAGTGCTTGAATATGGCAATTATCAGATAGTTCTAATTGATCAAGATAGTCTTACATCTGATTTTGACCTATCGACTCTTACTTTTCAGAATATCTGTTTTTTAAGTGTATCAGATTGTGAAACTAAAGATGTTAATAGTAATGTATTTACAGAATATTTATCTTTAGATGAAGTAAAAGCAGATTTTTATAAGGTTATTGGCGAAAGTTGGAATGTTTTTACGCGAAAGTATTTCCTTGAAAAGCTGAGTCAAGATCAACCACTTAACTTTTTATCTATTGAAGATGACTATGATTCTGAAAGATCGCTCAATGAATTGCTTGAAATATATGGTTATGCTATTGAGAATTGTTCGAATGAGAGTCAGGCTATTTCTTTAATAACTTCTAAATGTTATGATTTTATTATATTAGATATTGGTTTAGAAGACTGTAATGGTTATGAATTAGCACTTAAGATTAGACAAATCCAAAAAGTAAGAAATAACTTTATTTGTCCAATATTGGTTAATTCTGGCAAAGCTAATTCTAAAAAAGACTATAAACTTTATGGAATTACAAAGTATTATGAGAAGCCATATTTAGTGAAAAATATAAATGTAATGTTAGATGAGTATTTACCAAAGGAGTTGTAATTGAGTAATGATTAAAAGTGTAGTCTGGCAGGAAGTTTCTGAAAAGGTGAGAGATATTTCTCCTGAATTATATAATATTATTTGTGAAATTTCTCCAGACAGTAATTACCCTTTATTTCTTATGCAAAGTAATTATGGAGAAGATATAAGCAGGTTTTTTAGTGAAAATCTTGATGAAAACCTGTTACTTGCTCTGCAGTTAAGCCGTGTTACTGAGAGGTTCGATGATTATGATGGAGAGCCCTCAAACTTTCATACTTATGTGCCAGGAGACTTATTATTTTTAGATAAAACTATAACATTTCTAGAAGGTTTTCCTTTTTATTGTTCATCAAAATATGTTTCTGGTGTAAGAAGTGCGTTTATGGTACCGAAGATATCAGATAGCAGGTCTCATAAAAGACTTTTATCCCATTATAAAATAGATGTACCTTCACCAAAGAAGAGCATATATGAACATTGGGAAGTATTTAAAGGAATTGCTAATAGTAAGTTACAGCCTTATAAATGGACTTCAGAGTTACTTTTTTTCTCAGACTCTTGGTTTAAGCATATTGATGACGAAAAGTGGTGCAAATTTTATAAATATATTTATAAACAGAGTTTTATAGAAAAATATAGGTTTAATATCGAAAAATTTTGGGATAGCTATCTTAATAAGATTAGATCTATCAAATGTGGACCATATAGTATAGAAACCGTAAGGCGCATTTTAAACATTCTGTCATTGTCTAAACATGGGTATGTTTTTGCCCACGATAATGAAGATTACTTACCAATAAAGCAGATACAAAATGCTTATAATGAGGTTTATCAAATTGGTGAGAATGCCCCAATCATTATGTATGCAAAAAAATATGATGTTAGTATGCGAGAAAATAATATACCAATATATTATTCATTATCAGTTCCAGATATAAGAAATATTAGATATATTTCTCGAGGTATTCAGAGCGCAAATCAAGAGCTAGCAATGCTAGTTAAGCTGAATAAAGAATTAACAAATTTAGCAAGTACATGTCCAAATGTTGCGATAGGTGAGGATATAAAGTTTAAGTATTTTCATAGTGAAGATAATGTATCATCACCTTTAGAGTCTATTCAGTCGATTCAAAAAATAGATAAAGTCCTTAAAGAAATATTAGAAAATCAATATCCTGGAAAAAATCTCTCTTCGTATAGTAACTTTTTAAGAGGATCTGTTGCAATTATTTAGTAAAATAGGTAGCAGAGTTGATTCGTTATTACAGTTTTATAGTCAATCCGATTGTATTGTGTACTTTTATGCGGTCATCCTGAACTTGATTCAGGATCTCTTTACTTTGGCTAGGAGATTCCGGATCAAGTCCGGAATGACAGGTTTTATTTTACATAAGTCATTCGGATTAACTATATCAGACTAAATTTCTAATATAGTTACTCAATCTTATATACGCAATTGGTGAATAATATTACATTTATTTAATTTCTAGAACTTTTTAAACAAAAAAAAGGCTGTTGAGTTAATCTAAGACCTTTTTCATGTCTCTTAATCTTGAGTATTTTTAGAGAAATCTGACTTTAAAATCCTTATTTTGTGTTTCATATCGGCATTTTGTACCGATATGAATACACCTATCCTAGTTAAGCCATTAAATTGACAGCTTTTAATGCGTTAAAACATATAGCTTTTAACAAAGCTTGTGCACTTACTTTTACTGTAGAGAAGTAACTAGCTCTAGTAAAGTTAAACTTTCTTTTCATCGTGCCAAAGCATTGTTCAACCTTATATCTAACTTTAGATATAAGAATGTTTCGTAATTTTTGTCTCTTAGTTAGTGGTTTATTTCTAACTGCTTTTTTAAGTACACGATTATTAATTTTGTTAGCTTTTAGTAATTCTCTATTAGCAGCAGTATCATATACCTTATCTGCTAATAACTGTTTACAGTTAATATCTTCTAACATTGTTTCTAATCTATGAGCCTCATAGACTTCTGCTGACTCTGTATGTATTGTTTGTATGAAACCATACTTATCATCTACACTAGCAAAAACTTTATAGCCATAATGACTCTTATTACCTTTCTTAATCCATCTTGCATCTACATCTTTACCATATGAAATATCAGGAATAGAGGTTTTGTCTTCTTTTCTATCTTCTACTGGATTATCCATATGCTTATTAGGTCTGCCTGCAGATTCAACTAAGGTAGCATCTATAATTGCACCTTTGGCATTATTTATCGATAAGCCTAATGCTTCTAGCTGTTTGTTAAATTCTTTAAGTAGCCTTTTATATTTTTTCTTTTCTATTAATAAGTTTCTGAACTTATTAATAGTACTATAATCAGGTAAGTTAGACGTTGGCGTAAAACCTGTGAAATACATGAAATCAATTCTTAGCCTTAAACTAGATGCTAATTCTCTATCGCTTAGACTATACCACTGCCCTAGTAACAAAAGTTTAAACATCATTATACTATCATAGGCGGGTCTACCTTGCCTTGTCATATCTTGAGTATAGATACCTTTAAGTGTTTTCCTAAACTTTTCAAAGGTAACTAACTTGTTTAGCTTTACAAACTTATTATCACTACCTAATGATTCTTCTAATCCTAAAAAGAAAAAATCCATAACTGTTAAAATATAAATATCTACTGCTATAGCTATATTTTACAAAATTCATAAATTTATTGGCAGATTAAATCAACAGTCTTAAAGAGTGAATTTAGATAAAACCAAAACTATTGTTCAGTAAATTAACTTATATGTATTTTTGTATATATTTTATTTATGTAAATTGACAATTAAGATTTTTTAAGTATACTTAATTACAGATAGCTTGTTACGAATTTATAAAAGGGGCTAGCGGTTATTGAATTGGGACTGGTATTAGTTTTATTAAATAAAAATATAATTTCTAATATATCCCTGTTTAAAAACCTCAAGTAGTTTTAATATAAAATTTAATAGTGGGGTTATAAAGATGATAACTAAATTTTGTATACTGACAGCGGATAATAGAGTTAAAGATTTAGAAATATTAATAAATAAGCATTATAAGCCTGAATGTCTTGATTATGTTACTCGGATTGGGATGGAAGATGTTTTGTGCAAGATAGATGATAAGGAAATAAGAGAAACAATAAAAGATTTATGGATGTCAATAGAGCAAAAAATAGGCTATGAAATGAGTTTAGTTTTTAACTCTATTAGAAACAAAAATACGACTTTAAAATTAAAGGCATCTTTAAGTGTTAATTTGATAGCAAAAAATAAAAACAATGATATTTTTCAATCCATAAAGAAGAATACTGGTACTGCTATCAAAATTATACAAGTTGATGCTTAAGATTCATTTCTAATCAAGTTTTCTTTGTAAAATATTAAATAATAAAGTTTATTTAAAGCCTGTAGCAGTAAAACGTTGGGCTATTTTATTATTTCGTAGAATAACTACACTTTTTGCTGGAATGCTTATTTTATTATAATTTTTTGTCGAATCTGCAAAATTAGCAATTACTGTAACAGCATTTGAGAATTGCCTAGATTGTAGTAGTTTATCTTTACTTAGGACAGCTAAAATTAGTTTTATTCTTAGAGTACCTAGAAAAAGCTTAAGATAAATATTTTTATAGCAGCTTTAGATTAATTCGGTAGGGGTAACTTTTATAGTTTTAAGATCAATAATAGCGCCTACACTGTCATCGGCTCCAGCCTCTCGAATAGTCAGTTTCTTGTTTGGCGCATCATCATTGTTTTCTAAATCAATACTGATATTTTGCCAGTCAGGTGAAAAATCTTCTTGTGTATAAACTACTTCATCACCCAAAAGAACCTCAAAGCCTCCTGATTCACCTCCTGTACGAGAGTAATATTCAAAGCTTAAGTTCATTTTTTTAAATCCTTCGGTATTTAGATCATGAGATAGTTCAACAATTTCATTTGCGTGCCCATCTAGCTCAATAGCAGCCTCTCTGCCATCAGAGTTTTCAAAACCATTCCAGACTTCAAGCTTGCCACCATCAGTATACCAATCACCCGTAAAAGGATGATCAGAGTCTATAAATGCTAAAAAACCATCTGGGGCAGGGTTATCTCCCCATTGGAAACCATATCCATCAGGAATTAAGGAGTTCTGACTAAGTGCATTATAAAAGTTGATACCATAGCCACGACATGTTGATGGAACCATCGATTGTGTGATATTTTCTCCAGTAATTATGCATTTCCATTCTATAATACTACCATTAACAGTAGATCTAAGTAGTATATACGCCTCTCCTGTAACGGTCTGTGCTCCAGAGCTACCAATATCTCGATAAATATCTGCATTATCATCAACATTTATGTGAGGGTCATCTATGTTAATAGTGGAGACACTAGAATTATTAATGATTGCATTAGAGACATCTTGTTTAATTGCACCCATAAAACTTAACTGATTAGATATCTTTGATCTAATGGTATAATTAGAATAGACAGGGATAGATATTGAAGCTATTAACGCAATTATAGCAATTACAAACAAAATCTCTAATAACGAAATGCCGGAGTGAGATTTATTAATTTGCACGGTAAAAAATTGCTAACCTCTAAAAAAACCTTATAGATATTGTAATATAAAAAATGACTTTTTAATATAAACATAGATTAATTTGAAATACTGGCTATTACACTGGCTATCAAAAATCTAATATAGTAAAATTTTTCTAGGACTTAAATATAGAGTAAAAAATGACTTCTTTAGATAAGGTTAATAGTTATTTCGAAAGTAGCATACAAGCGAAGATAGAAACAGCGAATGTTTTGCCACCTGCGATAGCTCAGGCTGCAAAAGCAATGGTCTCCTGCCTAGAGAATGGTGGAAAGATCTTGGTATGTGGCAATGGTGGTTCTGGTGCTATAGCACAGCATTTTTCATCAAAATTATTAAATCATTTTGAGATGGAAAGACCTCCGTTACCTGCCATTTCTTTGACAGGAGATATGGCAACTATTACCGCAGTGGGTAATCATTATGGCTTTGCAGAGGTATTTTCTAAACAAGTTGCGGCACTTGGTAATGAAGATGATATTTTATTAGTTATATCTACTACAGGTAACTCAGAGAATATACTTAAAGCTGTTGAAGAGGCTCATGATTTAGAAATGAAAGTTATAGCTTTAACAGGAGCAGGTGGTGGAAGATTACAAAACATGTATAATCCAGAAGATATTGAATTGAGAGTTCCATCTGATAGTATTGCAAGTATACAAGAAAATCACTTCCTTATAATACATTGTTTATGTGATATTATTGATCAAAAATTATTTGCAGGCCTAGAAGATTAATAAAATGAACCTAAAAAAACTGACAAAAATTATTATCTTGGCTACTATTAGTTTTTTTCTATCAGGATGTATAGAACCATATACTGCGCCAGTTCCTCAAGGTAAAAAAATATCAAATAAAAAGCTTCTTGAAATTAAACCTAACATGACAAAGAGTGAAGTTATATATATATTAGGTTCGCCAGATATTATTGATACCTTTAATCCTAATAAATTTATCTATATAAACACTTATAAAAAAGATATGCAGTCTAGTAACTTTAGCGAATCAAAGCTAATATTGACATTCAATAACCAAGATAAACTAGTTGGGATCTCTGGGAACTATGCACCACCAACTAAAGAGCCTGTATTCTAGAGGCCAAAATAAAATTCAGTATCTATTTTAATTGTTTCAACAAGAGTAGGGTGTAGGTTTTTACTAAACCTATCTAATTTTTCCGATATCTGAATATTATCAGTGTATAACAAATTTTAATTGTAGGTATTGTGTTATTACACTTTTTGTAACTCTAAAAGATATAATAATACAAGAAATAGGAAATATTTATAGAAAAGTGATAAAAAATAATTAAGCAGCAGAAAGAGCTTTGATTTTAGCACTTAGACGAGACTTATGTCTAGCTGCTTTATTTTTATGGATTAAACCTTTAGTAGCATACTTATCTAGTAAAGGAACTACTTTTGTGAAGTTTTCTTTTGCAGCTTCAACATCGCCTTTTTCTATAGCGTTAGTTGTTTTTTTCAAGAAAGTTCTCATCATTGAACGACGAGCAACATTGTGTTGACGATTTCTTTCAGCTTGAATAATTCTTTTTTTCGCTTGTTTTGAGTTAGCCAATTTTATTCTCCAGTTTTAATTTTTTTAACTTTTTATAACTTTAGTTTCTCTGGGGGATAAATCGAGAAACACAAATATATAAATATAATAGCTAAAGTATTTTGCATACATTGAACTTTTTTGTCAATAAAAAATATAACATAATTAATGAATATTTACTTATTTAAATAGCACTATCACTACATTTTAATATCATTTTATAGCATAATAGTTAGCTAGATTTATAAATTATAAATAACTGATAAAGTATACATATATATGAAAAATATAAGAAACTTCTCAATAATAGCCCATATTGATCATGGTAAATCAACTCTTTCAGATAGATTTATCCAGGTGTGTAATGGATTGACTGAGCGTGAGATGAAAGAACAAGTACTTGACTCTATGGATATAGAGAGAGAGCGTGGAATTACAATCAAAGCACAGTCTGTAACCTTAGATTATACGGCTAAAGATGGTCAAACATACCAACTTAATTTTATTGATACTCCAGGACATGTGGATTTCTCATATGAGGTTTCACGCTCATTGGCAGCTTGTGAAGGAGCTTTGCTTGTAGTTGATGCAGCTCAGGGAGTTGAGGCACAAACTGTTGCTAACTGCTATACAGCTATTGATCAAGATTTAGAGGTTATACCTATTTTAAATAAAATAGACCTTCCATCAGCTGAGCCTGATAGAGTTGCTGAAGAGATTGAAGATATAATTGGTATTGATGCCACAGGTGCGACTACGTGTAGTGCAAAAACTGGTATAGGTGTCGAAGATGTTTTAGAAACAATTGTTGCTAAAGTTCCTGCACCACAAGGTGATGTTAATGATAAGCTACAAGCTTTAATCATTGATTCATGGTTTGATAACTATTTAGGGGTTGTTTCATTAGTTAGAATCAAAAATGGTACTTTGAAAAAAGGTGAGAAGTTCAAAGTTATGTCAACAGGAGTCTCTTATCAGGCTGATAGAGTAGGTGTATTTACGCCGAAAATGAAAGATCTTGATCATCTAAAGGCAGGAGAGGTTGGCTTTATTATCGCGGGTATCAAGGATATTCACGGTGCTCCTGTTGGTGATACTCTTACACATACGCATAACCCTACAGATAAGCCGGTGCCAGGATTTAAGAAGGTTCAACCTCAAGTTTATGCAGGGATGTTTACTATAAGTTCAGATGATTATCCAGATTTTAGAGAAGCACTAGAGAAGTTAAGTTTAAATGATGCTTCATTATTCTTTGAACCAGAAGTATCTCAAGCCTTAGGGTTTGGCTTTAGGTGCGGTTTCTTGGGTATGTTGCATATGGAAATTATCCAAGAAAGATTAGAGAGAGAGTATAACCTTGATTTAATCACTTCAGCACCAACTGTTGTTTATAAAGCAGTTAAAAAGGATGGTGAAACTATTGAGGTTGATAATCCATCAAAATTACCAGAACCAGGGGCTATTGCAGAGATACATGAACCAATTGTTAGAGCTAATATCCTTGTGCCAAAAGATTTTGTTGGTAGTGTGATTACAATCTGTGTTGAGAAGCGTGGAACACAAGTTGATATGAACTATGTTGGTAATCAAGTTTCAATAACTTATGATTTGCCAATGATTGAGGTTGTTTCTGACTTTTTTGATACTTTAAAATCTGTAACTAAAGGATATGGCTCGTTAGACTATGAGCTTATTCGTTATGAAGCTGCGAATATGGTGCGTCTAGATGTGCTTATCAATGGCGATAAGGTTGATGCTTTGGCAAGTATTGTACATAAAGATCAAGCAAAATATAAAGGTAGAGAGCTAGTTGAAAGACTAAAAGAGCTTATTCCAAGACAGATGTTTGAAGTTGCTATCCAAGCAGCTGTAGGCGGTACTATTGTTGCTAGAAGTACTGTTAAAGCTTTACGTAAGAATGTCCTAGCAAAATGTTACGGTGGTGATGTTTCGCGTAAGAAGAAACTTCTAGAGAAGCAGAAAGAAGGTAAAAAGAGAATGAAAAATATTGGTTCTGTTGAAATTCCTCAGGAAGCCTTCTTATCAGTATTAAAGAAATAATCTCGACTAAATTAAAATTATTAATCTGACGATGGGGTAAAAGATGTAATTCTTACTAAATTACGATTAAACCCTTTATTCTCAATAATATATTTTGTATTTCCTATAGGCTTTTTATTGATAAAAATTTTTGCCTGGCATGTTCTCGTGTTATTAGAAAAATCAATTTGCTCAATATTAGAAAATGAAATAGAATCTCCAACTAAAGAGTTATTATTTACTCTATTAAAAATTTCACTTAAGGTATCTTTTACATTATCACAGTGATAAGTTGTATATCCTGCTTTATATATTACCGGTAGTACTATTGCGACTAGTACTATTATTATCGAACTAATACTTTCCCAGAGCTTGGGTCTTTTAGGTTTTAGTTTTCTTAATAAATATTGCTGTATGGCATATAGAGCTAATGCAATTGCTGCTAAAAAATGTCCTATAATTATAGAAAAGATTATGAACAGTAATATATATCGTAAAGCTTTAAGCTTGTTTTTGTTTTTAATGATACTCGTCATTAAGATAACTTGTGTTTGTCTTATAAAGAATGTTGATATTATCTATAAAGCCTTTGTTAATCTCAATCATTACAATAAATTTATTGGCATATTTTGTAATGACTACTATGTTTAATATATAATTTGTATCAATAAGTATTTATAAGAGTATTTTATGTCAAAAAAAGTAGTAGTAGGTATTTCAGGGGGCGTTGATTCATCAGTTTCAGCCTTGTTACTAAAGCAACAAGGCTATGATGTAACCGGTGTTTTTATGAAAAATTGGGAAGAGGATGATACCGAAGAATTTTGTTCAGCCGAGCAGGATATCGCTGATGCTCAAGCAGTTTGTGATTCTATAGGCATTCCTTTTAAAAAAATAAATTTTGCAGCAGAGTACTGGGATAATGTTTTTGAGCATTTTCTAACTGAGTATAAAGCAGGTAGAACACCAAACCCTGATATTTTATGTAATAAAGAAATCAAATTTAAAGCTTTTCTAAGTTATGTTCATCTGCTTGGTGGTGATTATATAGCGACGGGCCATTATGCGCGTACACGCGTATTAGAGGGTGGTTCTGTACAGCTTGTCAAAGGTTTGGATGATAATAAAGATCAAACATACTTTTTATATACTCTTGGCCAAGAGCAGTTAAAACAAACAATATTTCCGATAGGGGATATTGAGAAAGGAAAAGTTCGTCAAATAGCAAAAGATAATAATCTTGTTACTTTTGACAAAAAAGATAGTACGGGCATTTGCTTTATTGGTGAGCGTAAGTTCAAAGAATTTCTATCTAAATATTTACCAGCTCAAAAAGGTGAAATTCATGATGAAAATGGTATAAAGATTGGCAAGCATGATGGGCTTATGTATTACACAATAGGTCAAAGGCAGGGTCTAGGTATTGGAGGTGTAAAAAATCGTCCTGAAATACCCTGGTTCGCTGCAAAAAAAGACCTAGAAAATAATGTACTTGTTGCTGTACAAGGCCATGATCATCCGATGCTTTTCAAAGATTCTTTGGAGGCCATAGATTTAAGCTGGGTTGCAGGCCATCCTCCTGCAGATAAGTTTAAATGTAAAGCTAAAGTTCGTTATAGACAAAAAGATCAGCCTTGTGAAGTTAGTGTAATGCAAGGTGGTTTAGTGAAAGTACTCTTCGAGCAACCGCAAAGAGCTATTACCCCAGGTCAGTCAGTAGTTTTTTATAATGAAGATGTTTGTCTAGGTGGAGGGATTATAGTTTAAGAAAAGTAAGGCTTGGCTTAGATTGTAATGAAACCATTTTTATTCACTATCTAGTTTTCCAATAATAGCGGTATTCTTTTGATTTACTGAACCAAAATCACTACCACTATCTTCAGAGTCGTTTGTTGCTATAGAGCTACCACTATTTACTGAACTAGAGGCATTGCTATCTGTGCTTTTACTAGTTGTAGAATCACTACTACTTTGAGAATTAGATGTATTGTTATCTGTATCTTCATCATCTAGCCTTTTAGCGGTAGCTACAGAGCTGCCACTGCTTATATTGCTCGATGACTTATCTTTTTTAAGATCACTCTTAGTTACTATGTCACTATCTTGGGCAGCTATCTCATTAGCAATATTTTCCTCAGGATCTCCCTTAGCATTGGCTTTTTGGTCCTGATCTACAACGTCATTAAGATAATTCGCAATTTCTTTCTTAACTTGTTTTTGATTGTTTAGTACATCTTTTTGCATATAGTGTGCTTCATGTACTGTATCTATCGTCATATGAGTATATAAATATTCAGGATCTATAACAAATGGTCTAAGTTCTGTACCATAGCGTTTTTCTAATCCAGGGAAGTCAACAGTATAAGCAACTTTTATACGTTTTTCACCATTATCATCAGTCATAACCATTGCAACAAGATTAGCCTGTACTTTGTACTTTTGTCTGACTAGATGATATTGCTGCTTTCTATCGATAACAATTTGTCTAATAGGTGTTGCATATACATCTTCTATCTTGATTGGTTTATTAACAGTTGTTATTCCAGCTTTTTGTAGCTCATGGATAGCATAGCTACCATAATTATCTTTTGCTAGTCTTAGATCTATCTCAATCATTTTGACTAATACTTTTTGCCTAAACTCTCTTGCTTGTTGTAATGTTAAAGCAAAACATGTTCCCGTATCATCCTTCTGGAAACAGCCATTTCTTTTATCTATAAGGACAAACATTTTGCGAGTTTTATCATAGTATAGCTGATAATCAGGAGTATTTTTCCCATGGCCGACATAAACGAATTTATCGCCAGTTAGCATGCCGCATGATGCTACTATTAGAACAAATAAAAGTAATGATGTTTTTTTAAAAAAATTGCGCATATTAATTCCACGTTACACTTTTACAAAAATAATTTTGCCTAGCTGCCATTAAAAGTAAAGCTTTGTTTACCAAAATGGTTAAAAAACTATATTCGAGAATTTTCCTTCATAAGTTTCTTATATTTTTTCTCTATCATTTTCCTTTTAAGAGAGCCTAGGTGATCAAAAAATGTTATACCATTGAGATGGTCTATCTCATGTTGTATACAGCGAGCTAAAAAACCTTCTTTTTCAATTATAACCTCTTCACCATACTCATTTAAAGCAGATATTTTAATGCTTGTAGCTCTTTTTACTTTTGCAGAGACTCCAGGGAAAGAAAGACAACCCTCCTCATCAATCACTTCACCATCTTGTTCTATTATCTGAGGGTTTATAATAGCTATAATCTCTGGAGCAGAATCATCTAAGTTATCAAACATTATAAAAAATCTTTTTTTGATACCTACCTGTATTGCTGCTAGACCAGCACCATTTGCTTCAAGCATCATCTCGCGCATTTCATCTAGAGTTGCACGTAGTTGATCGTTTATTTCTTCTTTCTTAACCTCCTCAGCTACCTCTTTTAAAACAGGGTGAGGATATTTTAAGATTTCCAAAGACATATTTATACTCCTTGTTCTAATATATCTTTTTTCATTTTTGCCATAGTCAACGCTGCTTGGACACAGTATTTACCTTTGTGACCTTTTTTACCGCCGACTCTTTCTAAGGCTTGTTCTTTGTTATGTGTAGTTAATATACCAAAAATTACTGGTAAATTATATTCATGCATAACTCTTTGAGTACCATAGCTTACTTGGTCACATACATAGTCATAGTGATCCGTTTCACCTCGAATTACACAACCTAATAGCACTACAGCATCAAACTTTGATGTCTCAGCTAAAAGCTTAGCAGCATATGGAAGCTCGACAGCTCCAGGGACCTTTTTAATATAAATTTGACTGTCTTTTAATCCTTGAGAGTAAGCTTCTTCCAAAGCTCCTTCTAACATTTTATCTGTAATTAAAGAGTTAAATTCACTTACAACAATTGCTAATTTTTCCATGCCTATACCTTATAGTCCTTTGATGGTGTGTTTCATTTTATCTTTTTTCGTCATTAAATAGCTTTTATTATGTGAATTAACAAAAGCCTCACAAGCTACTGGCTCTGCATGTATTCCAACAGTTTCCAAAGCATTAATTTTTTTAGGGTTATTAGAGATAAGTCTACAACTATCTATCTGGTTATATTTTAGTACTTGTATAGCTAGATCATATTTTCTAGCATCGATAGGAAGACCTAAAGCAACATTTGCCTCAATAGTATCCATATTTTCATGCATTTGTAGATTATATGCTTTTAACTTGTTTGTTAGACCAATACCTCGACCTTCTTGATCTAAATATATTAGATATCCACCTTCTTCATTTATCATTTGCATAGCTTTTTTAAGTTGTGCTTGGCAGTCGCAACGCAATGATCCAAAAAGATCTCCAGTTATACATGATGAGTGCATTCTTACAAGAGGTTTGTCACCTTTATAAGGTTTAGATAATACAACAACTTCTTCATTGCTGAATTTGTCTTTATATACAGTCATTTCAAGCTCACCAACTTGATCAAAAGGAATTATAGAACTGGCTGACTTTTCAATAAGGATTTCAGTAGCTAAACGATATTGATATAGCTCGGCAATTGTTAGTAGTGGTAGTTTATGTTTTTTAGCGAACTCTTCAAGTTGTTGAGCTTTCATCATAGAGCCATCTTTGTTCATAAGCTCACATAAAACACCAGCACTATTAAAACCACTAAGCTTCATAAGATCGACTGTTGCCTCGGTATGGCCGTTACGACCTAATACACCTTTATCATTTGCAATAAGAGGGAAAATATGGCCAGGGCGAGCAAGTTCATCAGCTTTAGCATCTGGTTTTGATGCAACTTGAATAGTATGTGCTCTATCTTTGGCAGATACCCCTGTTGTAACACCTTCTTTAGCCTCAATTGTTATTGTGAAAGGTGTTGAGAATGTACTATTATTTTTATCAGCAGCAACCATAGGCGATAGGTTTAGTTGGCTGGCTTGCTTTGAATCCATAGATAAACATACAATACCACTTGTATGCTCTAACATGAAAGCGATATTTTCCTCAGTGGCTTTTTGACCAGGTAGTATCATGTCTCCTTCATTCTCGCGATCGTAGTCATCAAGCACAACCACAGGAGTACCTTGTTTAAGAGCGTTTATAGCATTTTCAACATTGTGTTTTATTTGTTTAAACATTTTCTTTGAATCCTTGTATATATTTATAAATATATTTTCCTGTTGCATCTGCCTCAAGATTTATTATAGAACCTTGGATGTAATTTTTTGCAATAGTTGCATCAATAGTATGAGGTATAAGTGTTACTGTGAAAGATTTATCTAAAACTTCAACTATTGTTATACTCATACCATCAATAGTTACAAAACCCTTATTTACTAAATATTTAATAAAATCTCTTGAAGCGGATATTTCAATCAACCAAGCACCACCAACATCAGAGATGCTTTTAATTATACCTTTTTCATCAACATGGCCTTGAACCATATGGCCGCCGACAGTATCTCCATAGCAAAGAGCAAGCTCAGTATTTACACAGCTACCTAGCTCAAGTTGGTTTAAATTGGTTTTATCAAGAGTTTCTGGGACAGCATCAAAACTAGCTATATCATTATCTTTTAGTTGCGTAACAGTTAAGCAAACGCCATTTATTGCTACGCTATCACCTATTTTGCATTTTTGACTATTACTAAAAGCGATTTCAAAATACTTAACATTTTTGTGTGTAGATATTTTTCTTACTTCTCCGAGCTGTTGAACAATACCACTAAACATTTTTATTTTCCTTAAAACTAGAGTTTATAAGAATGTCATCACCTAGCCTTGACACTTTATTAAAACATAAACTTTCTTTGGGGTTATGATCGGCTATCATTACTGGGCTTAGGTAAGTATCAAATTCATTTATAAGCTTTTGATTAATAAAGTTTTCAAGAGTTCTCTTACCACCTTCTATAAGAAGGCTTGTTAGACCCATATTCCCCATTTTTTCTAATAAGCTTTCCAAACAAACTTGATTATTTCCAGAGGATAGTTCCCAATACTCGACTCCTAGATGATTAAGCTGAGTTTTTGCTTTATCAGAAATCTCGCTACAAACAAAAATAGTCTTAGCAATGTTTTGATCTAGAACTTTCCAGTTATTATCAACTTCACTAATTTTGCTAAATAGAATAAATCTTGTAGGATTTTTAAGTTTATTAATGCTTATACGCACATTTAGGCTTGGATTATCTTCAATAAGCGTTTGTTTGCCAACTAGGATAGCATCACAAATATTACGTAATTGATGAGTATTTATAAAAGCCTCATCAGAGCTGATCTTCTTAGAATCACCCGCATTAACAGCTATTTTGCCATCTAATGACATTGCCCATTTAGCATATACAAATGGTGTTTTGTTTTTCTGGTAGTGAAAGAATATTTTATTTAGTTGTTGTGCTTTTTTTTCTAAAAGTCCTACATTAACTTCTATGCCAGCATTTTTAAGTTTTTTGACACCATTACCTGCTACCTTAGGGTTAGGATCAAGAGTTGCAACAATAACTCTTTTAACACCTGCTTTAATTAGTGCGTCTGTACATGGAGCCGTTCTACCTTGATGACAGCATGGTTCAAGAGTTACATATACTGTAGAGTCTTTTGCTTGGCTACCTGCTTTGTTTAAAGCGTATATCTCGGCATGAGATTTACCTGCTATAGAATGCCAGCCTTCAGAAATAATAGCGCCATTTTTTACTATAATACAACCAACCATTGGGTTTGGGGAAACTGTTAGTCTACCCCTATTTGCCAAAATTAAAGCCTGTTGCATATAATATCTGTCAATATTTTTCATTTGCCCATCTAATTTTTAGTTGCATTTAGGGCAGGGGAAAGGAAAACGCGACATAACACAAAAACCAATAGCTATATTGGTATAAGCATTAAATTACTCTGAGTTTTACCAATCTTCTTCCATCCAGACTATACTGTCGGCTTTGGATTCTCACCAAATCTGCTTGACCTTTCTAAGTTACCTTAGAAAGCGCTCGCGGGCTTCTGTAGAACAGTTACCGCCGGTAGGGAATTTCACCCTGCCCTGAAGATTATGAAATACAGTATATCACTATAGATCTTGAATATGAATTATACTCTTGTTTTTTTACTTAATTAAAGGATATGTTAAATTTCGACAAGCTTATAGCTATAAGGACAATATAAGTTGTTGATGGTATTGTTTTTAGCCATCACCATACATCTGTTTAAGATTATGATTATAGAAATCAAGTGTCTCACCATAATCATATTTATCTGCTATAACTTCAATGTAAACACCTTTGGTATGTTTGCCAGCATTTTTCAAAGCATTAGCTAGCTCAATTTCTGTGCTAACTTTGATAGACATCCAGTCTTTACATCCAAATGCTTTGGGTAATAGGGTGTAGTTTAATTGAGCTATATCATCATAATTAGGGTCTGGATCAAGCTCTAGAGCTCTTTCAACAGTATAACCATTATTATTAATACAGATAATTATAGGATTTATATCATATCTTCCCATAACTCCTAATTCATTAAGAGTTAGTTGGTGCGAACCTTCACCAGTCAGTAATATGGTTCTTGAGCTTGGTTTTGCTAAAGCAATTCCTAAGGTTGCAGGTGTTGCCCAGCCAATTGATCCCCATAATGTTTGATTATAGTATTTTGTACCTTGTGGTAAAGGGTGTTTGACAAAGTTTAATGATGAAGATCCTGTTTCAACAACAATATTATCCGAGTCTTTTAGAAAATCGCTTAATTGTGCATATAGATTTTCTAGAGTAACTGGTTTTTTTTCTAAAGAATATTGTTTTACTTTAGGTTTTGAATGTTTTGGCTGATAATTTATGTTTTCTGGCATTTCTAGTAGCTTATCTATCAAATCGGATAGATAGACATCTTTGAAATAATTTTCATGTGATTCGACGAAACTAGGAGCTAAGTTTATCACTTTATCTAAATCAAGTTTGTTTGTGAAAGCCGAGGTGTTAAAGTCTGACCATAGTGCATCACCTATGTTTAAGACTATGTCAGCGACCTCAACTATTTTAGAAGTACCTTTATCAGACAGGCTGCCTGCATAAAAGCCTACATAGTTAGGGTGATTTTCTGATATTACACTTTTATCATGAGGCATTATTGCAAAAGGGATGTTTAATTTCTCAATTAAACTAATAGCTTTGTCAGTTACATTAAATCGATCAAGTTTAATAGATGGGATAGCGACGACTTTTTTTGTACCGCTAAGCTTATCATGTAAAAACTTATAAGCTTTTTCAAGCTGTAAAGAGTCGCTTTGTATATTAGAACAATCAAAGTCATCTGGTGTGTTATCTGTAACTTTTCTTTTACCATCATCTAGCGATATACAGATATAGGCAGGTTTGCGTTGTTTAAAAGCCTCTGCGATAACTCTATTCATTTCTCTACGCGCGTTATCTGGGGTTATTTTCGCTGAAACACAGGCAGAGGTGGCAGAGATATTTGAAAAAGTATTAAACTGACCATCACCTAATGTATGATGTACTTGCCTTCTTTTAGCAACAGCAATATCGTTAGGGGTGCCAACTATATGAAATACAGCCAAATTTTCAGCTTTTGATCCCATTATTCCATTTAGGGCGCTAAGTTCTCCAACGGCATATGTTGTAGATATTATAGCAGCACCTTTAGCTCGAGCATAACCATCTGCTGCGTAGCTAGCGTTTAACTCATTAGCATTGATGATATTTGTTAATTTTGGATTATTAATAAGGGCTCTATCAATTGAGAATGAAAAATCTCCAGGGACACAGAATGAATTTGTAATTCCTAAATCTACAAGCCTAGCAATAACATACTCAGCAACGTTAGATGCTTGTTTTACAGTGTTAAAAACCTTTTTGCCGGTTATATATTCGTTCATAGAATATCTCTTATATGAAATATCTCATAATAAATTCAAATATACATATGATTAGAAGCATCTACAAGAGTTAACAAGTGAAGAGTTGTATAGAGATAGGAAAGGTTTGGAAATTATTCTTGAGGCTTACTAAATGCGTATTTTTCGACTATTTCACCATTGATTAAATGCTTTTGGATAATTTCTTCTAAGACATCTGGAGTGCATGAGTGATACCAGACATTATCAGGGTGAACGACTGCAATAGGACCATTTTGACAGATTCTTAGGCAGTATGTTTTTGATCTGTAAATATGACCTTTTTGTGATAAATTTAACTCTTGAAGCCTTTTTTTTAGATATTCCCATGATTTTAACGAAACATCTCCTGCACAGCATTTTTGTCTTTCTTGATCACAACATAAAAAAATGTGTCTCTGAATATTTTTTAAGCCTAAATTATTAGATTTTGTTTCTAAAGTCATTGGCATTTTATTATCTCCGAATTTAGCTAATGTTTTTTTATTAAAATGCGTTTAAAATTTATTTTGTAAATATTAACAAATATGGAGCTGAAATGGAAAATAACATTTCTAATGAGACTTTAGAGAAACTAGCAAAAGTACATATTAAGGATGTACAAAGTAAAAGACGTTGGAAACTTTTTGTTAGAACTATAGTGGTTTTGTTTATATTAATCATGATAGTTCCAGGGTTATTTGGATCCTCATCTAAAGAACTTTCTCCTCATATAGCTTTAGTTAAAGTTCAAGGTGTAATAGCTGAAGATTCTGAGGCAAATGCAGATAGGATTATTAAGAGTTTAGATGATGCTTATGCAAGTAAATTTACAAAAGCTGTAATTGTTGAAGTAGATAGTCCAGGAGGATCTCCAGTACAGTCAGATGAAATATATTCTCATATGAGATATCTTCAAGAAAAACATCCTAAGATACCTATGTATGCTGTATGTACAGATGTTTGTGCAAGTGGTGGGTATTATGTAGCAGTTGGGGCTAAAGAAGTTTATGTAAATAAGATGACAATTACAGGATCTATAGGCGTTGTAGGTAGTGGGTTTGGCTTTACGGGTCTTATGGACAAATTAGGTATTCAAAGAAGAACTTACACATCGGGAAATAACAAGGATTTCTTAGATCCTTTTTCACCAGAAAAGCCTAGTCAAACAAAACAGTTTAAAAAACTCCTTGATGAGACACATAAAGTTTTTATAAATGCAGTTGAAGAATCTAGAGGTGATAGATTAAAAGATAAATCTATGGCAACAACTTTTTCAGGAGCTCCTTTTAGTGGTATAGAAGCTAAAAAGATAGGGCTTATAGATGGGTTTGCATCTGTTAACCAACTTAAAAGAGAGAAATTAGAAAATTTAGAGGTTGTTGATTATACTCAGCCATTAGATTTTTTAACAGCAGTATCAAATAAGTTAGGCAATAGTGTTTACTACAAAGCTTTGTCAGAGAGTAGCTTTAGCTTTAAATAAATGTTGAAACATCTAAAAACCATGACTATAATCGATATTAAAAGAAGTTTTCAAACTAACAAAGGTAAGGAAAAACTATGAAAAAGACAGTTTTAGGAGCAATGATTGCTGGTGGTTTAATGGTTTCTGCTTCAACAGCTATGGCTGGTGGCGTATGTTTCGCAAATGTTCAAGATATTTTCGAGACTTCTCCACTTGGTAAAGCAAAAGTTACAGCAGATCAACAAAAGCTAAAACCTCAAATGGATAAGCTTAAGAAAACAATCACTACTTTACAACAAAAAGTAAACTCTTACACTGAAGAGAAAGATGATGTTGCTTCTGATGATGCTAAAGGTGATAAGTCTCAAGCAGAAGCTGCAGATAAAACAGAAGATCAAGATAAGCAGCAAGCACAAGCAGATCTTGAAAAAGCTATGCAGCAGTACCAAAACTTAATGAATGAGGTTCAAAAAATGGCTTCTGATGATGCAGATGCATTCAAAGATGCTTTAACAAAAGCTTCAGGAGATGTTGCTAAGGATAAAGGTTGTGATGCTGTACTACCTGCTGAAATGAGCTTATATAACGTAGATGGTATCGATGTTACTAAGCAAATCGTTGCTAAAATGCAGTAATCTATAATAATATTTTTTATCTTTCTTAAAATCCTTCTATTTATTAAATTAAATGCTTCTTTTTTTTAGATCTAAAGCTATGTATAATCTTAATCTATATTTAGAAATAATTATAAAAGACAATTACGTATGGAAAATTTAGGCTATTTTGTTTCACAAAACTTAGTGTTTTGTTTATCTTTTATCTTGTTGTTAGCGATATATATAGTTTTTGAGCTAACTCAAACTAAGAAATCTCAGTATACATTATCTGTTGCAGATGCAGTAATGACTGTAAATAAAGGTAAAGGTGTATATTTGGATCTAAGAGACCAGGAAGCTTTTGCTAAAGCTCATATTATCGGCGCACAAAATATCCAGCTAGATGAAATTTCACAGAAGCATAAAAAAATGGCTAAGTATAAGTCAAAGCCAGTTGTAGTTTATGGGGATAATGCTACAAAGGCGATGCAAGAGCTACGTAAAGAAGGTTTTGAGCAGGTATTTGTACTTAAAGGTGGCTTAAGTGCATGGATGCAAGCTAGCTACCCAGTTAAATCATTAGCGAAATAAAAACTATTAAGGATCATTAAAATGGATCAACAACAACCACAATTTCAAATTCAAAAAGTTTATGTAAAAGATCTTTCTTTTTCTATACCTAATTCTGATAAAATCTGGGCTACAGCGTGGAGACCTGAGTTACATACTGACTTAAAAGTAGATGCTGTAAATCTTCCAGAAGAAAACACTTACGAAAGTGTTTTAACTCTTGAAATAAAAGTAGAAAATGATGGAATGACTGCTTTTGAGATAGAAGTAAAACAAGCAGGTATTTTTACAGTATCTCATATGCAAGAAGAGCAAATTGAGCATGCTAAAAAAGCATTTTGTCCAAATATACTTTATCACTATGCGCGTGAAGCAGTTTCTGATTTAGTATTAAGTGGAGGGTTCCCTCAGTTATGCTTATCTGCAGTGAATTTTGATGCTATGTATCAAGACTCATTGCAAGAATCTACAGATGGTAAACAGCATTAATATAAATTAGGGATTAGTAATTATGAGTAAAGAAAAAGCTCTAGAGTCAGCCCTTGCCCAAATTGAAAAACAGTTTGGTAAAGGTTCTGTTATGAAGCTTGGAGATCAGCAAGCGGCTCATGATATAGAAGTTGTACCATCAGGTGTTATAGCTCTAGATGTGGCACTAGGAATTGGTGGATATCCCAAGGGTCGTGTAATCGAAATATATGGTCATGAGTCTTCAGGTAAGACAACTCTTACTTTATTAGCTATTGCTCAGTGTCAAAAGCAAGGTGGCACAGCAGCATTCGTTGATGCAGAGCATGCATTAGATCCTAAATACGCTAAACTTTTAGGTGTTGATGTTGAGAATTTAATTGTTTCTCAGCCAGATACTGGTGAACAAGCTTTGGAAATAGCTGATATGCTTGTACGCTCCGGAGGAGTTGATATAGTGGTCGTTGACTCAGTAGCAGCTTTGACGCCAAAAGCTGAGATTGAAGGTGATATGGGTGACTCTCATATGGGTCTACAAGCAAGATTAATGTCACAAGCTTTGAGAAAGTTAACAGCTAACATTAAGCGATCAAATACTTTGGTTATGTTTATTAACCAAATTCGTATGAAGATAGGTGTTATGTTCGGTAACCCTGAAACTACCACTGGTGGAAATGCTCTTAAATTCTATTCATCTGTGCGTTTAGAAGTTAGAAAAGGTGGTGCTATTAAAGATGGTACTGATATCAACGGTAATGAGATCAAAGTTAAGATTGTCAAAAATAAAGTAGCTCCACCATTTAAACAAGCAGAGTTTGAGCTTATCTATGGTGAGGGTATCTCGCTAGAAGCTGAACTGGTAGATTTAGGAGCAAAACATAATATCATAGAAAAATCAGGTGCTTGGTATAGCTATAAAGGTAAGAAAATTGGCCAAGGGAAAGAGAAGGCTAAAGATTATCTAAAAGAGAATACTCAAGAACGTGATGAGATTGAAAGAGCAATACTTGAGCTTCTATTACCTCATAAATATGCACCACAAGATTCTGAATTAGCTACTCAAGATGAGCTTATCTAAAGAAAAAAACTATCTTCTTTATCTTCTTGCAAAGCAAGATTATTCGCGAAAACAACTTTCTGATAAACTTCATACTAGAGATAATATTTCATCACAAGAGATAGATTCGCTACTTGATGAGTTTGAGAAAAATAAATGGTTATCAGATAAGCGTTTTGCTAATGTGTTTATAGCAAGTGAGTTATCTAAACTTAGAGGTAAAAAGAGGATTATAAACACCGCAGTTTATCAAAAAGGACTATCTCAGGAACTAGTTTTAAATGTTTTAGAAAAGCAAAATATTGACTGGTTTGAGTTATGTCAAAAGTGTCTACAAAAAAAATATAAAGATATCAAACTATTACAATCTGATTTTAAATTAAAACAAAAAGCTATGAACTATTTAGCATACAATGGTTTTAGTTTTGATGAGATAGATTTTGCGATTAATGAGTCATAAAAGTTTTTAAAGATATGTTTTAAAAAAATTAAAAAAATATTTTAAACAACTTATAAGAAGAGCTTTTTTACTGTAAGCTGTAATGGTGTAATTACATAAAGAATATAGGAGATTAAAATGGCCAAAGGAACTGTTAATAAAGTTATCTTACTTGGAAGACTGGGTAATGATCCAGAAGTTAGAACTACTCAAAATGGTACTGTGGTTGCTACTTTGAGTATCGCAACTAATGATGGTATGGGTGAAAATATAACTACAGAATGGCATCGTGTTGTTGTGTTTGGTAAAACTGCTGAGATTATCCAAAGATATGCGAGTAAAGGGTCACAGCTTTTTATTGAAGGTAGACTACGTACTAACAAATGGCAAGATAAAAACGGTAATATGCAGTACACAACTGAGATTGTGGCTAATAATTTCCAATTTGTCGGTGGTGGTAATGCTCAAGCTCAAGGAAACTCGAACCCTAGTTACCAAAACAATCAAAACTTTAATCAGCAATCAGGTGGCAACTTTAATCAGAATCAGCAACAACAGCAGAAACAAAATGATATGCCAGATTTTGCAGAAATTAACTCATCTAACTTTGATGATGATATTCCATTTTAAGTGTAACATATGAAGATGTTACAATTTCTTTGTGGAAATAATCCTTAAAAATCTATATATAGCTAAAACCATATAAAAGTAGTATGTCATTCCGTCAGGCTTGACCACGGGATCTAGCAAATAGCTTATTGTAAGCTATTTGATCAAGCATTACTTTTATTTAAACATCCTGGGCTTATTTACTTTTTAATCTTTTGTAACTTATCATGAGTTACTCGTATTTCACATAAGCCTTGTTGAGTTAAAAGTTTTTCGGCTCTTTCTTGTATTTGCTTTTTCATTTTACTCGATTCTATATCAAATATCATAGTTCCTGATGAATGATTTATAGCAACATCATATGAGTGTAGTTCGTTAGATAAAAGATCATCATTAAAAAGTTTTTTACCTAAAGCTATGTATGCTTTATGAGGAAAGTTAGCTTTTTCTATAGTGTTAATTGTGATAGTAAGTTGATCTTTGTTTGAGCAAGCAAAGGCACTGACACTAGTAAACAGTAATATAGTTAATAATATACGTTTCATTTTATTACCCTGATATTTATATTTTAATAATGACTATGATACTAATCATTTTTAGAAAGTGAAATCTTTTCTAGTTGATTGTTAAATTGTTAGCTCTGGTCGGTGATAAATATAAGTTACTTAAAATAATAATAAAATTTTAATTAACTATTGGCTATATATCTTAGTACTTCTATTTTAGATTATAAGGAATATAAAAATCATGAAAAAGAAAGTTTTAGATTTGTCAGTTCTGGCTGGATAAGCAATGTTAACAGGATGTATAGATCAAAGTAATGATAATAGCTCTGTGTTAAAGAATGCTTTAATAGCGATTTTCCAAGTTGGAATTGCAGCAATAGTAGGTCTTCAACTGGAGCAGGTGTTGGCATAAACCAAATTAGCATTCCTGGGTTTGAAAATGAAGCTGGCTATACTCCAACAGATGTTACAATTGTAGCTTCGACAGTTTCTTCTGATTGCCAAATTTTTGGTTCTAGCGGCAATACGTTAACAGCAGGAGTTCCATCAACGGGTTATTCTTTTACCGATTTTGATGAATTTGGTGTTGATTCCTTGTTTGCGGCAATGGGATATAATACTTCCGGAAAGACAACTAATATAACAATTTCATTTACAGCAGCTGGAAAAAATTATTCTGCAACCACTACATTTACAGCTCAGTAGGAAATATTTGAAACAATAATTAGTGATTTTATATTGAGTTCTCTGTTGATAGATTAAAAGGCTCTTACCAATATTGTTACTCTACTCGATCTTGTTATATAATATAGCTATCATTTTATCTATCTTCTAATTTTAATTATGTCACATATTTTAGTTTTAAACTGTGGTAGTTCTTCAGTTAAATTTGCACTTATTAACCCACAAACAGCGGAGTCACTCTTAACGGGACTTGCTGAGAATATTGGTAGTAAAAATTGTAAAATTAGCTTTAAAACAAAAGAGAAATTTCAGAAAAACATTCAGAATGGTTTATATTCAGATATTTTCAATGAGCTAAAGCAATTTTTATCAGAGGGTAATTATTTAAGTAAGATTTCTGCTGTTGGGCATAGAGTAGTACATGGTGGGCAGTTTTTTTCAAAATCTGTGTTAATAGATGAAGATTCTTTACAAAAGATCAAAGGTTGTGTCCCTTTAGCTCCTTTACATAATCCTGCACATATTGAAGGAATTACTTTCTGCCAGCAGATATTTCCTGATTTACCTCAGGTAGCTGTTTTTGATACAGCCTTTCATCAAACTATGCCTAACTATGTTGCTGAATATGCTATACCGAGAGAGCTTACAGAAAAGCATAATATTAGAAAGTATGGGGCTCATGGGACATCGCATAAATATGTATCTGAACAGGCTGCAAAGATATTGGATAAGCAAAAAGCTAATGTAATAGTTGCTCACCTTGGCAATGGTTGTAGTATAACAGCTGTTGCAGATGGAAAAAGTGTTGATACTAGTATGGGATTAACTCCTCTAGATGGTTTGGTAATGGGGACACGTTCTGGAGCTATAGATCCAAGTATTTTTGCATATATCTCAGATAACCTTGGTTGGGATATTACTAAAATCACAAATACTTTAAATAAGAAAAGTGGTCTTTTGGGTATCTGTGGACATAATGATATGCGTGAAGTTTCTGAACTTGCTGCAAAAGGAGATGATCTAGCAAAATTGGCTATAGAGATTTTTTGTCATAGAGTTGCTAAGTTTGTCGCAAGCTACATGGTTTATTTTGAAAATTTTGATGCTCTTGTATTTACAGGAGGTATTGGTGAGAATGCGATTAACATTCGTGAGAATATTGTTTCAAAGCTAAATAACCTTGGCTTTGAAATTGATAGTGGCAAGAACGATAAATCTGATCTATTTATAAACTCAGGAAGCAGCCATAAAATAATGGTTATAGCAACTAATGAAGAATTGATGATAGCTCAAGATACACAAAACTTAATATAAGAGAATATTATGAAAAAGTCTATATTTATATTACCAACATCAAAACATACTGGCTTGCGAGTTTTAGCAAGTAGTTTAGGTCTATCTCTGCAACAGAAAGGTCTTAAGGTTGATTTTTTCCATCCTATCTATGATATGGAAATGTCAGTAGAGCAAATAGAGGAATATTTATTAAATGATCGTATAAAAGATTATGTTGAACTGGTATTGAGTAGATTTTATGAAAAATGTCAAGAGTCAGACTTTATAATTGTCTCAGGGTTATTTAGACAAGGTAGAAGCTCACATAAGTTGTATCCCATTAATGTTGTTGTTAATCAACTTAATATTGAACTTATAAAAGCATTGAATGCTGATGTAATAATAACCGCATACCATGGTAATAAGCCTATTTATGATATCAATGATGAACTTAACTATGCAGTTAAAGGAATTCCAAAGAAAATAAAAATAATTGGTGCAATAATCACAAAGTTAAATGCCCCTTATGATAGTGATGGTAAAGTTAGTTTTAGTTTGACAGATGAAAGTACCACTACTCAAGAGCATGGCCATATAACTAGAGAGCAACTTGAGCAGCTACCAGTATTTGCACAGAAGGGATTGAATTTAATAGGAGTTGTAGATTGGAATAAGGAAAGGACTTTTCCTCGAGTATTAGATATTAAAAATACTCTTAATCTGAATGTTCTATCTAATGTAAGTTTAGATGCTCGTGTTGAGAAAGTTATGATGTGTTCTAGAGGGGTTGATAATTTTGTAAATGATCTAACCCCAAATTCTCTAGTTATAACTTCTGCCGATCGTTCAGATATTTTAGTAACAGTATGTTTAGCTGTACAAAATGGTATGAAAATTGCTGGGATAGTTCTAACAGCTGAGGAAAATATTTATCAAGAAGTAAAGAAAAATGTTAAACAATTATGTGTTGAAACAGCTGAAAAAGCTGGTTTTGCGATACTTACAACAAAGAGTAAAAGTGTTAACACTATTCTTAAAATCGCTAATATTGATTTAATGGGAATCCCCGTTGATGATAAAGAAAGAATTCAAAAGGTAAAAGAAGTTATATCAAGTTCATTGGACAGAGAAAAAATAATCACAGCGATAACTTCTAGTGATATTAAAGAGGAGGTTATGTCGCCTCCAGCATTTAGATATCATTTGTTAAAGATGGCAAGAAGAGCTAAAAAGCGTATTATTTTACCAGAGAGTTATGAGCCAAGAACTCTACAAGCTGCAAAAAATTGCCATGAACAGGGCTTAGCGGAATGTGTATTAATTGGTGATAGAGAAAAGATTAATAAGGTTGCTGAGTTAAATGGGTTTTGTTTGCCTAATGATATTGAAATTGTAACAATTGATACTACTACTGAAGAGAGATATTTAGATGCTCTAGTTGAGCTACGTAAGCATAAAGGTCTGTCTAGAAGTATGGCAAAAGATGCTCTTAAAAATCCGATAATAGTTGCAACTCTTATGTTATATCTTGGTGAGGTTGATGGTTTAGTATCAGGAGCAGAGCATACTACAGCAGATGTTTTAAGACCTGCTTTACAACTTATCAAAACTAAGCCAAATATTTCTCTAGTTTCATCGGTATTTTTTATGTGTATGCCCGATGAGGTTATAGTTTTTGGAGATTGTGCAGTAAATCAAGATCCTACAGCAGAGCAGTTGGTTGATATAGCGATTCAAAGTGCAGAGTCAGCAAAGAAATTTAATATTGAACCACGTGTTGCAATGATTAGCTATAGTACTGGAAATTCAGGTTCTGGAGAACAAGTAGAGAAAGTTCGTGCAGCTACAGAAATGCTCAAGCAAAAAGCACCAGAATTATTAGTCGATGGACCATTACAATATGATGCTGCGATGATAGAGAGTGTGGCGAATAAAAAAGCTCCTAATAGTCCAGTTGCAGGTAAGGCAACGGTTTTAATATTTCCTGATTTAAATACAGGTAATACTGTATATAAAGCTGTACAAAGAAGTGCTAATGTTTTAAGTATCGGCCCTGTTTTACAAGGTATTAATAAGCCAGTAAATGATCTTTCAAGAGGGGCAACAGTTGATGATATAACCTATACGATTGCAATTACAGCTATTCAATCTATATAATTTGTTTATAGAAGTCTAAAAGAAGAAAAGTATTATGAAGAAAATATTTTTAGTCTTATTTGTTATTGGTTTGTCGGGGTGTGTATCTGTTAGTTTTAATCAACCGAATCCTGGAAATAGATATAATACAACTAGATATTAACCTAATATTTGGATAATAATGGAGGAAATAGCTATGAATAAACTATTAAAGAAAGTTTTACAAAAATATTCATATACTGGAAAAAATAGTTTTGAGCTAATTAATCCAGCAACAGGTGAACTTATATGTCAGCTTGAACAAAAAAGTTCACAATATGTTAAAGATAGTATTTTAGTTTCAAAGCATACACAAAATGTTTTTAAAGAGAAATGCGCTATTGATAAGTCAAAGATTTTATCCAAGTGGTATGATCTAGTAATAGAGAATATAGATTACTTAGCAGAGATTATTACTTTAGAAAGTGGTAAACCCTTAGCTGAATCAAAGGGAGAGGTTCAGTATGGAGCAAACTTTATTAGATGGTATGCTGAAAAAGCAAATAGAATAGATTCGCGTATATATGATCCTAATATTAAAGATGCAGAAGGTAGAGTTGATTATCAGCCTGTAGGTGTTGTAGCTGCGATAACTCCATGGAACTTTCCTTTCGCTATGATTACACGAAAAGCAGCTCCGGCAATTGCAGCAGGCTGTAGTGTAATACTTAAACCATCTGAGTTGACACCTTTAGCTGCCTTTGCTGCAAGAGAACTACTTATAGAAGCAGGAGCAGATGAAAACCTCTTACAGGTTGTTTGTGGAGATTCAAAGATTATTGGTAAAGAATTCCAGCAGAGTGATATAGTTAGAAAGATAACTTTTACTGGCTCAACAAAAGTAGGCAAGCTTCTTATGCAACAAGCGGCTGATACGGTCAAAAAGATATCTCTTGAGCTTGGGGGGAATGCGCCTTTTATAGTATTTGAAGGAGCTGATTTGGAAAAAGCCATACAAGGAATTTTAGCTTCTAAAATTAGAAATGCTGGTCAAGTTTGTATTGCGCCAAATAGGATCTTTGTGCAGAATTCTATTAGAAAAGAGTTTGTAGCTAAGCTTAAACAAGTAATTGAAGGGCTTAAGCAAGGCAATGGTTTAGAACAAGATGTAAAAGTAGGTCCTTTAATTAATAATGCTGCAGTAGAGAAAGTTCTATCACACGTTAATGATGCATTGGTGAAAGGTGCTGAACTAGTTTGTGGTGGCAAAGTAAACTTAGAGCTAGGTGGTAACTTTTTTGAGCCAACTATTTTAGATAATATGCAAGATAGTATGGTAGCTAGTTGTGAGGAAACTTTTGGGCCTGTCATTGCTATCTTTGGTTTTGATACAGAAGACGAGGTTATACAAAGATCAAATAATACAAAGTATGGTTTAGCTAGCTATTTCTTCAGTAATGATATGAATCAAATAAGACGAGTTAGAAATACCCTTGAATATGGTATGGTAGGTATAAACTCTGGAGTAATCTCAAGTGAAAAAGCTCCATTTGGAGGTATAAAACAGTCAGGGCTTGGTAGAGAAGGCTCTGATGATGGCATATATGAGTTTTTAGAAGCAAAGTATAGTTTGCAAAGTTTTATTTAGTTTTACTTATTAATTTTTAAATTATAAATATTATTTTAGTTGCTATAATAAGCCCTAGTTTTTTATCATAAAAATAATACTATTTTTAAAGGAGTTATTTTGCGTACTAAATCAATAATAGTTTCAAGCCTTGGGAGTGCTTTTGAAACATTTGACTTTCATATATTTGGCTTATTTGCTTTTCAGATATCTATGTCACTTTTACACCAAGAGTCACTCAATAGTTCACTTATTTTAATTTTTGCTATTTTTGGTGCTGGATATTTTGCTAGACCAATAGGCGCTATATTTTGGGGTAATCTTGGTGATAAATATGGTAGAAAAGTACCTTTTAAATGGACAGTTATTTTAATAGGGGTTTCATCGTTAATAATAGCAATATTACCAAGTACTAACACTATTGGTATATTTACACCCTTAATATTAGCAGCATGTCGACTAATACAGGGGTTCTCTTTTGGTGGAGAGCTGACAGCTGCAGTGTTACTAGTACATGAACAACCTTCTCCTAGGCGGAACTTCTTTACTTCAATAGTTATCTTCTGTGCAACCTCTGGGATGATTTTAGGGTCAATAGCATATTATTTGCTTAGTCTTGTATTAACGACAGAACAGTTTTTTGCTTATAGCTGGCGTTTAGCTTTTGCTTTTGGTGGAGTTGCGGTGCTATTTAGTTATTTTTGGCGTTCTTCGATAGGAGAGACTCTAACTACAGAACCTAGTAAGCCAAGAGGATTTGTCCTAGTAGAACTATTGAAAGACCATTTGGGATTATCACTAAGATCTATACTAACAATCTCTTCTTGTACTGTTTTCTTAGCAATGTTTATAGTGTTTTTACCAACATATTGCCAAAAATGTCTAGGTTTTGATAAAAACACAACCTCGACTTATGTGTTGGTAACGATAGTTACTTATGCTGTATCTGTACTAGCTGGAGGGAGAATTGCAGATAGAATAGGAAATATAGCTACTCAAGCTATAGGTATAATGCTGTCATTAATTTTAATTGTACCATTAGCGGTTAGTTTAATATCAAAAGGATCTTTAATTTTGATGTTTATAATTCCTTTTGCTTTTGCAAATGGGTTAATAAATGCTAACTATATGTGTGTAGTATTAAATAGGTTTAAAAAGGAGCAAAGATTTAGTGGTTTGGCAATTACTCAGAATTTAGCTATGGCAATTTTTACAGGAGGATTACCAATACTTTTTGCTTATCTAGCTGTAGATTTAAAAATCATATCTGCACCATTTTATATAATGGTTGTGATATATATTATTTCGTTACTGTCATTATCTAAGAGGTAATAGTCTTACTAAGTTCTTATTTACTAAAAAATATAAAAATTAGCCGTTAAATTATTGTTTATTTTCTTAGAAATGTGTAGAGTTTTAAATATAGCGCTGATTTATTTCAAATTGCGAGCGCTTTATAAATCCTGCTAAAGCGAAGCATTTCTTTTCTATTAAGTCTTGTAGATCGTTTTAGTAGGAAGCTTTTTGCTAATATTCAAAAAGTTTGTTTATTAACTAAAACATGGAGATTATCCAAAGTGAAAAAAGAGAATCTACTTGAAAGACTTAATAAAGGTCCAGTAATTTGTGCAGAAGGTTTCCTATTTGAAATAGAGCGTCGTGGTTATTTAGCATCAGGTGAGTTTGTACCAATGGTATCGCTTGAACATCCTGAAGTTTTAGAGAACCTACATCGAGAGTTTCAACATGCGGGATCTGATATTGTTGAAGCATTTACATATAATGGTCATAGAGAGAAGCTAAGAGTTATTGGTAAAGAGCATTTGCTTGAGCCATTAAATAGACAAGCTCTAAGAATTGCTAAGAAAGTTGCTGACTCAACACCAGAAGGTGTACAACCAAATTTATTAGCAGGAAATATTTCTAATTCAAATATTTGGCAACAAGATGATCAAAAATCACAGCAAGAAGTTAAAAGTATGTTTAGCGAGATGATAGGATGGGCTGCTGAAGAAGGTGCTGACCTACTAATTGGTGAAACATTCTATTATGCTGAAGAGGCTTTCGCTGCTTTAGAAATTATGAAAAAAACAGGTTTACCTTGTGTAGTTACAATAGCGCCATTTGGTGAGAATGTTATGCGTGATGGCTGGAGTATTGTGGATACTTGTAAGGAGTTAGAGCAACGTGGTGCTGATGTGGTTGGTATGAACTGTTTCAGAGGTCCTCATACAATGCTTCCTGATATAGCAGAAATTCGTAAAGCTGTTAAATGCCATGTTGCGGCATTACCTGTTCCTTATAGAACAACAAATGATCATACTACATTTTTTAACTTACCTGATGAAAATGGTTGTCTTTGTGGTGCCCCTCATGGTAGAACATTCCCTACAGCATTAGATCCTTTATTCTGTAATCGTTATGAAATTAGAGATTTTGCTAAGAAAGCTTATGATCTAGGAGTTAATTATCTGGGTGTGTGTTGTGGTGCTAGCCCTATGTTAATTAGGGAGGTTGCAGATGCTGTTGGATTGCAAGTGCCAGCAAGTAAATACTTAGAGAGAATGGAAAATCACTTTATGTACGGTACTAATAAGCGTACAGCAAAACATATGCAAGAATATGGTAATAAAGCATAAAAAGTAACAAGTTAATTTAAAAAAGCGCTGATTTATTTCAAATTGCGGGCGCTAGATAAAATCTGCTAAAGCGAAAACATTAATAATATTGTTCTCATCGTTTTAGCAATTAAAATTTATGGGAGCAAAGATATGACCATTATAAATTCTAAAATCGATACTCTAGCTGTTCATGCAGGTAATCCAGGTGATCCAGTAACAGGTGCAGTAACGACACCTATTTACACCTCTTCAGTCTATCGTCAACAAAGTCCAGGTGGTGAAAAAGCTTTTGAATATGGCAGAGTAGGCAATCCTACTAGATCTAGTTATGAGCAGGCTGTTGCAGAGCTGGAAGGGGCAAAAAAAGGCTATGCTTTTTCATCTGGGGTTGCTGCAATTAATGCAGTATTAGATATTTTAGGTGCAGATAGTCATATAATAGCAACTGATGCTTTATATGGTGGAACCTATAGATTATTTGAAGAAGTTAAAAAACACTCATCTGGACTTCAAGCAACATATGCTAACTTGAGTGATTTAGATAATTTAGAAGAAAACCTTAGAGAAAATACCAGAATGGTATGGGTTGAGACACCATCAAATCCTTTATTAAGAGTCGTTGATCTAAGAAGGTTAAGTCAGTTTTGTAAGAAGCATGATTTAATATTTGTTGTCGATAACACTTTTGCTACTCCTTATAATTTAAAGCCTATTTCTTTTGGAGCTGATATAGTTATTCATTCAGCTTCAAAGTATATAAGTGGACATTCGGATGTAATTAGTGGCGTTATCGTTGTAAAAGATAATGATGAGCTAATAAAAAAGTTAGATCTTGTTCATCTAGCTGGGGGAGCAGTATCAAGTCCATTTGATAGTTTCTTGGCTACACGGGGATTAAGAACATTAGCTTTAAGAGTAAGGCAGCATAATCATAATGCTCTAACAATAGCTAGATGGCTTGAGCAACATGAATTAGTCAAAAAAGTGTATTATCCAGGCCTAGAAAGTAGTCCAGATTATCAGCTTGCAAAAGAGCAGATGAAGGGTTTTGGAGGAGTTCTAAGTCTTGAGCTAAATGGTAGTGATAGCTTAGCAAAAGCATTTCTAGAGAAGTTAGAGTTATTTGCTATAACAGTAAGTGCTGGCGGGGTTGAAAGTTTATCATCAATTCCTGCCTTAATGTCTCATTCATCAATTCCTAGGGAGGTTAGGCTTGAGCAAGGTTTAAGTGATGGTTTAATTAGACTCTCAATAGGTATAGAAGATGTTGAAGATCTTAAAAGTGATATCGAACAAGCATTTATAAAAGCAACGGCAAGAAAGGATAAAACAGATGAAGACATTGACTATAACCAAGCAGTCTAAATATCCTCAAGGAATGGTTTATCTTTTCCTAGCTGGTCTATGGGAGAGATTTAGTTACTATGGAATTACAGCATTACTAATTTTATATTTATTTAAGTTTTTTGATATATCTGATGCTAAAACTTATCTTATTTATGGTGCATATGCTTCGATGGTATATGGTACACCAATTATTGGAGGGATTATCGCAGATAAGTATATCGGCCAATATAGATCTATAATTGTCGGAGCTTCACTAATAGCTTTAGGACATTTTGTAATGATTGTTCCTAATCCTCAGCATATTTATTTCTTCCTAGGGTTAAGTTTTGTCATAGTTGGTACAGGTTTGTTTAAGCCTAGTATTGGTGCAATAACAGGAGCACTGTTTACAGATACTGAATATAAAAGGAATGAAGGTTTTACTTTACTATATATAGGTATGAATCTTGGCGCTATAACAGCACCAATTGTTTGTTCATATATAGCGGTGACAATTGGTTGGAACTTAGCGTTTGGTATTGCTGGTTTAGGGATGCTAGTGGGTTTGTTTATATTTATAAAAGGTTCAAAACACTATAAAGATATTAAACAAAATACAAAGTCTTTAGTCGACAGATATAAGTTTACAGCAATTATAACTGTAGGTTTGTGTGCTTTGACTGGTTTTATTTTTGTTTTGCTTGTTTATCCTATTTGGGCAAGCAGGGTTTTATATTTAATAGGAGCTATTACATTATTAATAATCTTATATTTTGTTAGAGTTTCAGAAGCTAATGATAGAAGTAGGATTTATATTACAGTTACACTAACTATTTTTTATATGATATTTATGATTCTGTTACAGCAGAGTGGTGGAATAATGAATGTTTTTACAGAAAGGAATGTTGATAGAGTTATATTTGGATTCGATATTCCTGCTAGTGCTTATCAGTCTGTAGAACCTTTCTTTATAATTCTCTTTGGACCAATGTATACTTGTCTAAGCCGTAAATATGGAACAAATCCATATGCATATCCGACAAAGTTCGCTAAGGGATTGTTTATTATGGGGCTGTCATTTTTTATTTTAGTTGTAGCGATTCCTCTGACTGCTAAAAACGGTATCATTTCATCGTGGTGGATAAATTTAAGTTATCTTTTCGAGGCTTTAGGTGAATTATTTATAGGTCCAATAGGTTTAGCAATGGTGAGTATTGTATCCCCTAAAAAGATGGTTGGCTTTTTTATGGGGGTATGGGTTTTAAGTTCAGCTTTTGCCAACTTCATGGCCGCAAGTTTTGGAATATTAATTAGTGGCAATGGTAAATCTGCTACACTTGCACCAGTTGAGACAATACATACATACTCAAAAGCGTTTAGTTATTTCACTTTATTAGGATGTGGCGCAGCAATTATCTTATTTATTTTATCACCGTATCTAAATAGAAAGCTTAGACAATTAATAGTATGATTTTTCTAATCACTGCGTTTTAATGTATATAGGTCTTTGCGTCTGTCTCTTAGATTCTTAACACTTCCAAATTGATTGAGTTCACGTAATAAATTAATATCAACATCAACAATCAGGATCATCTCAGTATTTGGAGTTGTCTCTGCTTTTATTCCTGTAGCTGGGAAAGCAAAATCACAAGGTGTAAATACCATTGATTGGGCATATTGAATATCCATATTATGTACATTTGGTAGGTTACCAACACTACCGGCGATAGCAACATAACACTCATTCTCAATAGCTCTTGCTTGAGCGCAGTTTCTAACTCTAGAAAAACCATTTTGTGTGTCTGTTAGAAATGGAACAAAAAGAATATCCATACCATCTTCAGCAAGTATTCTACTTAACTCTGGAAATTCGGAGTCATAGCAAATTAGGATACCTATTTTTCCACAATCAGTGTCAAATACTTCTAGCTTACTGCCACCTTGAAGACCCCACACCATAGCTTCATCTGGTGTTACATGAAGTTTTTCATATTTCTCTATAGTACCATCTCTACGACACAGGTAACCAACGTTGTATAGTCGTTCACCTTTCATTTCTGGCATACTTCCCGTTATTATATTTATATTATATGTAACGGCAAATTCAGAAAACTTATCAGTAATAAATTGGGTATGTTTTGCAAGTTCTCTAATTGCCTCAGGCTCTGATAGGTGGTTATTTTCAGCCATTAATGGAGCATTAAAAAATTCTGGGAACAATGCAAAGTCAGATCTGTAGTTTGATACTGCATTTACGAAATACTCCGCATGTTGCATTAGCTCATCTAGACCTTTATATGGGCGCATTTGCCATTGGATCAATCCTAAGCGAACATCTTTTTTGATTGGGGCTGCTTCTTTCTGCTCTTCTTCATAATAGATGTTTGTCCATTTAAGTAGAACAGCATAATCATTAGACTCGGTATCCCCATCTAAATATGATTTTATTATCCTAACTGGTTGAAAATCATTACTCAATTGAAAGTGAAGAACAGGATCGTGCAACTCTTGTCTTTTGAGCTTGTTTATATACTGCTGAGGAGACATTTGATCTGCATACTCATGATATCCTGGTATTCGACCACCAAAAATTATGCTTTTCAGGTTTAGTCTTTCACATAGATCTTTTCTATAATCATATAATCTACGGCCTAGACGCATACCTCTAAATTCAGGTTTAACAAATAGATCTATACCGTATAAAACGTCACCTTCATCATTATGAGTATTAAAAGTATCATTACCTGTTATTTTTCTATAAGTATGTTTATGGCCAAACTTTTTATAGTCAACAATAATTGATAATGCACATCCTGCCAACTGATCATTAACCTTAATTACGACTTGTCCTTCAGGAAATTTTTTTATTAGTGTACTTATTTCATAGTTTTCCCAGTATGGATTTCTAACATTGTTATAAACCTCTATCATTGCTTCTTTAAGCTCTTGGTAGTCATCTAAGCTTAAGTAGTCAAGTTTGATATTTTCTATATTCTGCATATTTTATAATTTTGAATAAAAGTCATAGTTATTACAAAGTATATTACTATAAAATTTATTTTGTAAAGATTTTGCTCAAATTTAGTCTTCTTTATTATTTCTTGCTATAATATGGTGATTAAATTTTGTCTATTTATTTATAAAAAAATTTTAAAGGGTTAGTTTAAATGAGAACGCACTATAGTTCAGATATTAATGAAAAGTTAGAAAACCAAAGAGTTACAGTTTGTGGATGGGTTCATCGTCGTAGAGACCATGGTGGAGTTATATTTTTAGATATAAGAGATAGAACAGGACTTGTTCAGTTAGTTTTTAACCCAGATAATGCAAACTTTGGTGTTGCTGACAGTGTAAGATCTGAATTCGTGATTCAAGCAGAAGGTGTGGTTAATCTAAGACCAGAAGGTCAAGAGAATAAAAATTTAGCAAGTGGTAAAATAGAGATTATTGGTGATACTATTGAAGTTATCAATAAGTCTAAGACGATCCCATTTCAATTAGATGATTTCCAAGCGACTGGTGAGGACATCAAACTGAAGTATCGCTATATAGATTTACGTCGTCCAGAAATGCAAAATAAATTGATTACACGTTCAAAAGCTATTCGTTATGTACGTAACTTTTTAGATGATAATGGTTTTTTAGATATTGAAACTCCATTTTTAACAAAAGCTACTCCAGAAGGTGCTAGAGATTATCTTGTACCAAGCCGTAATTTTAATGGTAAATTTTATGCTTTGCCGCAATCACCACAATTATTTAAACAGCTTTTAATGGTATCTGGCTTTGATAGATATTATCAAATTGTTAAATGTTTCCGTGATGAAGATCTAAGAGCAGATAGACAACCAGAATTTACGCAGATAGATATTGAGGCTTCATTTATTGATGAAGAGTTTATTATGTCTACTATGGAGAAAATGATTGCTGGATTATTTAAAGAGACTGTAGGAGCAGAGTTTAGTACACCATTCCAAGTAATGAGTTTTGCTGATGCTATGGATAAATATGGTTCAGATAAGCCTGATCTAAGAATTCCTCTTGAATTTGTTAATATCAAAGAAGATATGCAAAATGAAAAGTTTAAAGTTTTCTCAGGACCAGCAAATGATTCACAATCACGTGTGATAGCTATGAGAATCCCTCAAGGTAATGAGAAGCTGACACGTAAGATGATCGATGAATATACTAAATTTGTTAGTATTTATGGTGCTAGAGGTCTTGCTTATATTAAGATTAATTCATTATCCCAGGGTAAAGAAGGTCTTCAATCCCCAATCGTTAAGAATATTTCTGAAGATGCATTGTTCAATGTTATTAAGAAGACAGGTGCACAAGAAGGAGATTTACTATTCTTTGGCGCTGGTAAAACTAAGATTGTAAATGATTCAATGGGTGCTTTGAGAGCTAAAGTTGGTGAAGATCTTAACTTATTTGATAAAGAATGGGCTCCTTTATGGGTTGTTGATTTTCCAATGTTTGAGAAAGATGATAATCGTTTATATGCAATGCACCATCCATTTACAGCACCTAGTGTTGAGTCTGTTGAAGAGCTTACAAGCACTGATCCAGAGAAACTAATGTCTAGAGCGTATGATATGGTTATCAATGGTTATGAAGTTGGTGGTGGATCTATCCGTATTCATAAAGAAGATATCCAAGCAAAAGTGTTTAATTTGCTTGGTATTTCTGATGAAGAAGCTCGTGAGAAATTTGGCTTTATGCTAGATGCTTTATCTTATGGTACTCCTGTTCATGGAGGTATTGCATTTGGCGTTGATAGATTGATTATGTTATTAACGGGTACTACAAATATTCGTGATGTAATAGCATTCCCTAAAACTCAAACAGCAAGTTGCTTAATGACAGAAGCACCATCTACGGTTTCTTTAGAGCAGCTTAACGAGTTAGGTATAGCTGTTAAGAAAGAAGAGAAGTAAGTATGAATGTCCTTATGATTGGAGGGTATGACTCTCCTAACGATCAGTATTTTGATAAAACTTTTTGTTTTTTTGAGAAAATTGTAGAAAAATATGATCATGTTCGAGGAATATATAGTGTTGGCAACTTAGAGAATTTTAAAAAACTTCCAACATGCGTGGATTTTGTAGAGATAGGACATCCATCATCAAAGCTTGACTTCAAAGGTATAAGCAAGTTTCGCAAAGTTATTAAAGAAAGAAATATTGATATTGTTCATTGTGTCAGTAATAGATACTTAGGCATTATAAACTTAGCAGTAACTTTTTTAAAAAAGAAACCTAAGATTATTTGTCGTAGAGGGATCGTTAGGGATATTAAGTATTTTGATCCTACAGAATATATAACTTACTTAAGTCCCAATCTTTCTCATGTTATAGCCTTATCTGAATGTATAAATAAGCAATTAACTAGCTATAAGAGGTTTCATGATAAAGTAACAACTATTTATCAATCTATTGAATATAAAGATTTAAATATATCTGAAGACATAAGCTTAAGAAAAGAGTACTCTATCCCTGATAATACCTTAATAGTAGGAGTGGTTGCTAACTATAGAAAAATTAAAGGTCTTGAATTGCTTATTGAAGCGATGAACTCTATTTTAGAGAAGAAAGACAAAAATATTTGCCTTGTGGTTATTGGTGAAGGTTGTGAAAAGAATTTAAAAGGACTTGTTAAGCAAGAGGTTTCAGATAGGGTTTTATTTCTTGGGTCTAAAAAAGATCCAGCAAACTATGTAAAATCATTTGACCTGTATGTTCAACCTTCTTTCTCTGAGGGATTATCTTTTGCTCTTGTAGAATCAATACTTGTTGGGTGTTGTCCTATAGTCTCAAATGTTGGAGGAATGCCTGAGATTGTAAAAAATAATGAAAGAGGGCTTACGTTTGAAAAAGGTAATATAGCAGATCTAGAAAATAAGATAGACTATCTTATTGAAAATTCTGATGAAAGAATAAAATCTTCAAAAAATGCAAAACAATGGGTTGAACGAGAGTTTACTATGAATAAAATGGTAATGAAAACGTATAATCTATATGAAAAACTTTTGACGAAAGAGCCTAACTCCTAAAAATATGAAGTAGTATAATTGACAAGTTACTTTTATATTTTATTGTAATTCACTTTTATTCATATAAATTTTAAAGGATGTCTTAAATAAAAATGCAAAAAAATTCTTTAGTAATTTTTAAATCAAAACCTGCGAAGGTTATTGATGTTTTAGATAAAAAAATAGAAATAGAAACTTTAGATGGTAAAAATATAAAGCTACCTCCTAAGAATGTTCAATTATTAGTACATGCAGGTCGTGATTTTGAACTTGATAGTCTAGAGCAACTGGATATCTCTGAGTTAGAAATGACTTGGGATTTACTACAAGAGCAACAAAGTACAACTATAGAAGAGTTATGTGAGCTTTTATTTGAGAGTGTAGGTATAAATGAAGCATATACAGTATGGTCACTGGTATCTCAAGGTGAGTATTTTAGTTTTGATGATAACTTTAATATCATGGTTCATTCTTCAAGTGAGCGTAATGCAATTGTTAAAGAAAGACAAGAAAAGCAAAAAAAAGAGCAAGAACTAAATGATTTTATAGAACGAGTAAAACAAAAAAGTTATGCTCCAGAGGATGAGAAGTTTTTAAAAGAGATTGCAACTCTAGCAACATTAAAAAGTCCAAATTGTCGCTTATTCAAATATCTTAATATGGAAGAGTCTGAGAACAGTGCTTATAAGCTTTTGCTAGATGTAGGTTATTGGGATGAGTTTTATAATCCGTATTTGTATAGATATAAAGCAGAACTTGAAAATAACCCTGCAGAGTTTGTATATAATTGTGATTCAGATGCTGATAGAGTCGATCTAACACACTTAATAGCTTATGCAATTGATGATGAGGGCAGTAATGACCCTGATGATGCAATAAGTTGGGATTCAGATAGAAATAAAATGTGGGTGCACATAGCAGATCCATCATCAAGTATAAGTTTTGGTGATGAAGTAGATCTAGAAGCAAGAGCAAGAGGTTCAAACCTTTATGTTCCAGAAAAGATAGTTTCTATGCTTCCGCAACAAGCTACTGAAGAGCTTGGACTAGGGCTAAAAGATATTTCTCCAGCTTTATCTGTAGGTTTTACAGTTAGTGAGCAAGGAGATATCCACGATGTTGAAATATGTTTTAGTAAGATAAAAGTAACAAGACACTCATATGAATTTGCAGAGGGGCATATCGAAGATTTGGAGCTTGGAGATATAATCGCTTATGCAAAAAAATTTACTCAGAAGCGCTTGTCTCAAAAAGCTGTAGAGCTCGATTTTCCTGAGATCAAGATAAGCCTTGATGAAGATAAAAATGTTAAATTAACAGATCTACCAAGATTAAACTCAAGGACTCTTATCAGAGATACTATGCTAATGGCAGGGGTTGCTATAGGCCAGTTTTGTATAGAGAATGATATTGCAGTGCCTTTTTCAACCCAACCTGAACATGACCTCGAGCAAGAGCATTTAGATAATCTTAATTCAATTGCAGATATGTTTGCTACACGTAAGAAATTACAAAGAGGAAAGTACTCGACGACTCCTGCTATGCATGCGGGTATGGGGTTAGATACTTATGTGCAAGTTACAAGCCCATTAAGAAGATACCTTGATTTACTTGTTCACTATCAGCTTAGAAATTTCTTAAGCCAAGAAACACTATTACAAGCAGAAGAAGTTGACAATATAATTGCTCAAGTTGATATTCCTATTCGAACAAATAGGCAGACTGAACGTTTTTCTAATTCTCATTGGAAGCTTGTTTACCTATTACAGAATCCAAACTTAGAATTTGAGGCAACTGTGATCGAAAAATTAGAAAGAGGTCGATTAATGGTTTCTATAGCAGATCTGGCAATGACTAAAAAACTTTCTGTAAGTGGGAAGTATGAATTAAATGATATTTTAAAATTACAAAATACCTCTGTAAACCTTGTAACACAAGAGGCTTTCTTCAAGGTTATAGAAGAAAGTTAACCACATTCTAACAATAAACTCACAGTTTTATCCACAGGTTGTGAAAAATCAAAAAGAGTCTTTTTTTATATTTAACTTATGTTCTGTATGTATTGATTTATAAGGGTTTTAGAGTGGTGAAATTTACTTCACTAAAAGATAGTTAAAGATTCCACACAGAAATTTCATATATATATAAACATACTTATCCACAACGGCTGTGAATTATTGTTTTCCCCCATGGAATTGCTTAATATATAAGGCTTTTGATGTTATTTATATTCTCTAGTGGTTAATAAATCATATAAATTAATGTATCATTTTCTTTAATTATTTAGAGTTTAGAAAAATTATGAATTACGAATTAATTGAACCAAAAGGTCAAGCAAAATTTTGTGTTATTTGGTTACATGGTCTTGGGGCTGATGGACATGATTTTGTTGATATTGTAGATCATCTTGATGTATCTATTGAAAACATTCGCTTTATCTTCCCTCATGCAGATGTAATGCCTGTTACCATAAATATGGGAATGCAGATGAGAGCTTGGTATGATATTAAATCATTAGATGCAGGTAGCTTAAATAGAGTTGTAGATGTTCAAGGTATAAATACATCAATCGAAAAGCTTAACAATCTAATAGATGAACAAGTTAGTCAAGGTATTTCTAGTGAGAATATTATCTTAGCAGGTTTCTCACAAGGTGGGGTTATTGTAACTTATGCTACTATTTTGTCTAAGCGTAAATTTGCAGGTTTGATGGCACTGTCTACGTATTTACCTGCTTGGGATGAGTTTAAAGATAATATTGCAGAAATAAATGAAGATGCTGCGATATTAGTATGTCATGGAACTCATGATCAAGTATTACCCGAAGTATTAGGTAAAGACCTATCTTCTAAGCTTAGGGATAATGGTTTTAGTAATGAATATAAACATTACTCAGGGATGCAACATTCCGTGTGTATAGAAGAAATAAAAGATATATCTAACTTTATAGCAAAAGCATTTAATATATGAAACAAATAGTTATAGCTAGTAGAGATAGTAAGCTAGCATTATGGCAGACGAACTTTGTCAGAAACAGAATAGAGAAAGAACTAAATATTCCTTGTCGAATTAGCACAATGAAAACACAAGGAGATATTATTCTTGATAAGCCTCTCAATAAGATTGGAGGTAAGGCTCTTTTTATGAAAGAGTTAGAAGTTGCAATGCAAAATAATAAGGCTAATATAGCTGTGCATTCTCTTAAGGATGTTCCATATGAGTTACCAGAAGGTTTTTGTCTAGCAAGTTTTATGCCAAGAGAAGATCCTCGCGATGCATTTGTTTCAAACAACTATAGTTCTATAGATGATCTTCCTCAAGGAGCTGTTGTTGGGACATCTAGCTTGCGTCGAAAATCCCAATTACTTAACTATAGAAAAGATCTTGTGATAAAAGAGCTAAGAGGTAATGTCCAAACAAGGTTAGCAAAATTAGATGCAGGAAATTATGATGCGATAATTTTAGCAGGTGCAGGGCTTATTCGTTTGGAGCTTCAAAATAGGATAAAACAATTTATCCCAACAGATATATCATTACCAGCAGTGGGTCAAGGTATTGTTGTTATCGAGGCTTTAGAAAAGGATAAAGAACTTTTTGAGATTCTACAAAAGCTTAATTGTGCAGAAAGCTATATTGTTGCTAGTGCAGAAAGAGCATTTAATGAAGAGCTTAAAGGTGGTTGTCATGTAGCTATAGGAGCTTATGCACAAATTATAGATGAGCAAATAACTCTTACTGCAATGGTTGCTAGTAGTAATGGAGATCGTATATTAAGACATAGTATAACTGGAGAGAATCCTTTGGCTTTAGGTAAACAATTAGCCCAAAAGATGATAGAATTGGGCGCACGCGAAATATTGGAGAGTTAGATGGGGACTTTATTATTATTGGTAGGAATTGGTGGAGGTCTTGGTGCAATGTCGAGATTTGCACTAACTCAAGCAACAGCAAGTATCTCAAAGCAAATTCCCTTAGGAATTTTATTTTGTAATGTTATAGGTTCGTTAGTTATAGGAATGGTTGCGGCTTTTTTGCTTGAAACAAAGCTTTTTAATGAAGATATCTCAACCTATGTAAGATCTCTTTTTGTTACAGGATTCTTAGGAGGCTTTACAACTTTTTCAAGTTTTAGTTTAGATATTTTAAACTTATTACAAAGAGGCGAGATGTTTATAGCCTTAGGATATGTACTTGTAAGTGTGTTAGTATCTTTATTTGCTGTTATTATAGGATATTATTTCATAATAGGACTTTATAGATGAAAAAAATAATAATTGGCTTAGCTTTATCTCTAGTTTTAGCTATATCTGGATGTATTCCTTTTGCTGGGGGAAATGTGGCAGTTCAAGATGGTCTTTTTGGTGTTAATGATGGTATTAATAGTCTTGAAATGGAACAAGGAACAACAGTCAAACAAGTTTATGATGCTATAAAAAAAGCTATTAAAAAACATCCAAAAGAGTTTGAAGTTAAGGGAGATGATTATGGTAGTGAGAAATCAACTGTATGGACTTTCTCAAATAAATATAATCAACCAGTTACATTTTATGCTCTCAAAAAAGGTGATAATGTTTATATTGGTGTATATCTTGGTTCAGATAAAAGATCTAAAGATAAGAAGATGCAGCGTATTTATTACCTAGAAGATTTAGTTTTAGATAATTTAAAATAAGCCTTAGGTTCTCCATTTATTCGTACTAGCTAATTATTACCTGAATTATTTTCATAAAAAATTTATCAATTTTACTTATATATAAAATAAGAAATATTAATTTTATAATTAATTGTCGCGAATATATAATTTCTTCGGAATTATCCAAAGAGGGAAGTAATGAAAATTTTCCAGAAAGTAACTATATCTATTTTGACCCGATTAAGTCATTGTGTGCAGTCTTTTAAATATTAAAATCAAATTTGATTACTATAGCAGAAAATATATCAATCTAAGGAAATTTATGAAGAAATACTCGCCAATCGCTCTTTCATTATTGTTAATATCTTGTTCAAGCAATCCTGAGATCACTAAGCTTGGACCAGGAGTTGTTAAATCTGAAGAGCAACTAATTAGTAAAGAGCAAATGAAAAAAGATGAAACTAAAAAAGATGTTCTAACTGGAGCAGGTGTAGGAGCTGGCTCAGGGGCGGCAGTAGGGGCAGGTGTAGGAGCTGGTACAGGAGCGATCGTTGGAGCCGGGACAGGAGCTCTTGTAGGAGCTGGAGGAGGCTATATTTATGTATCGAATAAGGATGATATTATTGGTAAATATAAGTACCAGGTTTTACAAGATGGTAAAACAACACCGGTAACCTTTGAACAATTTCCTGATAAGAATTATTTAGTTGGAGAGAAAGTTGACCTTTATAAAAGTGAATATAAAGGGGAAAAGACTTATTTTATAAAATCAGAGGAATCTAAAAAAGATTAGGTTTACTTCTCAACTTTGAAAGTTGTACCACAGTATGGACAAGTATTTGTTTTTTTATCCTTAAGATCAATATACACTCGAGGATGTAAGTTCCAATTTTCGTGGTATTTTGTTGGGCAAGACACTCTTTCACCAGGATGTACTTTAATAATTCTTTGTTCTTTTTTCATTTTTCTGATGTAACAAATCTTATAGTGTCTAGATTTTAACAAAAATATAAAGAAATTAATAATACAAAAACAAATATAAATCACTTATACTTAAAGCGTTATGTAAAAAACAAAAGGTTTTGACATATGAAAAGGTTATATAATGCAAATATGTCAGCAAAAGTATCTCGCACAAAGTGGGATGTTTTTGCTTTATCAATAATACTTTTAATCCTATGTATTTTTGTTTGGTCAACCTCTAATCTTGGAGGTGCAGTTGACTATACCAGTCAAACAAGCGTTGAAAAGTATTCGGAAATATCATTAAACTTATGGCTGCTACCTTATTATACAGCAGAAACAACTATTCGAATGTTTATTGGTTTGGGGATTTCCTTATTAGTAACATTTATTTTCGGTACATGGGCGGCAAAAAGTAAGAGAGCAGAGAGTCTGATTATACCAGTTGTAGATATTTTACAGTCTATACCTGTACTAGGTTTTTTTGCTATAACTGTAACAGGCTTTTTAGCACTATTTCCAACCTCATTATGGGGAGCTCAGGCCGCTGTGATTTTTGGTATTATTACAGCACAAGCATGGAATATGATACTAAGTTTTTATCAATCATTAAAAACTGTTCCTAAAGAGCTAAATGAAGCAGCTGAAATGTACCAACTTTCGCCATGGCAGAAGTTCTGGAAAGTTGAAGTACCATTTTCGATGCCTGGCTTAGTTTGGAATACTATGATGTCGATGTCGGCAAGTTGGTTTATGATAGTTGCATCTGAAACTATAATTGTTAATTTCAGTGCTTCGCAATCAATACCAATAAACTTATCAGGCATAGGATCTTTTATTGATGCTGCTAATAATGCACAAAGCTTTGGAGCTGTAGGAGCTGCGATAGTTACAATGTTAATAACGATTGTACTATATGATCAGCTTTTATTTAGACCATTGGTTGCATGGTCTGAAAAATTTGTCATAGGAGATAATCCGTCAGAAGCACATAGTAAGTCATGGTTCTTAAATATTCTACAAAAATCATTAGCTGTAAAAGTTTTCACCTCATTTTTAGCTAAAATTTCAAATAAAGTAGTGAATATTAAGATATTTAAAAAGGATCTTAATAAAGCTTATAATCGTAAAGTCCATCGTAAGGCTGAGAAGTCAGAGAGTGCATTTAAGAGAATTTTTTGGAATGTAATTATTTCTATTGTTATTTTACTTTTACTATTTTCGATGTATCAAACTATTTATGTAAAAAATCCTAATATAGGTATAGAAGAAACTCTAAAAGTTTTTATGTATGGTTTATTTACAGGTGCTAGAGTCGCTGTTTTGATACTTATTACATCTTTAATATGGGTTCCTATAGGTATATGGATTGGTTTGAGACCTAAGATAGCTCAAAAAGTCCAGCCTTATGCTCAAATGGCAGCGGCTTTCCCTGTCAACGTTTTATATGGTGTTTTTGGGACGTTAGTAGTAATGTTTAATCTACATTTTGATATCTGGTGTATTTTATTAATGGCTCTTGGGACACAATGGTATATCTTATTTAACGTTATTGCAGGAGCATCGGCTATCCCAGAAGAGTTGAAGTTTGCTGCTACAAATATGCAGTTAAAAGGGATAGCAAAACTTAAGAAGTTCTTAATCCCTGCTGTAATGCCTTATTATGTTACTGGAGCAATTACAGCAGCAGGAGGCTCTTGGAATGCTAGTATTATTAGTGAGTACATAAACTGGGGCAAGGGTTCTGTAATTCAAGCTTCAGGTTTAGGTGATTATATTACAAAGTATACAAATATGCCTGGAGATCATACAGCTAATGTTCTTTTGGGTGTGATTGTTATGTGTATTTTAGTTGTAGCATCAAATAAATTGTTTTGGCGCAGATTATATAACTATGCAGAAAATCGTTTTAGTATGAATATGTAAAGCATAGAGGATTTTTTAAAATGAGTAAGAAAATATTTACAGTAGAAAAGGTTAATAAGGAGTTTAATATTAAGGGAGGCCATTCTCTTAAAGTATTAGATAATATAAACTTTATACTTCATGAAGGTGAAATTGTTGCCTTATTAGGAAAGTCAGGTTCAGGTAAATCAACACTATTAAGAATAATAGCAGGACTTTTAAGCCCAACAAATGGTGAAGTACTATATAGAGGTAAAAAAGTATCTGCGCCAGTACCAGATATTTCAATGGTTTTTCAAAGTTTTGCTCTTATGCCTTGGTTAACAGTTTTACAAAACGTTGAACTAGGGCTTGAAGCGCGTAAAATAAGCCTCAAAGAACGTAGGGAAAGAGCGTTAAAAGCTATTGATATGGTTGGTCTTGATGGTTTTGAAAATGCTTACCCTAAAGAGCTTTCTGGAGGGATGAAGCAGCGTGTTGGTTTTGCAAGAGCTCTAGTTCTTGAACCAGATGTTTTACTTATGGATGAACCATTCTCAGCTCTTGATATTTTAACTGCGGAAAACCTTAGAGAAGACTTACTTGATCTATGGGAAGAAAATGATGCTATGAAAGGTATTTTGTATGTTACTCATAGTATTGAAGAGGCTGTTTTAACAGCAGATAGGATTATTATATTTGGTAGTAACCCAGGGTTTATTCGTGGTGAATTAAAAATAAATATTCCTCACCCAAGAAGCTCCCAAGATCCAGTTGTTGCGAACCTTGTCGATCAGGTTTATCGTATGATGACAACAGCGCAGACTAAAGAGCTTTCAGAACGTATGAACAAGAAAACTGCTATGACGATTGGTTATAGGCTTCCAGATGTTGATATTTCTGAGATGAATGGTCTTTTGGATGAAATGGCAGAAATCAAAAATGTTGATGCTGTTGATCTACCGCAGCTTGCAGATGAGCTACATCTAGATATTAATGACTTATTCCCAATTATCGAGATCCTTTCTATTTTGCGTTTTGCCGAGGTTTCAGATGGTGATATCAAAATGACAGCGATGGGGCGTAAATTTATTGATTCAAACATTGATGATAGAAAGTTCATCTTTGGTAGATTGTTTTTAAAATATATTCCTTTAGCGCGTCATGTTGTTAAAGTTTTAAATGAAAGAGAAAATCAGTCAGCACCAAGAAGTAGATTCTTAGCAGAATTAGATGATTATTACCCAGTAGATATAGCTGAAAGAGTCTTTGATACCTTTATTGATTGGGCTCGTTATGCGGAGCTTGTTTATTATGATGCAAATACAGGTATTATTTCATTAGATGAGAATGCTGCTGAATATATAAAGAAAATGTAGTTTAAGCTATTAATTTTTAATAAGAGCTATCAAAAAATAATATTTAGAATATCTTAGATCTGAAGTAGTTTATAAGCAATTTTAATCTACAACCGTCACTATTGTGAGATTTATTCTAATTCTTCTAATAATTTTCACGATACCAATCTATGCGTTAGCAGAATCTTCTACTGACAGAGAAGCTACTTCTAGTATTGATAAGAAAGATCTATTAGCATTACAGCAACAGATAACTTCATTGAAAGAGCAAATAAGTCAGGTAAAAAAATCAAAAAATATAAATAGATCTAATTCAAGCTCATCATTTGCTACTTATGGTTCAAAAATTGATAATACCTCAATTACTAGTGGGCATAACTTAGACCTTACGACAAATGAGCTAAATAATGCTGATGCTGCTGACATAACATCATCTATAGAAGCAGATGATTCTATAGATGATGATATGAATAAAAGCGGCGTTTTTATCTCAAATGGTAAGATTGATGTTGGAGGTACACCAGCTATTACAACTCAAGGTCAAATAACTTATCTAGGATCATATTCTGGTAATAATAGCATTCCAATAGGAATGATCTCGAGTAATCTTTTTGCATCTACCATATTAGGGCAAAGAGATTCATTTAATGACTACTCAGTATTTTTTGGAGGGTATATAGAAGCCGATGCACAGGCATGGTTTGGTAGTCAGATAAATAGGACAGCAGGAGCTGCAAACTTTCAATCTACAGGTCAGAACATCTATTTAACAAACTCAAAGCTTTATTTCCTCTCAAATCTTGGTCATTATGTCACGGCTCAATTTGATTTTGATACAGATGAAACAGGTAGTTTTGGTATAGGTAATGCTTTTGTAATTTTTGGTAACTTAGATACATCTCCTTTCTTCGTAACAGCTGGTAGAAGTAAGCTGTCCGTTGGCTCATATGGTGGTGGTGGGCCTTGGACTAGTGGTATTATCGATGATTTCTTATCGCCAGATAAAGTTACCAATGTATCGATAAATTATAAAAATGACACAATTAATACTAATATAGCAGTCTTTGGCTCTGATGATAATCGTGCTAACTTTTCAGCAGGTTTTTTCTATGCAGATTCCTGGACACAAGATCTTTCAGTTGGTTTTAATGCGGGGTATGTTTTTAATATTGCAGGAGCTGGAAATAGCAGTATATCTCAATTTCTTGATAATATTGGTAGGGCTAATGATAATGTTGGTGTGATAAATTTTGATGGGACATTAGCGTATTCAGTATTAGGAGGCATTGCTCAGTTTCAAGGAGGTTGGTCAACAACGACTAATGCTGAGGACTTTAATGAAAATGGTACCAATGTAAATGCTGGAGCTTGGTATTTAGGTTTAGCTTATGGGCTTACTTTAGGAGGTAGAGATACTAACTTTAACGTTACATATGGTCAATCATATAATGCAGCAAATATTCCAATGCCATTAGCTAATGCATCTCCAAACTTTGGTCTTGCAAGCTCAGGGATAAAGAACCAATGGATTATTTCAGCGCAAAGAGCATATTTTGATAATAATGTGTTACTTGGACCAGAATACTCTTATCAACGCTTATATAATAACCAATATATGAATACACTAACTTTAGATTTATCAGTGTATATCTAGCATAAGCATAAGTATGATGGCTCTTATAGATTGATAAAAAAATTAATATAATATAATATCTTAGTTTCCAATTAAGGTTTTATCTCTTTTGGGAGTTGATTTTGCATAATAGCATCGAAGCATTTTTACATTCATCTAACTACATTATGTTAGCTTCAGGACTAATATTGTTTTCTGCTATTGTCTCTCAGTTCCTATCATGGAAACTAAAACTACCATCAATATTATTTTTAATATTAAGTGGTATTATTTTGGGCCCTGTTTCAGCACAGTTTTTTCCTAGTGGTTTTAAGCTTGTGGATGGCAATATTATATTTGGCCAATCTTTATCACCATTTGTATCAATATGTGTTGCTATAATTCTTTTTGAGGGGAGTTTATCTCTAAATTTTAGAGAGATTAAGAATGTTAGTAGTGTTGTGACTTTACTTATTACTGTTGGTTTAGCTCTGACAATTATATTCACTGCTATTTTCTGTCATAAAATATTAGGTTTAAATCTTCAGTTATCTTTATTAATTGGAGGAATAACTTGTGTTAGTGGACCAACTGTAGTGCCTCCTCTTATGCGAACAGTTAGACCTAAAAGACATGTTGCAAATATTTTAAAATGGGAAGCGATAATAGTTGATCCAATTGGTGCTCTTGTTGTTGTATTTATGCTTTCTTGGTTTGTTCTAGGAAGCTCTTATTATGGTCAACCTAATGGGGTTAGTGTATTTATTGCATATATATTATTTGTTTGCATCTTAGGGGTTACTACTGGTTTTATCTTTGGGTACTTTATTGGATTAAGTTTTAGAAGGCACTATATTCCGGAATATCTTAAGAGTTTTTTTGTTTTAGCTGTAATAGTTGTAGGATTTATAATTACAGACTCTCTAATGCATGGTTCTGGATTGTTAATGGTTACTGTTGCTGGGCTTGTAATGGCAAATATGAAAGATATTAGAATGTCTGATATTGTGTCATTTAAAGAGAATCTTAGTATAGTAATTATTTCTGTGTTATTTATTGTATTAGGAGCTGATATTGATTTTAGCTTATTTAAAGACTACTGGTTAGCACTGATAGAAATATTTTTATTTTTGCAGTTTGTTTTACGACCTGCTGTAGTTATTTTATGTTCTATAGGGTCAAAAACAACTTTTGCAGAAAAGGTTATTATGGGGATGATTTATCCTCGTGGAATTATAGCTGCATCTGTAGCGGCTTTAGTAGCAGTTAAAGTTAGTCGATCAAATCCAGAGTTAACATCTCAAGCAGATACTCTAGTATTTTTCGTATTTATGATAATTATATTTACAGTTATTTTCCAAAGTATTTTTACCCCAGCAATTTCAAAGGCTTTAGGTGTTACAGAACCAGAAGGTAAAGGCTTTTTGATAATTGGTGGTAATAAGTTTGCTCGTGAGTTAGCAGAAACTTTTGTTAAAAATGATATAGAAGTTATTATTACTGATTCATCTTGGGCAAATGTTCAAAAGTGTCGTCAACTTGGTTTAAACACATATTATGGAAGTCCAGTTTCGATTCATGCAGATTGGAGTATTAATCTAGTAGGTATTGGTTCGATGCTAGGTTTGTCGACTAGTGAATATGTAAATGCAGTATCAGCTGTTAAATATAAGCATGAATTTGGCTCTAAAAATACTTATGTGCTAAGAACATCTCAAAAAGAAAGTTATAAAGGAATTGGAGCTATAGAAACAAATCTTGCAACGTTACTTTTTGATGAAGGCGTTGATTTTAATCTATTAATAGATAGATTAAATCAAGGGGCTAGTATAAGAAGTACAAATATTACGCAAAACTACACGCTAGAGACTTTCTTTACTGATAACCCGGATGCGATACCCTTATTTATAATTGATAGTTATGGCTATGCACAACCATTTAGTAAGAATAAGAAAATTAAACAAGAAAACTATAGTCTGATATCATTAAGAGATAATGTGAATAAGAAAAATAAGGATCAATTGTGTCTAGATGTATAAGAAGCTTTAATGGTAAAAATCCAAATGTTGCCAACTCTGCATACGTTGATGAATCCGCTGCTGTAATAGGTGATGTCATTCTTAAAGATGACGCTTCTGTTTGGCCTCAAGTCAGTGTTAGAGGTGATTTATTAACAATTACTATCGGTAAAGGTACTAATATTCAAGATTGTAGTACTTTGCATACAACAGAATATCCAAAAGATTCTGGAGAAGGATTTGCTCTAACTATTGGAGATGATGTTACAGTAGGTCACGGTGTTATATTGCATGGTTGTGAAATTAAGAATAATTGCCTAATAGGTATGGGGGCTATAATTTTAGATGGAGCAGTTGTTGAACCTTGGGTTTTTCTAGGTGCAGGTAGCTTAGTCCCTCCAGGGAAGATTCTTGAATCTGGCTATATGTATTTAGGGTCTCCAGTAAAGAAAATCAGACCAATAAGTGATCAAGAAAGAAAAATTATACAAGAAAATGCTAATCATTATGTCAAAGTTAAAAATAGGTATAAAGCAGATATATAAGCTTTTATTAGTTTCTTTATTTGCAACTACAGTAGTATCTTGTACTACTGTACAAACAAAAATGACTCCAATATCTCCAAAAAATACTTTTGAGCAAGATAAGATAAAGCCTCAGCTTCTTAAGCTTGATAGTTGGAAAATAAAAGGTGTTTTAGGAATCATTTATAATAATAAAGCTGAATCAGCAAATTACATATATACTCAGGATGATGATAAATTTAGTATTAAACTATACGGACCTTTAGGTATAGGTAGTGTTCAAATTAAGGGTGACTCTAATCAAGTAACATTAGAAAATAGCAAAGGACAAAAAATACAGGCAAAAGATGCTAAATCATTGATGATAGAGCAGTTGGGCTGGTATGTACCTGTAGATGGCTTAAAGTACTGGATAAAAGGCGTAGCTATTCCTAGTATCAAATATAAGTCTAAGCTAAATCATAACAACCTTGTAGAAATGTTGGAACAAAATGGTTGGAATATCTCATATAAGAGTTATAAGTTTGTTGATTCTAAATATCCTCTACCATCAAGAATAAGAATGTCTAGGGATAATTTAATAATAAAAATAGTCATAAAATCATGGCAGATCTAAACTATAAAGAATACAAAAGTTTTGCAAAGATTAATCTTTTCTTACACATACTAAATAAGAGAGATGACGGTTATCATAATCTACAAACATGGTTTACATTTTTAGACCTAAAAGATAGTTTGAAATTTAGATTTAATGATTCATCTGAAATTAATATTTCAAGTAATGTAGATATTTCATCAAAAACTGATAATTTAGTCTATAAAGCTATAAAAGAGTTTCAAAAAGCTTTCAAAGTTCCCAATGTAGGTGTTGATGTTGAGTTATCAAAGCAAATACCTATGGGAGCGGGGCTTGGTGGTGGAAGCTCTAATGCCGCTACAACTCTTATAGCTATGAGAGATTTTTATATGCCTGAGCTGTCTAATCAAGATATGATGGAATTAGCTACCAAACTTGGTGCTGATGTGCCAATATTTTTATATGGTAAATCAGCATGGGCCGAAGGAATAGGGGATAAACTATATTATAAGAAATTCAAACAGCAATACGTATTGCTAGTTAAGCCAGATATCCATATAAGTACAAAAGAGTTTTTTGAAAGCGAAAAGCTTATTAAAACGACTAATTATTTATCTAAAGATTTAGGTTTTGATAAAAAGGTTATGCATAATGACTTTGAGAGAGTTTTTTTTGCAAAATATCCTGAATTCAATCATTATCTTAAAGGGTTAGATCCTGAATTTAGAATGACTGGAACAGGGTCATGTTTTTATTTACTTTCTCAAAATAAGGACAAACTACAACAACTTGCAAGAAAAGTTGATAAATGTCTTGACAAATGGGTAGTTAAAACATTAAACTATGGCTACTAACTTTTGAGGTTAGTTCTTTAGTTGGGCTATCGCCAAGCGGTAAGGCAACGGGTTTTGATCCCGTCATGCGCAGGTTCGAATCCTGCTAGCCCAGCCACACAAATTCCCCAAATTTAAAACTATTTCATCCACTGACTTTTAGTTTAAAAAAATATATAATTGTTATTTAATGTTATATTAATTAAATTTAATTATGTCTGAGAATTATCATATTGGAACACCTGGTGAAAAATGGGGTTCGCAAGAGAAACAGCAATGGCTTAATGAGCAAGGTAAGAAAAGATCTTATAATGAAGAAGCAGAGCAAAAAATATTAGCTTTAACTTCAAACTTTGATGTCGATGTATATCATAAGCTGGAATATTCAGTTGGTAGTTATAAACTATATGCTCTTAAAACTAAAAACTGGGATGCTTCTAAACCATCTATATTAGTTACTGGTGGTGTCCATGGGTATGAGACAAGTGGTGTTCAAGGAGCAATTAGTTTTGCCCAAACAAGAGCTTTAGAATTTGCTAAAGATTTTAATATAGTTATCTTACCATGTTTAAGTCCTTGGGGTTATGAAACAATTAACCGTTGGAATCCTAATGCTGTAGATCCAAATAGATCTTTTTATCTAGATAGTGGCTGTCAAGAGTCAGTTGCTGCAATGAAATATGTGTATTCTTTAAATCAAGATTTTATAATGCATATAGATTTACATGAGACTACAGATACTGATGATAGTGAATTTAGACCAGCATTAGCAGCACGAGAAGGTATATTTATAGATAAATGGGGAATACCAGATGGTTTTTATCTAGTTGCTAATAGCAATAGACCTCATCATGAGTTTCAAAATTATATAATCGACGCTGTAGCTAAAGTTACGCATATAGCACCGACAGACCCTGATATAAGTATTCTTGGCGATGATACTATAAAAAATGGTGTTATGGTTTGTGATTCAGACAAAGAAAAGCTTTGTATGTCTTTATCTAATGCTGAATATACAACTACTACAGAAGTATATCCAGATAGCCCAAAAACAAATCCTCAAGAATGTATTTTAGCCCAAGTTGAAGCAATAGCTGCTGGTATCGAATATATTAAAAAGAATAAATAGGTAAAACAATGTTAAACGGTTTAATTAATGTTGCTGATTTTTTAGTTAGTATAGTCTTTGGTTTATATGCCTTTATATTGTTATTTAGGTTTTTCTTGCAGTGGGTAAAAGCAGATTTTTATAATCTAGTTTGTCAGATGATTATGCGTGTTACGAATGCTATTATCCTACCAATTAGAAAGCTTGTGCCGGGCTTCTTAAATTTAGACTGGTCATGTATTGTTGCAGTGTATCTAGTTTTTGTTATTCAAGACTTACTTTTAGGCTTACTCAATGGTATAGGGTTTGATTTGACCTTTATATTTATAAAGCCTTTTGTGGATATAATCTTTGCTATCATAAATATGTATGTTTATTTGATTGTTATAAGAGCTATAGCTAGTTGGTTTATTCAAGGTGGTTTAAATCCTATATTTATAGTAATATTTCAAATTACAGAGCCGCTTCTAGCAAGAGCTAGGGGTGTTATAAAACCAAAATCTGGATTTGATTTTTCACCTATTATCGTTTTGATAGCTTTATTCTGTATTCAGATATTTTTACAAAGTGTATTAGCTCAACTTTTTCATTATTAATTTTTTAAATTATTCTTTTTTGTTAACAACATTTTATATGCTGAATCACCATTCTCATAAAAGCTATTTATTTTCTTATGAATTTTGAATCCTATATTTCTATATAAGTTTATAGCTCGAAAGTTATTAGTGTTTACTTCTAGAGTGATATCTTTTGTTGAGTTATTTAGAATATACTCTAGAAGTCTCTTGCCTACTCCTTGACCTTGAGAGTTTTGGCAAACAGCGAGAGAATATATCCTAATTGTTTTCTTATATTCAAAGCATAGTATGTATCCTGTTAGAGAGCTTGCCTTCTTAGAAACAAAAAAGTTTTTCTGCTTTTTTATGTTATAAATAAACTGTCTTCTGGATATCTTATCGGATAGAAAAGTAGAGTCTTCTAAATCAATAAGCTCTTTAAGGTGTGATAACTTAGCTTTAGTTATTTGCATATGGTAGCTTCTTATGATTCATTCTATTGAGAAACTCTAGCATTATCGTTGTGTATAGTTGATCACCAATATATGCATCTTCAATATCAGAGTCGATAGATGGGTTATCATTAATCTCAATAGACCTCTTGCGAAATACTACTTCAGAGGCATTTTATTTCTAAGTAGGTATTTTCTTTTTAGAATCCGTTTTGTAAATTAACTATTCCAGCCACTAAATTAAACCTAAGATTAGCTTTTTTACCAAAACTTCTATAGGTTTCACCCAGTATACGAAACTTTTTAATTTCTGCAATTTTATGCTCAACATAAATCCTAATCTTACTAAGCCATTTATTATAATTCTTCTGCTCTATACTTAAAGAACCTCCTTTGGGCTTTTTATAGGGGAGTTTTACTTTAGTAGATTCATTTTGAATACCTTGGTAGCCATTGTCACAATATTTATCAACATCACGAGCTAATTTATCTGATTTTCTGCGAACAGTTATATCATGAACACTGCCTGGATAAACCTTCGAAACATTAACTATTTGACCTGCTTCACTGATAGCTATTTCTACTTTCTGTGTATGGCTTTTTTTCTTCCCTGAATAGTTAGCCTTTCTTCGTTTTAATTTCTTAGGTCTCTGGATTGGCTGTTCTGTTGCATCTATTAAAAGTCTTTCTACTTTTTGATTAGTCATGCTTCTATCTTTTTTTATATGTATTTCTTTAACTAGTAGTAACTCTACTCGTCTAATTAGGCGATTTACATTTGATTCATCTAATCCTATCAAGTAGCCTAAAAATTCTTGTGTCATATAGCAACGATAATATATTAAAACTAACAATAATCTATCTGCATGATTATCAACTTTTGGCTTTCTGCCAATCCTTGGAAATCCTTCATCTAAGGATTTTGAGGCATCGGTTAAGATTTTATTGAAATGTTTTAGTTTTAAACCTGTTAGTTTTCTAAATATTCTGGCTTTCTTTGACAATATTGCGTAGCTTATTTGCATTTTTATGGATCTCTTAAGCAATCTTTCTATATATATGGTGAATAATTAGTATTTCGCAAGAGGTCTAATAATAATAGGTTTATTGTCAATTACTTTAATATCAATGCCATACAGTCCATTACCTATGGTTTTTGCAGCTTTGAGTGCTATTTTAATAATAGTTTTATCAACTTGATGAATAGCAAATGCTTCAGATTTACCATGCTGTGTCGATTTTTTGTTATGGTTAGTTATTTGCCAATGATTTTTTGCCATATAGTATTTACAGGCATATATTGGTTTATTATTTAGTATTCCTATGCGCCAATCAAAATCAGTATAATAATATTTTTGGGCAATTATTATTGAAGATTGCTCAAACATATCGCTAAGGATTTGCTCTAAATCTTCAATAGAGTTAGCTTTTTTAACACCCTTTGAGAATGAACCATCAGGAATTTTTAGTACGATAGGTAAACCAAGTTCTTTAATTAATTCTTGAGGTGATAAGTCATCATTTTTAAAGATAAGTTTTCCTTTTGGTATAGGAATCTTATTTTTAGTCATTAAGTTATGTAAATAAACTTTATTTGTACAACAAGTTATTGATTTTGTATCATCAATAACTACTAAATTATTATCCTCAGCTTTTTTAGCAAAACTATAGCTATAGTGGTTGATAGAAGTTGTAGTTCTAATAAAAAGTCCATCATATTCAAGTAGCCTCATATAATCATCTTTTGTTATTAAGTCCGTATATATACCTAGGCTATTAGCAGCTTGTTGGAAGTTTTTTAGTGCTTTACTATCACTAGGAGGAAGGGTTTCATTAGAATCATGTAGTATTGCTAGATCATAGTGATAACTTTTTTTATTTTTCCGCTTACGCCAAACTTTACTACTAAAATTATTTAGAGCATTTGCAAAAATTGTCTGTTCGTTATCACTAAGTTGACTAATCTTACCAATAGTTATGCTTTTTATTTTCCAAATAGTGTTTTGCTTTTCTAGTACTGTTTCTAGTATTGGTGTTGGATATGATTCAAATATCTTTTTAGCTAATTTCTCAAATCCATTTATATTAGATACTCCAAAGAAAATTTTTATATTAATATATTCATTCTTAAGAGTATTAATAAACTTAAGATCTTTATTAATTAAGTTAGATAATAAAGTTTCTTCAAAGTGACTAATACTATTTAATGTTTCAACTGTTGGTATGATAGTGTCTTTATTTGAATGTGCTAGTAGACAAGCATAGTATCCTTGTTCTAGATAACCCATTTGCTCAGATAAGTTGATAATATAATTTGGCTTTATACTAATACCTTGTAGATATTGATGAGTTGTTTCTAAGTTTGAGTAAGGATAGTATGGCGACCATACATCTTTATTATCAGTGATTATCTTTAAGGGTTTCATATATAACATCTTGTTATAACTAAGGCGAATGTATTATCTACCTTTTTTAATAAATGACAAGACTTTTTTATAACAAACGAAAATACAAATATAACGATACTTAATATTTATATTATAAAAAATCTTTTTTGTCTAATTTTGAACATAAAAAGACATGATCTTTATTGATATAATAACCAAAACATTATTTTAGCTCTAAATTAATTTATTTTTTGTATTTATTTGCTTTTTTGATTATATATATTATAATAATAAAATCATAATAATAAATATGTTTTAGTTTTACAAAAACAAAAATAAGTAAAGGGGAGAGGTAATGAGAGGTAAATATGAAATAGGAAGCATCTTAAATGGTGTTGTTAAGCAGAATCATTCAACTAGTGCTAAGGAATTAATAAATTTAGCTTTAATATGTAATTACTGTAAAAAGCAACATATTAATTTAGAAGACGTATTTATTAGCTTAAATGGGAAAAGTTTTCAAACCAAAACTCATAAGACAAATATTGTCGGTGAAATGATACTAGGAGTAAATTCTTATATATAGGTTTTATTGGTGTATTATTAGGATATGCTAGTGTATATTATATGTGATCTAGGTAAATATTTATGATGCTGTTTAGGTAATGTTCATAAATGTAGAAAAGAAGTAAAAAGTTAGTTTTAGTTATCTTGTTAGTATTAAGTTTGTTAATGTAATATTATTCTAAGTAGTAATATTTTTTATCTCTTGTGATGCTAATTAGAAAAAATTGTTTACTTATTATACTTTTGTTTATAAGTATTTCTTCTTGCGATTCGTATCAAAATATTGAAAAATTTAAATATAATCAAGAGGTATCATTATCAGGTGTAGTTAGTACTATTCCAAAGCAAAAAGATGATAAGTTAGAATTTGTTTTTCATACGTTTAAATATGGAGATGTTTTACTCAAAGCAGATAAGAGTTATCGGCATTATCTAATACCTGCTAATGAACTTACCTTATTGGCGAAAATCTATAAACCACATGAATATGATAATACAAATGCTTTTAATTATTCACAATATTTAGAGCATAATTATATTGTTGCACTAGGAAATATTAAGAATGGCTCTAGGATAAAATATAGTGGTACATCAATATTATCTCTGCCAGAAAGATTTAGATACTATATCTATAATCATCTACAGAGTCAGCTGAATGAAAATAAACTAAAGCCTTTTGTATTAGCATTACTTATTGGTGATAAGGATTTCACAGAATCAGAACAAAATCTATTAGTTCGCTCAGGAACCTCTCATTTGATGGTAATTTCGGGCTTACATATAGGTTTATTAGCATTTATAGCATTTTTGGTTTTTAGAGGTATATGGTCTCTTTCGCCAAAATTGTGTCGTAAGTTACCAGCACAATATATAGGTGTTACATCTTCTGTGATAGTAGCTTTTAGCTATAGTCTGCTTGCTGGGTTTAGCTTACCTACTCAACGAGCTGTTATTATGCTATTAGTAGTAGTTGTTTTATGGCTTGTTAAAAAAAGAATCTCAATAGTTAGATCTCTTTTTATTGCATTTATCGTTATATTGTTATTAGATTTTAAATCTATCTATAGTATTAGCTTATGGCTTAGTTTTTCCGCTGTAACTATATTGGTTATTATTTCGGTATTGCTACAACAGTATAAATCAAAATTAGCTCTTTTTCTTTTGCCACAAGTTTATTTAACAATATTTTTAATTCCTATCTCAGTCTATTATTTTGATAGCTTCTCCGTAGTTTCCATTTTGGCAAATATTGTTGCTATTCCTTTAGTGAGTTTCGTGATATTACCGTTATTATTATTTTGTTTGGTTATTTCTTTCATTGGCCTAAAACTTTGGTTTATACCTATGGCTTTTTTAAAGTTGCTATACATATATCTAGAGTTTTTAACTAAGCATATTCCGCTTGTAGAGTATTGGAGTTATTTTTCACTAACTAGCCTAATAATTGTGCTTGTCGGTATTATTTTATTGATTTTTCCTTTTTCTAAGTCGGTTAGATTGCTTGGATTAGTAATGTGTCTAGTCTTTTTTCAGTCATCTACAGATTTATCAAAGAAATATGAATATTTTAAGTTACATGTTTTTGATACTAAAGATGAGATGGTTTTGGCTCAAAATAATGGCCAGAATATTTTATATACGTCAGTTAAGAATTTAGGTAATGAGTATATTTTATCCAATATCTTGGCTAGCTATCTAAAGCTTGAGGGGATTGATAAAGTTGATTATTTAATTGTTGTTGGTAGTCAAAAGAGTTTTAATTTAAAAAATATTAATCAGATTATCCCCATAGAAAAAACTATTTCAAATAATGAAAATAATAACTTAGGTTTAATAAAATGCAGTTATAAGAATAACTTATTGCTTAACAACTTAGAGATTAAGTTTTTATCAAATCAAAATACTTGTTTAGTTGATATAAAGTATTTAAATCGGGAGTTTTTGTTATTTGATAATACAAGCTTAAACTCTCAAGAAAAAATTTTTAACTTATATAATAGGATAGTTTCACCAGATATTATAATTACACCAACAAGGCTATATTCAAAGTTTACTAATAATCGACTTGATTATATTATTTATATATCAAATAGGGTAGGAGAATTATATCGGTTCAATGATTTAAAACATAAAATTTTTGATACATATACAAATGGAGCTATAACAATTAAAGTTGATCATAATGATAAATTAAGTGTTACTTCTCAACTTAAAAAATATTAATAATTGAAGTTACGCACTAAACATAAATTTGAGCATAAAGACTATTATATGCAAGGTAGGTTTTTATTAGCATAGCAGTAACTACGGTAAGTTAATAAGTTGACGGACTTTAAAGATTAATGATTATTAATAAACATATTTAGCTAAGATCTTTTAAAAAAAAGTTTATAAGTGGTACTATAAATACCAAAGGATAATTTTTTAAAATATTATGATTAAAATTCTAAAGTATACATATTATGCTTTGTTCTCGACGACTTGTTTTTTATCAAGTGCAGTAGTTACTGTTATTCCTGTATTTTTCTTTTCACTGATTAAATTACTTGTGCCTGTAAAAGGTATACGATACTTTTGTACCTCAGCAGTTGAGTATTGTGTAAGTGTCTGGGTTAGTTATGCTATTTTGATCACAAAGTTATTTTCTCCAACAGAAATTGAGTTTGAACAAAATGCTAATTTAGATAGAAATAGCTCTTATTTAATTATATGTAATCACAAAAGCTGGCTTGATACTTTTATATTGATGTTAGCTTTTCATAAAAAGATAGCTTTTCCTAAGTTTTTTATGAAAGTTCAGGTATTTTTTATTCCTGTTCTAGGTTTAATTGCTTGGGCTCTTGAATTTCCGGCAATGAAAAGATATTCAAAAGAGTATTTGGCCGCAAATCCGGAGAAGAAAGGAGAAGACCTTAATAAAACCTTTAAATATTGTAAAGGATTATCTTTAAGACCTACTACAATTGTTAACTTCGTTGAAGGAACTAGATTTTCACTTGAGAAGGTAAAGAATAGTAATTATAAAAATTTACTCAATCCTAAGGCTGGAGGTATAGCTGTAATACTAAAAAGCTTATCAGATAGAATGGTTGGAATATTAAATACGACTATTGTCTATGATGATCCTGAGCAAACTTTATGGGATTTTATGGTTAGAAAGACAAAGAGAATAAAGGTGAAAGTAGATTTTATACCAATTTCAGAAGTTCCATTAGGAGACTATTTTAATAATGAAAAGGATAAAAAAAGTTTCCAAAATTGGTTAAATGATATCTGGCAGAAGAATGATGAATATATTTCTCAACAACAGCTAGAGATTCAAGCTAGCTCTTAATAACTTTACAGATATATAAAAAGTACGATATTGTACAAAATAAATCGCTATCTTCATATAGCTTATTAATTTCCTTGTTAAGAAAATCATACTCTTCGCTATTAATATTGTTGTTTTCATAATTTGCGCATATAACTCCAGTATAGAACGTATATGCTAAATCTTGAGGCAAGATAACCACTCTAGTATCTATTTCAAAATTAAGCCCTAAGTTTTTGATGTATTGGGGGAGTTGTCTTCCTATCCAGCCATTACGAATATTTTTATCACAGTCGTAATTAATGATTCTTCTTACTAGTTGCTTATTAGCAATATTAATTGTGTTTGTTTCCCAATCAGGCTCAATTAAGCATATATAACCATTGTTTTTGGTAACTCTTTTAAGCTCTTTTAAAGCCTGCATAGGGTCTTCTAAATATAAAAGTACTCTTTCTGCACGTGAGTAATCAAAAGAGTTATCATCAAAGTCTAAGTCATGTATATCCATTTGCTGAAAATCTAAGTTTATAAGATTTTCATTCATGGCTTTGAGATTGGCATTTTCTAAAAAGTCGCTACTTAAGTCAACAGCTCTACAAGTGCTGTTAGGAAATTCAAGAGCTATTTTAATTGACTCAAATCCAGGACCACATCCAGCATCTAGAATAGTAGTTTTATCAAAAGTTTTAATTTTATCTCGTGCTATTTGTTTAAGTTCTTGAATTTGTTTAGTAGAGTTAAATTTCTCTAAAGCATTAATAAATGTTTGAGATTGTTTAGATGCATCAATATTTTCAAATTTTTTAGCATTAAAAGATGACATAATTAGATTAGTGATTTAGCCAAGCTAATTGAATAAATAAGAATAAAGCTGAATATATACCCATGAAAATAAATGGCATATATATTTCTAATATTCTGATAGGTTTAAATGATCCTTTCTCTTCAGCAATATGTTCTTCTGTTAGCCATACTCTTGAAGGTAGGCGTCTCTCTAGAGAAGGAACGATACTATTTTTGATTTGTATATGATGTCTAAAGAATCTAATAATTTTCCACCAAGCATAACAAAATACTAATCCAGCAAAGTATGGGATAGAGATTAATATGGCGGAAGGAGGATTCTCAACGTTTATATTATTACTAATAGCTAGAGCAACAATACCAACTAATATTAGGTTGAAAACCAAGAAGAAAAGATTAATAACGATTCTTCTATAACCAGTTCTATCTGTTAACTCAACATAAATTCTATACTGCTCGATTAAAAGAGCATTATACTGCTCATTAGATAAATTGTTTTCATCTTCATTGCTCCACAACTTATCTTGAACTTCTTTGCGACTTATCTTTTCCATTTTTTTCCTTTAACTTCTACTCAAGTAGTTTAACAAAGTAATGCTATTACATTTTTAGTAATTTATCAAATTATAAATTACCAGCCACTATCTTAATCTTTGGTTTGTAATTATATCAATAATTCTAGATGGTTGCGATGCTTTTGCTTGAGTTTTTAAGACATAAATATCTGGAAATGTCTTGGTTATATTTTCAGCATTGTTAATAAAGTTATGACCAGAAATATTTGCACTTGTCGATATGATAGCATCATTAATATTTGAACATATCTGGCTAATTATAACTGTGTTTACTAGGCGTATGGCAATAGTTGGCTTGCCACCTGTTAACCATTGAATACTATCTTTACCGGGGACAATCCATGTCGTGGGAGTATTTTGTTTTGTAGATATTTTTTCAATCTGATTTGTAGTTAGTTGTGCTATATCAACATATCTTAGTAGATGTTTATAATTATGAGATATTATAATAAAGCCTTTACTAGAGTCTCTTTTTTTAAGATTTATAACTTTCTTAACAGCATCTTTAGATAACTTGCAGCTAAGACCATATACGGTATCAGTTGGTATACTAACAACTTTGTTATTTCTAAGTTCAGTATTAATAACTTGTATATTATCAGTAAGCATATTTTTTTGAGTAAAATATTTTTGTGAGAGTAATTTTAGTTGATTTTAGAAATAAAAAAACCTATAAGCTAAAAATAACTTATAGGTTAAGTAGATTTAATATTTAGTAGTTGTAGATTCTTACTTCTTGCTTAGTTGTTCTTTGATAAGATCACCAAGAGTAGTAGGAGTCATTTGCTCTACTTTGTAGTTAGATTTGCCAGCTGCAGTGTTATCTTCATCAACAGCTTTAATAGAAAGAGCTATACTTCTCTTCTTAGCATCGATATTGATAATTCTAGCTTCTACTTCTTGACCTTCGCTTAATTCATCACGAACATCTTTTGTATGATCAACAGATACTTCAGCAATTCTGATGAAACCATCAATATTGTTGTCTTCATCAAGCATAACAACAGCACCATTTTCTTGTACTTTAGCTACTGTACCTTTCACTAAAGAACCTTTCGGATGAATGTTGATGAAGTTCTTGAATGGATCTTCAGAAAGTTGCTTCATGCTAAGAGCAATTCTTTCAAGATCAGTGTTAACAGAAACTAATACTGCTTCTACTTCATCACCTTTCTTAAGCTCTTTGATAGCTTTAGCAGGGTTATCCCAAGCAACATCTGAGATATGCACAAGACCATCTATGCCACCTTCAAGACCGATAAATACACCAAACTCAGTGATTGATCTGATTTTACCAGTAACTTTATCACCTGTTTTGTAGTTTTTATCAAACTCGCTCCAAGGATTAGGTCTACATTGCTTGATACCTAAAGATATTCTATGCTTGTCAGCATCTAGCTCAAGTACGATAACTTCAACTTCTTGACCAATTGATACAGCTTTATGAGGGTTAACGTTTTTGTTAGTCCAATCCATTTCTGAAGTATGAACTAGACCTTCGATACCTTCTTTAAGCTTAACAAAACAACCGTAATCAGTAATGTTAGTTACAGTACCCATTAGCTTAGCACCTACAGGAAGCTCATTAGCAATATTTAACCAAGGATCTTCACCAAGTTGCTTGATACCTAGAGATATTCTTTGCTTCTCTTTGTCAAACTTGATTACTTTAACATCGATTTCTTGACCTATAGATAGTACATCTGTAGGGTGGCTGATTCTGCTCCAAGAAATATCTGTAATGTGTAATAGACCATCAACACCACCAAGATCAATAAACGCACCGAAGTCTGTGATGTTTTTAACGATACCTTTAAGTACAGTACCTTCAGAGATTTTCTCTAGCATAGCATCTCTATCACCAGAGTTGTTCTCTTCGATAACAGCTTTTCTAGAAACAACGATGTTATTTCTCTTAGTATCTATCTTAACAACTTTTAACTCGATGTCTTTGTCTTCTAAGTGTGCTACATCTTTGATAGGTCTTGTATCAACTAATGAACCAGGTAAGAAAGCTCTAAGGCCTTCTACATCCATAGTATAACCACCACGTACGTGATTAGTGATTTTACCAAGAACAGTTTCATTGTTTTCGAAAGCGTTTTCGATTCTGTCCCAAAGCTCAATTTTCTTAGCTTTGTCTCTTGATAATCTAGTTTCACCGCAGCTGTTATCTAAAGCCTCTAGAACAACGTTGATTTTATCACCAACAGCTACTTCTAGTTCACCATCGCTATTTTTTAAAGAAGCTACAGGGATGAAAGATTCTGATTTAAGACCAGCATCAATCATTGCAAATTCTTTATCTAGACTAACAACAGTTGCTTCGATGATTTTACCTATTCTCATCTCTGTTTGTTTTAGAGATTGTTCAAATAGTTCTTTGAAATTTTCTGACATTTTATTTATTTCCATTTCCAGTGTGGTTGGTTTAACATAGTTTGCAAGCACCCACTGGCTTTATTAAAAAGCGCTGGCAAACAATTTTGTAATGTGTAATATTATCTAAGAGATATCTTTTGTTCAAGGAAAATATAAATTTATTTTATGTCAAATGACTATGAAAAACATGTTTTTTTTATGCAAAAGGCTTATGAGCAGGCACTTTTAGCTTATGATGCCAATGAGGTACCCATTGGAGCGGTAGTTGTTGATCAAAATGATCAAATATTAGCTCAAGCATATAATCAAACTATTGCATTAAATGATCCTACAGCTCATGCAGAGATATTAGCTCTAAGAAAAGCTGCTGAACAGCTGAATAATTATAGATTAGTTAATACAAAATTGTATGTTACTTTAGAGCCATGTATAATGTGTTTTGGTGCTTTGGTTCAGGCAAGAGTTTCTGAATTGATTTATGCTTGTGATGATATTCGTGTTGGTGTTACATCAATACAGCAGCTTCACCAGGCTAAAAGTTTTAACCATAAATTTCAAATAATTAATGGTGTGATGAATCAGCAATGTGGAGAACTTTTAAGAAAGTTTTTCAAAGAAAGAAGAAAATGAATTTATGAGCAAAGAAAAAATAGTTGTTTTATATGGTGGAGATTCTCCTGAAAGAGAAGTGTCTTTGAGTTCTGGAAAAGCTGTGCTGGATTCATTAGTGCGTCAAGGTTATGATGCTGTGGGTTTAGATGCTAGCTCGAAAGAATTAGTATCAAAACTTCTAGAATTGAATCCTGATAAGTGCTTTATTGCTTTACATGGTGAAGACGGTGAGAATGGTAGAGTTTCAGCTTTATTGGAGATGTTGGGGATTAAGCACACTAGCTCAGGAATGAGATCTTCGGTTATTACAATGGATAAAATGATTTCTAAAGAGATCTGGATGCATCATCGTATGCCAACGCCAATGGCAAAAGTTCTTACTAAGAAACTTGTTAGTGAAGATGAAATAAGTTTTCCTGTAGCTGTTAAGCCAAGTAATGGTGGTTCAAGCATAGCTACGTTCAAGGTTAAAGCCATTGATGAGTTGAAACCAGCTTATGACGAGGCTTCTAAGTATGGCGAGGTAATGGTTGAACAGTGGATTACGGGTAAAGAAATAACGGTAGCTGTAGTTAATGATCAGGTTTTCTCATCTATATGGATTGAGCCGTCAAATGAGTTTTATGATTATGAGTCAAAGTATAGTGGTAAGTCAATATATCACTGCCCTAGCGGTTTATGCCAAGAAAAAGAGCTTGAGGTGCGCCAGTTAGCTAAAAAAGCGTATGATTTACTAGATTGTAAAGGGCATGCAAGAGTTGATTTTATTTATGATCAGGGCGAATTTTATATTATGGAAATAAACTCTTCTCCAGGTATGACAGCAAATAGTCTTTCACCAAAATCTGCAGCGGTAGAGGGTATCAATTTCGATGAATTTGTTAAATTAATAATAGAACAAGCAAAATGATTAGTGCTGTACGCAAGCTTCTAATATTGAGTTTAATATTATTAGTGTTACTTAGTATTGCAATATACATTGTTAGTAAAACTGATAAAGAAATATCAAGAGTAGATGTTGTTTCTAATGATGGTTTGGTTTATATATCAAAGCAAGATTTAATAAATAAGGTTGATAAGCTAAGCAGTAAAGAATGGTTTGACGTTGATACAGATAGTATTGAAAATTATCTTCATTCAGTTAAGGGCGTTGATTATACTTTGGTAAAAAAAGTTTGGCCATCTACACTTGTTATATATCTATATGATCATAAGCCAGTAGCGTATTGGAATAATAACGAAATTTTATTAGATAATATGGATATAATTACTCCACAAGTTTTTAGCTATGATGGAGAGCTTCCTTATATAGAAAGTAGTGATAAAGATAATAAAGACTATATTTACGAAACCTATCAAGAGCTAAATAGTATTGCCAAACAGAATGGTACAGAGATAATTAAAATATACTATAGCGGTAATCAATTTAGTTTACTGTTTGCAAATGATTTAAAAGTTGTTCTTGGTTCAAAAAAACTAACTTCAAGATTAGAATTATTTTTTAAATCATATAAAAAAGTAAAAGATTACCATTCAACAGAATATTTTGATATGCGTTATAGTGATGGTTTTGCTGTGAAGTATAGGTAGAAAGATATTTATTTCTATTGGTTTTCTATAATTATAAGCTTATAATGTAATGTAAGTGTATATACAAGTAAAAAATATCTGTCTTAAAAATTGGGGCTAGTAAATGAGTTTTGGGAATAATAATTTTTGTGCGGTCGATTTAGGTTCTCACAAAGTAACTGTTGCGATTGGTCAGCTTGCAGAAAACAACAGTATAAAAATACTAGGGGTTAGTCAGAAAAAATCTAAAGGTATAAAACAAGGTTCAGTAATTAATCTTGAGATGGCTATGGAAACATTAAATGCAGCATTAGACGAGGCTAAAAGTATAGCAGGAGTTGATGTTAGAGAAGTAACATTAGGCATAAGTGCTCCAAGCATTGGAGGCTTTAACTCATATGGTCTAGCTGCTGTAGATAATGGTGAAGTCAGTATGGAAGATCTCGCTATGGCAATAAAAACTGCAAAAGCTGTACCAATGTCTGCGGATACTGAAATGCTTCATGTGTTACAAAGAGATTATATTGTTGATGGTCAAGCAGGTGTTACAGAACCAATAGGGATGTTTGCTGTAAGGTTGGAATCTAATGTACATATCATAGTAGCATCTTCGCGTTTATTACAGAATGTTAGAAAATGTGTCTCAAATTGTGGCTATAAGATAAGTAGCCTAGTAGTTGAGCATTTAGCAGCAAGTAGTGCAACTCTTACAGAAAATGAAAAAGAGATGGGAGTTTGTTTAGTTAACCTTGGGGCTGACTCTACAAGTTTCTCAGTATTCTCAGAAGGAGGTATCTGTTATACATCGAGTATTACAACAGGTGGTAGCAGTATTTCTTCAGATATATCAAAAGTATTTAGACTTCCTATAGAGGCTGCAGAAAGCTTAAAATTACAATATGGTTATGCTGCAAGTAAGTATCTTAAAAATCCAGATGAGAAAATAGATATTCCAAATTCTTTAGGTAATGCTAAAAAAAGAATATCATTACAGGATCTATCATTAGTCATAGAAGCTAGAGTCGAGGAAATATTTGAGGCTCTATATAGAGAGTTAGATCAAAATCGCTTACTTGAGGTAATATCATCAGGTATAGTGTTCACTGGTGGTGGAGCAAAGCTAAAAGGTCTTGCTAGATTAGCTGAAGATATGTTTAAGTTACCTGTAAGAGTCGGTGGTCCAATAGAGGTTAGTGGAGCTAATGAGGTGGTACATAACCCTTCTTACTCAACAGTCGTTGGATTACTAAAGTATGCTTCAGAAAATGCTCAAGAAGGTCCTGAACAGGGCGTTGATGAAGATATGATGGAACTTGATGAAGATACAGGCAAGTCTAAGAAAAAGATAATGTCATCTGTAAAAGGGTGGTTTTCGAATAATTTTTAAGATATAAAAAGGTTAGAAAAATAAATCTAAAGTAAAGGAGTATAATATGTTTGATTTTAATGATTCAATGGTATCAAGTGCCATAATTAAAGTTGTCGGTGTTGGTGGTGGTGGCGGTAACGCTGTACAACATATGTGTGAAGATGTCACTGACGTTGAATTTTTTGCCTTAAACACAGATGGTCAAGCATTATCAAAATCAAAAGTTCAAAATGTTCTACAAATTGGTACTAACCTTACTAAAGGTCTAGGCGCTGGTGCAAATCCTGAAGTTGGTAAAAGAGCTGCTACAGAAGATAGAGCCAAAATTGAGCAGTTATTAGAAGGTGCTGATATGGTTTTCATCACTGCTGGTATGGGTGGTGGTACAGGTACTGGTGGTGCTCCCGTTGTTGCAGAAGTTGCAAAAGAAATGGGAATTCTTACAGTTGCTGTAGTTACAAAACCTTTCCCATTTGAAGGCCCTAGAAGAATGAAAGCTGCTGAATATGGTATTGATGAGCTTACTCAGCACGTTGACTCTATAATTACAGTACCTAACGAAAAACTTCTAAGTGTACTTGGCAAAGGTGCATCTCTTTTAGATGCATTTAATGCTGCGAATGATGTATTAGGAAATGCTGTGAAAGGTGTTTCTGAGTTAATTACTAAACCAGGTTTAATCAACGTCGACTTTGCCGATGTTAGAGCTGTAATGACTGATATGGGTCTAGCTATGATGGGTATGGGTCAAGCAACTGGTGAAAATAGAGCGAGAGAAGCTGCAGAAGCTGCTATTTCAAGCCCTCTTTTAGAAGATATCAATTTAGATGGTGCTAAGGGTGTAATCGTAAATATTACAGCTGGTATGGATATGTCTATTGGTGAGTTTGAAGAAGTTGGTGAGGTTATTAGGTCTTTCATTTCTGATGAAGCAATCGTGATAGCTGGAACTGTTATTGATCCAGATATGTCTGATTCTATGAATGTAACAGTTGTTGTTACTGGTATAGAAAAAGTTGCTATGAAAAAAGGCTTTGGTGTAGAGAAGAAACCTGCTCCTAGTCAAGGATCAAGCTTTTCAAGTAATAAACCAAGTACTTCTTTTGCAAGAAAGGAAACTGAGGTTGTAGGATCTAGTGATAGCTCGAAGCCTGATTTGGATTCAGCTGACAAATCAGATATACCAAGTTTTTTAAGAAGAAGATAATTTCTATATAGATTTTTCTTATACTTTAAATAAATCAACAATAGCCTAAAATCTTAGGTTGTTCTATATCAATATAGTTTTTTGAAATATATAATCTAAATATGGATATTTTTATATAGTTAACTTATTATAGAATTGTTGTGCTGAATTTATTTTAGCACCTTATACTAAACATTAATCTTACTAAAGCCCTGAGACTATTCAGGACTAAGAATTATGTTTGAGCAGATTATTTTTTATAGTAGGCTAATTATCATTTATAATTAAAGAGGTTAAGAATGAAGCAAAAAACAATAGCAAATCAGTTTTCTGTAACAGGTATAGGTCTACACTCTGGTGTAGATGTATCCATGACGGTTAAACCTGCTGATGTTAATACAGGAATAGTATTTCGTAGAGCAGATTTAAGCCCGGCTGTTGATATTAAAGTCACTCCTTTTAATATTAAAGAGGCTGTTATGTGCACTCTTTTGACAAAAGAAGGAGATCAAAACTTAGCTGTATCTACAATAGAGCATTTGATGTCAGCACTTGCTATGTTTGAAGTGGATAATGTCCTTGTAGAAGTTAATGCTCCTGAGCTTCCTGTAATGGATGGTAGTTCTTATGAATTTACGCAACTTTTGAAAGAAACTGGAGTGGTAGATCAAATTGCTGATAGAAAAGGAATTAGAATCTTAAAGCCTGTAAGAGTTGAGCATGAAGATAAGTTCGCTGAAGTTTTGCCAAGTGATACTCTTAAATATGAGTTTAAAATACAGTGGGATCACCCAGTAATTGCCGCGACTAATGATCATGTTTTATTTGAGTATAATCTTGATGAATATATTAAAATGGTATCAAAAGCTAGAACATTTGGTTTCTATGAGCAGCTTGCATATTTGCATCAAAATAACCTTGCAAAAGGAGCGTCTTTAGATAATGCTGTAGGTATTAGTAATGAGGGCGTTCTTAATGAGGGTGGTTTACGTTATGATGATGAATTTGTTAGACATAAACTTTTAGATGCTATTGGTGACTTCTATGTTGGTGGTTATATTTTAGGTCATTTTAATTGCTTTAAGTCTGGCCATACTCTTAATAATAAACTTCTACACGCAATCTTTGCTGATAAAAGTGCGTGGGAGTATATTTAACCTTAATGGAAATATGTCATTCTAAGATTTGATCGTAAAATCTATCTGCTAAAAATATTATTTATAAAACTGTTTATAGCTAAAACCATATAAAAGTAGTACGTCATTGTGTCAGGCTTGACCATACAATCTAGCAAATAGCGTGCATGCAAGCTATTTGATCAAGTACTACTTTTCATAGTAGACTAGACTATATATCAGTCTGTCAGAACTATATTCTCATCTTTAATATTTAACTCTAAACTTTCTTTTATTAATTTTACACTTTTGTCATTGTATATTTTTTGTACGGCATTCTCGCGTTTTATTTCTGCAGGAGATTTGTTTGAACTACTTGATATATGAGATGGTAAATTTTTAATATCAAGTCTAAAGCTTGGGTTATTTAAAAATTCACAAATAGCTGATTGTAACTTTGTAATACTTTGTGGGTCAAGCTCTAGAATTTTTTTAGCATCATCATTTAGTTGGATTTCATAAATGTCTCCGTCATTCTTAATCAGGTGGCTATTAAATGCTAGTGTTTTTGTAAAGCCTTTAAGCTTTATCTTATTAAGGGTGTTAAACCAGTGTTTATCAAGTTCGCTATCTTGTTCTTGTATTTGCTGCTTTTCTTTATCTTGTGGAATATTTGTCTCATTAGTTTTAACTAGCTTAGGGGCTGTAGTAGATTTGCTGAATTGTTTTTTAAGATCTGATAGATCTTTATTCTTAGGTTTAACAATGTCGTTAGTATCGGATTGAGAAAAATTATTGTTATTATTTAAGCTTTTTTTTTTGAAAGCTATAAGCCTAAGAATAGCCATTGCTAGTCCAGTTTCAAAGCTTGGCGCTAATGAAAGGTCTCTTTTTGCTGAAATAGTAAGCTGATAAAGTAAGTGGGCTTGTTCAATATCTATTTTCTCAAGAATATTATTTATCAAATCTACACTAATTTGATTTGTAGAGTCTAAACTTTGAGTTATACCATATAGACAGCAGCTAAACCAAATTTCCGCTATTCGATCAAGCACAGCTTCAGCGTTATCTTCAGATAGAGTTAGATTTTTAACCGCGGGCAATATCTTATCCGGAGTATCATTTATAATAGCATTTATTAGTGTATAAATTTCTTCACTATCTACTATACCTAGCATTTGTTTGATTTGTGATTGTTCTAACTTACCACCACAAAAGCTAATTGCTTGATCAAGTAAACTTAATGCATCTCTAAGGCTTCCTTTGGCGTGATATGCTATATAATCAAGAGATTGTTCATCAGCTTCAACATTCTCTTTAGAAAGAACCATCTTTAATTGATCTTTAATATCTGCTTGAGATATATGCTTTAGGTGCAGCTGTATACATCTAGAAAGTATAGTAACAGGGATTTTGTGATAGTCTGTAGTAGCTAAGATAAATTTTACATATTCTGGAGGCTCTTCAAGAGTTTTTAGCAATGCGTTAAAGCTCTGTTTGGACAGCATATGAACTTCATCTATTAGGTAAACTTTATAGCGACCTTGAGATGGCATATATTGGATGTTATCAAGAATCTCTTTTGTCTCTTCGACACCTGTGCGCGATGCAGCATCAATCTCTATTAGATCAATAAAACTGTTATTATTTATAGCAATACAGTTTTCACATTCATTACATGGCTCTGCAGTTACACCTGTTTTACAGTTTAGACATTTTGCTAGTAGCCTACCTAAAGTTGTTTTACCAACCCCTCGCGTACCAGTAAAGAGATAAGCATGGTGGACTTTCTGTGCTTTTAATGCATGAACTAAACTATTTAGAGCATGTTGTTGACCAGCAACTTCTGCAAATGATTGTGGTCTATATTTTCTTGCTAATGCTTGATATGACATTTACAAATTTTTTATTTAAAAATTCTTATACTAAATGATATCAGAGTTAGCGTAAAAGAATAAGCTGTTATTTTAATAACTTTAGTGAGTCTTTATTTGTAATATCAAGTCCAAAAATATAAAATCTATAAACAAAATTTAACTAACATAAAAATTATCAAATGGAATCTATAAACTATAGAGTTTTATTGAAAAATCTAACGGCCCGTATTGAATCTTTACGGGACTATCTTTGACTATGATGTTAGAAAAGAAAAATTAACAGAGGTTCTTATGGAGCTAGAAGATGGCTCTATTTGGGACAATCCTGAGTATGCACAAAACTTAGGTAGACAAAAGGTCGAACTTGAAAATGTTGTACATAATTGTGAGCATATTTCAGAAACATTGGAAACTTTATCAGAGCTTTTAGAACTCGCTGAAGAAGATGAGTCTCTTATGCAAGAAATTGCTAAAGATACTCAAGATGTAACTGCTGAAATAGAAAAACTTGAGTTTCGTCGCATGTTTTCAGGGGAGATGGATGCAAATAATGCTTATCTTGATATTCAGTCAGGCTCAGGTGGTACAGAAGCTCAGGATTGGGCAGAAATGCTAATGCGTATGTATATGCGCTGGGCAGATAGTCATGGTTTTAAGGTGACTGTTGATGATGTATCAGATGGAGATGTTGCAGGTATAAAGGGATGTACTTTAAAAATTGAAGGTGAGTACGCTTATGGTTGGTTGAGAACAGAAACAGGTATTCATAGGCTAGTTAGAAAGTCACCATTTGATTCAAATAGTAAGCGTCATACATCATTTGCATCTGTTTTTATATCTCCAGAGGTTGATGATAATATTGATATAGAAGTTAATCCTGCTGATTTAAGAGTTGATACTTATAGAGCATCAGGGGCAGGTGGTCAGCATGTCAATAAAACTGATTCGGCTGTGAGAATAACGCATATTCCAACAAATATAGTTGTTCAAAGTCAAAGTGACAGATCTCAGCATAAAAATAGAGATAGCGCGATGAAGCAGCTCAAGTCTAAATTATATGAGATGGAGTTGCAAAAGCGCAATGCCGAGAAAAATGCTCTTGAAGATTCAAAATCTGATATTGGTTGGGGAAGTCAAATTCGCTCGTATGTTCTTGATCAATCACGTATTAAAGATTTACGAACAGGAGTTGAAAATACTAATACTCAAGCGGTATTAGATGGTGATTTAGATAAGTTTATTGAGGCAAGCTTAAAAAGTGGGTTATAAATAGGGCATTATGTCATCCTACGGCTTGACCGTAGGATCTATAAGGGTTAAAAATGTATTATACATATATAATGACTAATAAGTTTTATGGTACATTATATATTGGTGTTACATCAAACCTTGTGAAAAGAGTTTTTGAACATAAAAATGGGCTTGTAGATGGGTTTACTAAGAAATATTCTATAAAATATTTAGTTTACTTTGAATCATTTGAAGATGTTCGAGCAGCAGTACATAGAGAGAAAAGATTAAAAGCTTGGCTAAGAAAGTGGAAAATTGATTTAATCAATTCTGTAAATTCACAATGGCATGACTTATATGAAGAGATTATAAGATAGGAATTCTACGGTCAAGCCGTAGAATGACAGCTATTTTTATTAGTTTAAACAAAAGGTATAAAAATGAGTAGCAAATTAAAAGATTTAATAAAAACATCGATAAAAGAATACTTAGATGCTAATGATATAACAGTTAAAGATGCTGTTAGAGGAAAAATAAGAGAACAGGTTAGTAAATCTTTAGAAGATATTAACGAAATAAATGAGCAAGTTAAGACAAAAGTGGCGGGGCTTGTTAAAAAGCACATTACAGATATGCAAGAAAGCTCACAAATGGCTTTAAGAAAAGAAAAGCTACAAACACTTGCAGAGCAAAATAATGGCATTAGTCATCCAAATAGTTTTAGAAGAAATATTGTTGCTGCAGATTTACAAGCAAAATATTCTGAAAAATCAAAGCAAGAGCTAGAAGAATTAGAGCCAAAAGAGCTTTATAAAGTGACTGGTAGGGCTGTTTTAAGAAGAGTAATGGGTAAAGCCTCTTTTATTACTTTACAAGATTTCTCAGGTAGAATACAAATTTATTTAAAGAAAAGTGATCTTCCTGAGGGTCAATATAATACTTTTAAAAACCTATGTGATCTAGGTGATATAGTCGGTGTTTCTGGAACTATGTTTAAAACAAATACTGGTGAGCTATCAATCCATGCAGATCATTTTGAGATCTTAACCAAAGCGATTCGACCTCTTCCTGATAAGTTCCATGGTTTATCAGATCAAGAAACTAGATATCGTCAAAGATATGTTGATTTAATTACAAATGAAAAAGCTAGAGAAGTATTTAAAGTTCGTTCAAGAGTGGTGAGTTTTATTCGTAATTATTTTGATAGTATGAGCTTTATGGAAGTAGAAACTCCAATGATGCATGTTTTACAAGGCGGTGCAGCAGCTAAGCCATTTAAGACTCATCATAATGCTTTAGATATGCCTTTATATTTACGTATTGCTCCAGAACTTTATTTAAAAAGATTAGTTGTTGGTGGTTTTGAGCGTGTTTATGAGATAAATCGTAACTTTAGAAATGAAGGCGTATCATCACGACATAATCCAGAATTTACAATGCTTGAGTTCTATATGGCGTATGCTGACTATAATGATCTTATGGATTTAACAGAAGATATGCTTTCTAAGCTTGTACAAGAAGTTACAGGAACTCAAGAACTTGAGTATGGTGAGTATAAAATCAACTTCGGTGGTAAGTATGAGCGTATCTCAATGGTTGATTCAATTATTAAATATAACGAGGATATCTCAAAACAAGATCTAGCAGATTTTGATTCAGCTAAGAAAGTTGCCGATAGATTAAATATTAAGGTTGAAACTTTCCATGAGCTTGGACACTTAATAAATGAAATATTTGAAGAAACTGTAGAGCATAAGCTTATTCAGCCAACATTTATTACAGACTACCCAGCAGTAGTTTCGCCATTGGCACGTAGACAAGATGGTAATCCAGAGTTTACTGATAGATTTGAGTTCTTTATAGGCGCGCGTGAGATTGCTAATGGTTTCTCTGAGTTAAATGATGCACAAGATCAAGCTGAAAGATTTAGAAAGCAAGTTGAAGCAGCAGCATCTGGCGATGATGAAGCTATGCCTTATGATAAAGATTATATTAGAGCTCTTGAGTATGGTATGCCACCAACAGCAGGTCAAGGTATTGGTATCGATAGACTTGTAATGTATCTAACAAATTCACAATCTATTAGAGATGTAATATTATTCCCTCATATGAAGCCTGAGTAGTCTAAATTCTTAAAAATATTCTTAAATCACTTTTTAAATTAATAAGGAAGTTTATGTCTAAAGAAATAATTAGTCATGGTGTATTTACTGACTATAATGATGCTTATGATGAAATTAAGTTTAGAATAGCAAATGATGAGAATTTACTAGGACTTTTGAATCAGCTAGAGAGTTGTCCTCTGGGCAGATTTTTGATTCAGAATAGAGGTCTAGATGCATATTGGACAAAAGTTATAACTCAAAATAAAGGTGGTTATGATAGTGATTTTGAGAAAAAGCTTATAACTATACCACCAATATTTATTGCTACTCAGGAAAGATATCAAATCTTTAAGCAGCAGATCATAGACTTACCAAATAACTCTAAAATATTATCTGTACCGGCTGGGCTTTTACCTGAATTCTCCAGAGAATTAATTTTATCTAAGAACTTTAATATTGATGCTTATGATCTTGATAGTAGTTGTGCAGCTCAAAGTGGTTTAGCAGAGTTAGAAGGTGTTAATTATATTGTTAAAGATGTTTTTAAAATGGATGTTAAAAATCATTATGATGCAGTTGTTAGTAATGGTCTTAATATTTATCTTAAAACAAATAATGAGGTGCAAAAGTTTTTCCAAATTTTAAATAACTCTCTAAAGCAGGGAGGCATTATTGTTTCTAGCTTTATAGCATCATTAGAGGATGTTAGTATTAAAAAATTAGAGAACGCTAAATTTGGCAAGCAAATATTTGCGGACATTTTAAATGTGACTTGGACAAAGACTCATGCTGAAGATGAATTTCGTCAGATTTTATTTAGTTGTGGTTTTGAAATCAAAGAAATAATTTATGATAGTCAGAAAATGTTTCCAACAGTAGTAGCTATTAAAAGGTAATTTATATTAATTTAATGTTCATCATCATAGCTAGCTTTATGAGATTTGCCTTCTATATATGAAGTATATGCGATTAGTAGTGCTGAAACTACAAATACAATATGGATTGCTGCGGACCATGCTAGATCTCTATCTGATGTCTGAGATACTTCTAAGAATTTTTTAAGTAATGATATTGATGATATCCCTATAATAGATCCAGCAATTTTTAGTTTCACAGCATTTGGAGAAAGCTTCTTTATCCAAACAGGTTGACCACCATCTTTTTTATCAAGATTCATTTTACTTACAAAGTTCTCATAACCACTGATTACTACTATTACAACAAGGTTAGCTACTAGTACTACATCACAGAGAGTTAGTGCAAGTATAATTAGTTGGTCTTCATTGAAATTTTTAAAAGAAGTAAATAAATGATATAGCTCATGATATATCTCATAGATAAAACCAAATAGAACTAGTGATAAAAGTAGGTATATTGGGGCTTGAATCCAACGAATACCAAAGATGAACATTTCAACTATTGATAATAGTTTGTTTACATATTTACTCATTTAGTTAGCCTTTGCTGTTAAAGTTTCTAAGTACCAAAGATATCTGAAAATTAAATTAAAAGCAATAATGACTATTTTAAAATAAGAGAAAATTAATTAGGATAAGCATTAGTTAATATAGGGTATGTAAAAAAGATAAATTGTCCAACATTAACTAAATAATGGCAGATAATACTAACTTCAATTCTCTTAGTTTTGATATATGTCAGACCATAAATAATACTTGCAATAAAAGCAAGTACTGCAAAGAATATACCAGCAAAAATAATGTGTATTGAAGCAAAAATTAGAGATGTAATTAAAACACTTACTATTGAATTAGTATATTTTTGAATTTTTGTTTGAACAAACCCACGCCAAAACACTTCTTCTGGAATACATGTAAATATTAGGTTTACAAAAATAAAAATTAAAGTGTAATTAGTTAGCTTAAAATCATATTTTATAAAACTAAATGTATAACTTATTGGTAATAATATTAATATCGCTATTAAACCATATAATAGTCCTGCTTTCAAAGTAGGTAATATTTTGCTTAGTGTATTTAGTAAGTTAATTTCTGATGAGAGCACTAATATAAAGTATGTAAGTACTAAAGAGTTATAGTTTAAATATAGTGTAAAAGGAATTGCATCTGACGAAATCTGTACATTTTTGATAATACATAAATTATTAAAGCCAGGTAAGATATGCATATAGTTAAGCAATAAAAATATTGCGGTTATAGCAAATAAAATAAGAGTAAATATCTTTGGTTTTTCGTATCTAAAGTTTAAGTAAATAAGTATTGCTGAGGCAATAACTATTAATGCTCCTATATAATTTATCATTCCACTAATGGAAGCTAAAACTAGTGAGAGGCCAAATATTATATTACTAATTTTTCTATATTTTTTGAACCATAAGGAGAATAGTGATAAGACTACTAATATATATGTAATGTAGATAATAGTGAGATTCATTTATTGATCAGAGATTTTTTCAAGAAATTTAACTACGTCAATATTACCATTAGTTTTAGCATCATCAATAGGTTTTTTATTGCGTTTATCTTTAGCGTTAATATCAGCACCTTTATTAATAAGATATTGAACAACATTTAAATGACCTTCAGCTGCAGCTAAGTGTAGAGCTGTTCTTTCATCATAGTCACCTTTATTTATGTCAGCTCCTAGGACAACAACTCTTTTAACTTCTGAAATATCTCCAGTACTAGCTGCCCAAATTAGTTCAAATGTTAGGTTTGATTCGGCAATCATACGATTTTCTACAGGGTTGATTTTATTACTACAATCTATGTGGTCATAATTATGAAAACTAAACTTATCAACCAGTCTTTTACTAAACTCAACTCCTCTAGCAGAGTTATGATTAGTATCTAATCTAGGTGAGAATATAGCAAATCCTCCAACATTTGGTATAGCTATAACCAAAGCTCCAGAAACTCCTGATTTAGCAGGTAGGCCAACTGAGAAAGCATATTCTCCAGAGAAATCATACATGCCACATGAATACATCATTGATAAGCAGTTACGTACAGTAGTTGGAGAAAATACTTTCTTGTTAGTTAATGGGCATATACCTCCATTTGCAATAGAAGACATTATTTTTGCCATTTTTTTTGCGTTGACCTGTATAGAACATGTCTGAAAGTAAAAATCCAAAGCAGAGTGGATGTTAGCACCTTCAGGAAAAGCACCAACTTCTTTCATATAGTGTGCTAGAGCATAGTTTCTATCTGCTGTTTCTTTTTCAGAATGATATGTTGCGTTATCAAAACCAGTTGACTCGCCACCAGCAAGATCTTTCCAGATTTGAGTAATGTATTCAAATCTATTAGCAAGATTCCACTCAGGTTTTATTAGTGAACAGGTCATAATAGCACCTGAGTTAATCATAGGGTTATGAGGAAGATTATGTTTATTTAGAGCTATTGCATTAAATGTAATACCGCTTGGCTCTCTACCGACATGTTTATGAACTTTTTCTTCACCGTTTAGCTCAGTTGCTATGCAGTATGTTACTGCTTTTGCTGTTGACTGTACACAGTAAGGGTGAAGATAGTCTCCTAGGGTAATCATTTGACCATCAACACTACAAAAGGCTACTGCAAAAAGGTCTGGATCAACCCTTGCTAACTGAGGTATGTAATTAGCATTTTGTCCAGATTCATTTTTTTGAGTTTCATTATATATTTCGATAATCTCTTTTTTAAAATCTTTAAAATCAGGAATTATAAACCCCTTATTAATAGATTTTTCAATAAGGCTAATACTATCAGAACTGAAATCTAAGAAAGTTTCAAAATCAATTTTGTCAATACGTGAAAATGTATTTAACTTTGTTATAAGTTTGCTAATTCTAGGATCATCTGTAACTATGCCGGACTCATCTAAAGCATCTAGAATATCATTTTTAGTAATAAACCCATCTTTATCACAAATAGCATCAAAAATATTTTTGCAATAATCTTCACTAGTTGAGTAACTTGTCATTATTAAGCCCTCTATTTGTATAGTTGTTTAAAGAGTAGTAATTGTGTGTATTCTACAGAAAAAAGTGATTTTAATATAGGTAGAGATATATTGTTTGAATAAATATTAGTTAGTAGTAGCTGTTGCAAGAGCTATAGCTACTAAATATGGGTCAGAGTTTGCACCAGGTCTTCTATCTTCAAAGTACCCATAACCTTTTAATGCTACAGGTCTAGGAATTCTGATAGAACAACCTCTATCAGCATCGCCAATGCTGAAAGTTGACATATCTGATGTTTCATATTCACCAGTCAATCTTTCATGTAGGTTGAATCCATAGTTTTGAATATCTGTAGCATGATTTTTTTCTAGGTTCTTAACTATATCTGCGATTGCTTGTCTACCTTGTTGAGGATCTCTAGTTTTCTTAGTAGAGAAGTTAGTATGTAAACCAGCGCCATTCCAATCACCTTTAATAGGCTTATTGTCAAATGAAATAGTTATATCATATTCTTCACCTAATCTTTCTAGTAACCATCTAGCAATATGAGTATGATCAGATACGTTTAATATACCTGCATCTTCACCTTCAACACCTCTGTAACCAATTTGGAACTCCCATTGACCAGGCATTACTTCAGCGTTGATTCCATAGAATAAAATTCCAGCATCTAAGCAAGCTTGCATATGAGTTTCTACTAGATCACGGCCAAAGGCTTTGCTAGCACCTGCACTACAATAATATGGACCTTGAGGACCAGGGAAGCCAGTTGTAGGCCAGCCTAGAGGACGTCCATCTTTGAACATAGTGTATTCTTGCTCAAATCCAGCCCACATTTCATGGTCTTCGTCAGCATTATCTAGAATCTCTCTTAGCTTAGCTCTATTGTTAGTTTTATGAGGAGTCTCTCCGTCTGGATTATAAACTTCACATAAAACGATATAACCACATTCTCTTAAAGGGTCAATTACAAAATTGACTGGTTTGATTATACAATCTGAATCATTACCTGTAGCTTGGTTTGTTGATGAACCATCAAAGCTCCATTCAGGGAAATCCTGGGCGTTATTAACCTCTTTGAAAGGTAAAACTCGTGCTTTTGATCTAAGCTCAGGCACTGGATCTGTACCATCGATCCAGATATATTCTGCGGTCATTGTCTTCATTTTTACGTTAGCTTCCTTAACTTTTGTTGGCTCATATAAATGATATCAAGTGTCTAAAAAAAGTAAATGACAACAGCACTAAGTTTATAAAAAAATCATAAGTTATGATAAAACGCAACCCTAAATTAGTTGAATAATTGAAAAGTTATTTCATTTAGCTGTAATCTAGTATTTGCTTTTTTAGCACCTTTTATGGATAGATCAGTATCAAGACACATTTCTAAACAACGTGATATTGTGTCTGAATCAATTTTATTAGCCAAACTTGTGTAAAATTTTTGTTTTGACTGCCAAATATTATTGTCTTTAAATATCTTCTGATGATATGTTATTTGCGTGTTTTTTAGTTGTGAAAGGATTCTTAGTTCTTTTTTTAGACACCATAATACTAAAGGAGGCTTATCATTTTCATTTAAAATATTGTTTAAAATTTTCAAAGCTTTGGTTCTTTGCTGCTTAAGTATTGCCTCAGAAAGATCAAACACATCATAATTTGAATGCTCATGAAGAAAAGGGCGTATTGAGTTCTCATCAAATGAAGGTGTATTCTGTCTTGATAGGAGTTTAAGTATTTGCTTTGTGGCAATAAGGTTCCCTTCTGTTTTTTGTGCTAAAAGTTCTATTGCCTGTCTAGTAATATTAAGATTTAAATCTGATATTTCATTGTCTATGATATTCACAGCATTTGTGAAGTTTGGCTGATATATTTTTATATGTATAGCCTTATTTGCAAGACTTTGGAACCATTTTGCCGAAGTGTTTTGTTTTTTCATACCACTAAAAACAAGCAAGTAAACATTTTCATCATCACTTAGTAAGTTCTCAGTTAGAGCGTTCTGAAGATTTTTTTGTGGCGGTTTATCAAAATTAAATTGGATAAACTTATCCATTGAGAATAGGCTTAGGCTATCTGTTTCATTATATAAAATATCAAGATTTTGTTCAGTTAGATCATGATAAGATATTTCAAAATCTTTCTGCTTAAATGTTTTGGTTATTTTTTCAATAATATTATGTTTTTGTAACGGCTCATCTCCAGTTATAATAAATAGCTTATAATTTGTAAGGTCATTTTTTTTGAGAAAATCAAAGTAACTTAGTTCCATAATATTAAAAAATTTTAACTATTCCTATAACAAGTATTTAGTTTACTATATTGTGTATCTATTAGAAATTTAAAAGCAGTTTAAATATGAAAAAGTTATTTATAATATTGGTAAGTGTTTCTATGCTACTACTTTCTGGATGTGTAACAAAACCGGATAATATAAAGCCTGTCAAAAATTTTCAGGCAAGTAAATATTTAGGTAAATGGTATGAAATAGCTCGTTTTGATAATAGTTTTGAAAAAGGCATGACAAATGTTTACGCTGAGTATAGTTTGAATCCTGATGGTTCAATAAAGGTGGTAAATAGTGGTGTTACACCTTCCACTGGTAAAAGAAGTTATGCAACAGGAGTTGCAAAATTTGTTGAGAATAAAAATACGGCATTTTTAAAAGTTTCCTTCTTTAGACCTTTTTATGGAGCATATGTTGTATTTAAATTAGATGATAATTATAAATATGCTTATGTTGTCGGTGATAATAAAAACTATTTATGGCTACTTTCTAGAACTAAAACAGTCCCAGAAAGCGTAAAACAAGACTTTATTAAGAAAGCTAAAGGGCTAGGGTATGATACAAGTAAATTGGTATGGGTTAAACAATAGCTTTATAAAAAGAGTTTTTATTTAAATCACTATTAAAAAATGTAAGAATATACATACGTTTTTTCTACCTTAAAAGTATTAGTGTCTCAAACTTATAAATTTAATAAATTCGACCTTAGCTGGCTTGTTGTCAGTATAGGAATGGCAGTGGGTGCTGGAATTGTCCTTGTTCCTGTAAGTGTGGGTGTAGTAGGTTTTACCGTTTTTATGGTATCAATATTAATAGCCTATCCAGGTATATATCTTTTTCAAAAGCTTTATATACAAACATTATTTGAATCTGAAAAGCCTAAAGATTATAAAGAAGTCGTTGCTGAGTTGTTAGGAGGTAAATGGTCGGCTTTTTTAGGCGCTTTATATCTTCTTATGATGATTATATGGACAGTGATATATGCTGAGGTTGTTGCAAAGTCTTTAGCATCATATCTATATATGTTCAAATTAACTACAAATCCACATCTTGAGCAAAGCGCTTTATATAGTGGGATTTTGATGATTATTCTGATATTTTTAGGAGTTAAGAGTCAGAAGCTTTTTGTGCGGATATCTACACTTTTAGTAGCTGTACTAGTTGTATCAATTATCATAGTTTCTATATGTTTAATTCCTTTATGGTCAACTAGTAACCTTTTAGAACTACCTTCTAGCAGTGGTGAATTTATTGCTAAAAGTATTATAATGTTGCCGTTTTCATTAACATCAATTTTGTTTATCCAGTCTCTAAGTCCAATGGTTATTGGTTATAGATCACATTACCGTTGTAAGGATAAAAGTTTTATTTTAAATAAAACTCTTAGGACGATGAGTATAGCATTTGTTATATTGGTTGTAATTATAGGTTTTTATGTATTATCCTTCTCTTTAGTTATTCCAAAAACTCAAGCATTAGCAGCAACAGCGAGCAATCAGTCAGCATTTATATTGCTAGAGAAGCAGGGCCAGTCAAATGATATATTATATGTTTGTGGAATTATTATCAGTTTATGTGCTATTTTAACTTCTTTTCTAAGTATCTTAGCGGGGATGGAAGAGTCTTTAAGAGGTATCTTGAGAGGAAAATTTAGAAAGAATGGTTTAGCTATTGAAGGTAAAAGCTTATTTAGTCTTAATACTGTGGTAGTTGTTATTATATTTCTATTAACATGGCTTTCGATAGTTTTTAATGCACCAATATATAAACTAGTACCTTTATCTGGACCAATATTTGGAATATTAGGATGTTTAGTACCTGCGTATATTGTTTTTAAAACTCCAAGCTTAAAGAAGTATCGGACTAAAAGTATTTATTTTATTATTTTTATCGGTATTGTTTTAGTTATATCGCCGTTGTTAACATCGGCATTGTCGTAGAGTAAAACTATGCTAGATCAAAGAGAATAGTTAAGAAAATAAAGAATTGATATTAATGTCTAAAATGTCTCATTCCTGTGAAGACCATAGTTATACCAGCTTTATTAGCAGCATCGATAACTTCTTGATCATTCTTAGATCCACCTGGTTGAATTACTGCAGTTGCACCAGCTTTGATACATTCCTCTAGACCATCAGCGAATGGAAAGAAAGCATCAGATGCAACAGCTGAGTTTTTAGCACCTTCATGAGCTTCGGCTTTCTCAGCCCCAATTCTAGCAGAATCTACACGAGACATCTGTCCAGCACCAATACCAACTGTTTGAGTATCTCGAGCATATACAATAGCGTTTGATTTGACATATTTAACAGCTTTCCATGCAAACATTAAATCAGCCCATTCTTTATCTGTGGGAGCTCTATCTGTAACAACTTTACAGTCATTAATATCTACACCACCATTATCATAAGATTGTGATAGTATTCCACCATGAATGTTTTTGCTTATCATGCGTGATGATTTTGTATCAAAAACTTTACCTGTCTCTAGTACACGTAAGTTTTTCTTAGCAGTTAAAACCTCTAAGGCTTCTTGAGTATAGCTAGGAGCAATTATTACTTCTAAAAACATTTTGCCTAAAGACTCAGCAAATTCTTTATCAACCTCACAGTTAAATGCAACAATACCACCAAATGCTGAAATTGGATCACAAGCTAAAGCTTTTTTCCAAGCCTTATGAGCATTTTTGCCAGAAGCTATGCCGCAAGGGTTAGCATGTTTGATAATTGCACAAGATGGTTCAGAGTATTCACAAACCATTTCAAATGCACCATCAGCATCATTTAAATTATTGTATGATAGCTCTTTACCTTGTAGTTGCTTAGCATTTGTGATGCTTACACAATCTGTATCTGTAGAATATACAGCAGCTTTTTGATGTGGGTTTTCACCATATCTTAGGACTTGCTTAAGAGTTCCTACTGAGAAAAGCTTTTCTGGATACTCTTCATCTAACTCTTTGCTAAACCAATTTGCAATATGACTATCATATTCAGCAGTATGAGCAAAAGCTTCTTTAGCAAACTCTTTACGTGTTTGTAGAGTTGTTTGACCATCATTTTGAGCCATTTCTGTTATTACAGTTTCATATTGGTTTGGGTTTGTAACTATAGCTGTATGCTTATGGTTTTTCGCACATGAGCGAACCATTGATGGTCCACCAATATCAATATTTTCGATACATGTATCAAAATCAGCGCCAGATTTAACTGTATTAACAAAAGGGTATAAGTTAACAACAACCATATCTATTTGGCCAATATTGTTATCTTGCATTGCTTGAAGGTGTTCTGAATTATCTCTATCTGCTAAGATGCCTCCGTGGATAAGAGGATGAAGTGTCTTTACACGTCCATTCATAATCTCTGGGAAGTTAGTATGTTCAGATACATCTTTGACATTAAGACCTGCTTCTTTTAGGGCTTTTGATGTTCCTCCGGTTGATAGAATTTCTATATTATATTTAGCTAATTCTTTGGCAAAATCGACAATACCTGTTTTATCTGAAACAGATATTAGAACCCTTTTTATTTTCGACATGTATTTATTCCTTGTTTTGATGGTTAAAGCTATAATTTGAATAGCTATTATAACAATTATTAATGATAAAAGCCTACCTAAAATAGTTTTGCCAATTTATATTTTACTAGCAAAATTGTTGCTAATATATTACCATAATATATATCTAAACTTTAATGTCATAATACTCAGTTTTAATATGTCAAAAATTGTAATCGTTGGTGCTCAATGGGGCGATGAAGGTAAGGGTAAAATAGCAGATACTTTAGCAGAAAAATCAGATTTAGTTGTACGCTATCAAGGTGGTAATAATGCTGGTCATACACTGGTTGTAGATGGTAAGAAAACCTTCTTACATCTTATTCCATCAGGTGTTTTACATAAGCATACGAAGTGTGTAATTGGTCATGGTGTAGTTCTAGATCCTGTTGCTCTTGATAGTGAGATTGCACGTTTGCAAGAAACTGGTATAAATATCTCTGCAGATAATCTTTTTGTTTCAGAGTCTTGTACTGTTATTACTTCTTATCATAAGTTATTAGATGCTGTTAGAGAAAATAGCACTACTGAAAAAATAGGCACAACAGGCAAAGGAATTGGTCCAGCGTATGAAGATAAAGTATCGCGTAAAGCGATTAAATTTAAACACCTGTTTGATAAGGACTTATTAAGATCAAGATTAGAAATATCTTTAGCTGAAAAAGAGACATTATTTAGAGATTTATATAAGGTTGAATACCCATCAATAGATGAAGAATTTGAAAGACTTTATTCTTTAGGGCAAAAGCTTAAGCAATATGCAAAAGATACTTTTTCGATTATAGATTCAGCTATCTCAGAAGGTAAAAATATAGTCTATGAAGGTGCTCAAGGTGTACTTTTAGATGTTGATTATGGGACATATCCTTTTGTAACATCATCAAACACTTCTGTTGCAGGTGTTTATTCTGGTGCTACAACAGCTGGAAGTGATTTAGATCATGTAATCGGGATTACAAAAGCTTATACAACAAGAGTTGGTGAGGGACCTTTCCCTACAGAGCTTTTTGATGATGTGGGTAACTTTATTCAAAGTAAGGGTGGTGAAATAGGTGTAACTACTGGCAGAACTCGTCGTTGTGGTTGGTTAGACCTACCATTACTTAAATATTCTGCTAAGTGTTCAAACCTTACATCGATTGCTTTGACAAAAGTTGATGTATTATCAGACATGGATACTTTGAAAATTTGTATTGGTTATAAATATGAAGGTAAAGAGATATATTGTGCATATCCTGGTATAGACTTATATAAAGTTGAGCCAATATTAGTTGATTTAGAACCCTTCTCAATTGATGAAAAGGTTACTAAAAATAATATGCCGGACGCTCTTGTAACATACCTTAAGACTATAGAGAATCATATTGGTATTCCCATTTCTTCATTAGCATATGGACCATCTAGAGAACAAATTTTATTCTTCGAAGATTATTTCAAAAAAGGTTAATTATGAGTTATTCTGCAGAAAATACTAATGTTTATATAACATCTGAACAACTTGAAGCTGCTGTTACTAAGTTAGCTGAAGAGATCAATCAAGACTATTCTGGTCAAGAGGTTACTCTTGTATGTGTTTTAAAAGGATCATTTATGTTCTTCGCGGACCTTGTAAGAAAGCTAAGAGTAGATCTAAGAACACAATTTATTACAGCTTCATCTTATGGTTCAGGAACAAAGAGCTCTGGCGAGGTAACTCTAACAGAGACATCGCTTAAAGAAGAGTTTGTTAAAGATAAAAATATCATAATAATTGAAGATATCGTTGATACTGGACATACTTATCATAAATTAATGGAAGGTATAAACAAATATAACCCTAAAACGTTAAAATTTGCTACTTTGTTATTTAAGCCAGCAAGGTTAGAAAGAGAAGTGGATCTTGACTATGTTTGCTTTGAAATCGAAGATAAATTCATTGTTGGTTATGGCCTAGACTTTGATGAGAAGTATCGAGAACTTCCTTATATAGGACTTATTAAATAAATTTCTAAAGTTTTAGAATGGGAATCCACTTACAAAAGCATCTCTAAGAAAATCTTCAGCTAATTTCCAAGCTCTTTTATTTGATGTCGCATTAAAAACAGTACCAAACTCAAAGTCATTAGCACTTGGATTTGTAAAGGCATGGTACGTGTTACCGAAAGTATGCAATTGCCAATCAGCTTTACGCTTATCCATCTCCTGTTGGAATCTATTAACTTGTTCAGGTGGCACCATTGGATCATTATAACCATGTAAGACCAGTATTTTGGTGTCGATGTTTTGTTCTTTGTTAATTGTTGAATCAAGCAAGCCATGAAAGCTTATAGCTGCCTTTAGCTGCATATTAGATCTTGCCATATCTAGAACACATTTACCTCCAAAGCAAAAGCCAATTGCAGAGATATTTGACTTATCTACTCTAGGTATTTTTTTTACTACGCTATATGCTGTTCTAAGTCTTGTCATAAGTGCATACTTGTCTTCTAATAAAGAGTTCATTAGAGCAGCATTCTCTTCTTTTGATAATCCTACCTTAGCATCTCCATAAAGATCTATAGCAAAGCCAAGATAGCCTTTTTTTGCTATTGCTATTGCTTTATCACAAGCGAATTTATCGCGACCTGCCCATGTTGGAGCTATTAGTACTGCAGGTAGATGCGACCCTCTATCAGGATATGCACAAAAACCTTTTAATAATACACCATCTCCACGATATTCAACTTCTTTTGTTATTATCATTTTATATGTAGTTTATAATCAAATTAGCATAATTATAAAGTTATATATAAGAAAACGCCATGTACGAGTTTAAATTTTAATAAATAAAAAAATAGACATAGAATAATTCAAAAAAAAACAAATAAACGAACAAACTATGTCTACAGAGGATTTTATCATCAGTGTTTACTGTTTAGTAGAAGATATTTATCAAAAAGTTATTATTAAAAGATTAAGATCTAAAGGACCTATGCCAAAATTGTCCGACTCGGAAGTTATAACTATGGAGATAGTCGGAGAGTTCTCGGGGCTTAATCATGATAAACAAATATGGAAATATTTTAGTACTCATTGGTTAGAATGGTTTCCTAACATTGGTAGTCGCAAAACCTTTGTAACACAAGCATCTAATCTATCTATAATCAAAAATATTATGCGAAATAACTTAGCTAAACAGTTAGGTGCATTTAGTGATGATATACATTTGTTTGATGGTTTCCCAATGCCTGTGTGCCACTATAAAAGATCAAGTAAAACCAAGCTATTTAAAAGTGAGGCAGATTATGGTTATTGTGCAGCTAAAGATGAAAAGTACTATGGGTTCAAAGGGCACTTGTTAGTTAGTATGACAGGAATTCCAACTACCTATACTTTTGCTTCTGCAGAGATTGATGAAAGAAAGCTTCTTCCTGAGTTAGTTAGTGATATAAAAGGTTTGGTTATAGCCGATAAAGGACTTATAGATTTTGAATTACAAGGTAATTTGATTGCTCAAGGTATTAATCTACAAACTCCTTTAAGATCTAATATGAAAGATGATAGGGATAAATGTTTTGTCAAAATGCTTGTCTCAACAAGAAGGCTTATAGAAACAGTTATTGGACAACTGACTGATAGATTTGGAATTGCTAATATAAAAGCTAGAAAACTTTGGCATTTTAGTAGAAAAGTAGCTAGAAAAATACTGGCTTACACTGTAGCATATGCCATTAACCTAAAAATAAATCCTCTTAATCCATTACAGTTTGATAAAATTATTAATTAAACTCGTACATGGCGTATAAGAAAATAAAATACTATTTAAAGTATCGTGAATTATTATCTATAAGTATCATTGAAAAGAGCTAAAATCTAAAGTTGTCTATCTAAAGTAGTATCTTAAATTCAATCATTTTTTGACCTATAAAAGCCGACTTGGAAAGCTAGAGCTCAAGTTACTTGATTACTATATGGTTTAATAGTTTAAAACCTTATAAGTTTATAAAACTAGGTTCTGTGCACAAAAATAAATTCTCATCGTAGCCAAATAAAAGTACAAGCTAATTTAATCATTCCTAGATATGCGGAAACGGTTTTATCAAATCTGGAAAACACTCTTCTAAAATGTTTGATTTTAGAAAAGAAATTCTCTATCAAATGTCTTTCTTTATATATTTGAATATCAAAACCTATAGGGTTTATAGTATTTGATTTACAAGGAATAACAGCTTCAGAGGATATGTTTTGAATATGTTCTCTAATCTCATTAGAATGATATGCTCTATCAGCAATAACTTTTGTATTATATACATTCTGCAGTAAGTCTATAGCTACTTTACTATCATGAGTTTTACCTTCTGATAGTAATATTTCCATTGGGTTGCCTAAAGCATCAGTCATAGCATGAATCTTGGTGGTTACCCCTCCAACTGATCTACCAATTGCTTGGTTGTTATCTTTGTCATATCCTGTAGAACAGGCATGCGCTCTTGTTATTGTTGAGTCGAGCATAACTTCTTGTAAATCAGGGTTTTGTACTGACTTAAATAATCTAGAGAATATGCCTTTATCACACCAATCTTTAAAACGCTTATGTATTGATCTATATTTACCATAATAAAATGGTAACATCCTCCATTGGCAGCCTGTACGTAATACATAAAATACTGCTTCAATAAATAATCTTAATTTATCTGCATCATTGGTATGTATACCTTTTTGTAATTTTAAGAATGATAAAATACTTGACCAAAATACTTCTTTTATATGATAATTCACTTGCTAAACCTTTGATATTTATTGCTTTTCAACTTTTAAATAACAACGGTTTAGCTATTTTCAATTTAATTTAGCTTTTTTGTGCACAGAACCTATATACAATCAAAAAAAAATAAACTAGACTATCTAAAATTGATAAAAACATCCTCTTTGATAGGATACTTTACGATATAAAATATAATGATTAATAATTTAAAAAATCTAAAAGATAAAATCTATTCTAGCAAAATCAACTATTTCATTTTTGCAATTGTAGTTGTAGTAATGCTAAAAGTTATAATTAGTGACATATTGGCAATTGTAGCTTTTGTGTACTTTATTACCAATAGTAGTTTTGTTAAATCAAGATTACATAAACTTAAAAATAAACAGGTTGCATCTGTAGCATTTATTGTTTTAGTGCTTGTAATATTTGGAGGGGCATTTGCTTTTTCTGAGTTTGTTAGTTATATGGTATCTAAAAAAATGGCTGAATATGTTCCACAGCCAACTGTATCTACAAGTGAGACTGTTAAAGAGTCTAGTTGGGAAAATGTATTTAATACCATTGGACAAATAAGTGCATTACAGGAAACAGAAATCTCATCACAATCTGGTGGTATTGTTACTAAAATTAATTTTACTAGTGGTGAAGATGTTAAAAAAGGAGATTTATTATTTGAACTTGATACCAGTCAACTAAAAGCTGAGCTTAAATCTAAGTTAGTGACTTTAAAGCTTGCAAAAATAACTAGTGATAGGGAATTAAAACTAGTTAAACAAAAGGCTGTTTCAAAAGAAGAAGCCGATAAAGCAGAAGCTGATTATTTATCTGCTTTGGCAGATGTACAAAATATCGAATCTCAAATAGCATTTAAACAAGTTAGAGCTCCTTTTAGTGGTAGAATTGGTATTAGAAACATTAACCTTGGTGAGTATTTTCAAAATGGTGATAATGCTGGAACTTTAACTGAAATTACACCAGTGTATGTGGATTTTCAGGTTCCTCAAAATAGCGTAGGTAATATTAATCTTGGTGGGAAACTTCAGTTTACAACTGATGCATTACCAGGTAAGACTTTTGTAGCGAAAATTATAGCTATTGATTCATATGTTGATTCTTCAAACAGATCAGTCACTGTAAGAGCTACTTATAGTAATAAGGATAAGAAAGTTTTACCTGGAATGTTTGTAAATGTATCAGTAAACCTACCTACTATAAAAAAAGCGATAATAATTCAGAGAAATGCGATTAGCTACAATATATATGGTCAGTTTGTATATGTGCTTGTCCCACAGAAAAATAAAGATGGTTCTATTAAGAGAGCATCTTGGACTGATTTGTCAAAAGGACAATTGAGTACAGTGCATTCTGATAAAATACTATATAAGGCAAAACAAGTAGAAGTTAAAGTTTTACATACTCGCAAAAATCTAGCTGTTGTTACAGGTATTAAAGCGGGTGATATTATTGCAACATCAGGTCAAAATAAATTACAAGATGGTGATTATACAATTATTAATAATAGCGTCAAATTAAACAATAATATACTTAATACTCAAGGTAATACGTAATGAGATTTATTGATATATTTATAACAAAACCAGTACTATCAATATCTTTGAGCTTAATGATATTAATTGTTGGCTTGGGATGTTATTTTACCTTACAAGTTAGAGAGTTTCCTTATGTAAACTCAGCTAATATTACTATTACAACTGACTATTATGGTGCTGATCCAAGCACTATGCAAGCTTTTATAACACGTAAACTAGAAGCATCTGTTTCAAAGTCTGATGGTATTGATTATATGACATCATCATCAACTTTGGGTGTTAGTACGATTACAATATATGTAAAATTTGGTTTTGATCCTGATACTACATTATCTCAGGTGGTACAGTATGTAAATGCAGTATCAAACCAATTACCGGCAGATGCTCAATCACCATCTATTCAATTAAATCCAGCAGATAATTTTCCAGCGTTAGTTCTAGCTTTTACAAGCGATACCTTAAGCCCATCAGCTATTTCAGCATATGTTGATAATGTTTTTACACCTAAGATTATGGCTAATGGAGGAGTTTCAGATGTCAATTCTTGGGGAGATAAACCTTATGCAATGCGTGTGTTTCCAAATACTAAGCTGATGGCAAAATATGGTGTAACAACATCTGATATTGCTACAAGCATAGAAGCAAACAGTTTAATTACAGCTGGGGGAGATTTAAAAGGACCTTATTTGAATTATGTTCTGAGTCCCAAAACTAGTTTGACACAAGCAAAGGATTATAAAAACCTAGTTGTTAAAAAATCAGGGAATCAGTTAATTAGGTTAGGAGATGTTGCAAAAGTTGATCTTGGATCACAGACATATGATTACTCTGTTAAAATTAATGGTAAAGATGCTGTTCAGGCAGGTATAGTCGTTGCATCTAATGCTAATCAATTAGATGTCGTTAGTGATATTCTTAAGCAATTGCCTGAATTTGAAAGAACTATGCCAAAGGGATTAAAAGTCTCAGTTGCTTATAATAGTTCAACATATATTCAGGACTCTATAGATGATGTTATAAAAACATTAATTGAAGCAGTTATTATTGTATCAATAATATTATTTCTATTTCTGGGATCACTAAGAGCAATTATAGTACCGCTAATTGCTATACCTCTATCAATCATAGGTTCTTTTTTCTTGATGACATTAATGGGGTTCTCGATAAACCTTTTAACATTGTTAGCAATAATTTTAGCAATCGGTTTGGTAGTTGATGATGCTATTGTAGTTTTAGAAAATATTTATAGAAATATTGAAGAGTATAAGTTATCACCCTTTGCAGCAGCTGTTAAAGGGGCAAGAGAAATAGCTAATCCGGTTATCTTAATGACATTAACATTAGTTATTGTGTATATACCTATTGGCTTTATGAGCGGGTATACTGGTAAACTTTTTACTGAGTTTGCTTATTCATTAGCATCATCAGTAATTATTTCTGGAATCGTTGCTTATACATTATCACCAATGCTATGCTCAAAGATTCTTACTAAAGAATCTATGAATACCAAATTTGCAAGATTTCTAGAGAAATTATTCAGTCATATTACTTCTAAATATAAAGCTTCATTAGAGTTTGTGTTAGAAACCAAAAAAGCAATTATTGTTTGTGCCGTTATTGTATTATTAAGTTGTTTTTATATGTTTTTAAATATCAAGTCTGAGCTGGATCCTACTGAGGATCAAGGCTTTATAAGTGTTATGGGACAAGCTCCATCAACCGCAGGACTTAATTATTTAGACAAGTTTAGTTCAGCTTTATATAAAGTTATGGATAAGGAGCCAAATAAAAAAAATATATTTGCACTTGATGGTGTAATGAGTGACACAACAGTTTTTCAGGGCTTTATCATGACTGATTGGAGTGAGAGGAAAACCACTCAAGCAGAAGAGGCTGCAAAGATTCAATCAGATATATCTATGATTCCTGGTTTGAGTTGGTATGTAATTCAACCGCCATCATTGCCAGGAATACCTCGTGGACCATCGATGCAATTTGTTATACAAACATCAGATAGCTATCCAGCTTTAAATAGTGTGGCTAATAAGATTGTTGAGAAAATGAAGAGTAGTGGATTATTTGTTTTTGCTAATAGTGATCTTATTTTTGATGATGCAAATATTAATATTAATATTGATAGAAATAAAACTGGTATTATGGGCATAACTATGAATGATATCGCTAAAACTTTAGGGTATTCATATTCAGAAGGATATTTAAACTATTTCTATTTAGATGGCTATAGTTTTGAAGTTATACCAAGACTAGTTAGAAATCAAATACAAACAACTGAGCAATTAGGTAATATATATATCAAAACTGATTCAAATAGTAATAATGTTTTAAGAAATCAAGTACCTCTGTCATCTATAGTAAATTTTAAAACATTTGGTCGTCCATCAAGCTTAAATACATTCCAGCAGCTAAATTCAGCTACAATATCAGCAGTAACAGCCCGAGGTGTAACGACTAGTGATGCTCTAGCATATATGGATAAGCTAGCAAAAACTATGCTACCTAAAGGCTATTCTTATGATTATTCTGGTCAGGCTAGAACGTATCTTCAGAATAGTAGTACAATGATGGTTGCCTTTGCATTTGCAATTATCATGATATTTTTAGCACTATCTGCTCAATTTGGAAGCTTTATAGACTCATTAATAATTTTGGTTACTGTTCCTATGGCTATTTCTGGAGCTTTACTACCTCTATATATTTATCAGAATTTCAACTCCAGTTGGGCTTCACTTAACATATACACAGAGCTTGGTCTTATAACCTTGATTGGACTAATCTCTAAACAAGGTATTTTAGTTGTAGAGTTTGCCAATGAATTACAAATTAAACATGGTATGAGTAAGTATGATGCTATTGTGAAATCAGCATCACAGCGTTTACGTCCAATTTTGATGACAGTTATGGCAATGGCAGTAGGAGTTATACCTTTGGTAATATCATCAGGGGCAGGTGCTGTAAGTCGTAATTGTATTGGGATAGTTATATTTAGTGGCTTGATTATTGGTGCGATATTTTCATTATTTATTTTACCTGTTATTTATATAATATTATCAACAGATAAAGCTGCTTTTGTGAAAAAACAAAAAGAGCAACGTGAAATTATTGATAATCTTAAAGAATAAGAGATTATAAGGTAAAGCAAGAAATAACTCTCTTACTACTTTAAGAACCTCTTTTTTAAATTAATTAGAAGTTCAGTAATTTATTCTTTGCGATACTTATAAGATACAAGAAGCAAATAATTGTAGTTATAAAGAAGCTTATTGGTACATCTATATAGTAAGCAGCTGTTATTCCTGACCAAACCGTAAGTATAGATATTATAGTGCTAAGGATAATAGGCTTATAAAAACCATCAACCCATTGAGTTGAAATTGCAGCTGGCCCAATTAAAAGTGAAAAAACTAATAATATTCCCACAACTTGGCAAGCCATAGATACTGTTATGGCAATACAAAGAAAAAGAAGAATAGATAATGATTTGTTAGGCACTTTCTTTGACTCAGCAAAGACAGGGTCAATAGATGAGATAAACAAAGGTCTTGCTATTATTGCTAGCACAATTATAGTAAAAATAGCTAAGCCAAGTAAAATATATATTTGTTCAAGAGATACTGTTAGTATATCGCCAACTAATATTGACATTACAGAACCAGAATAACCACTTTGATATAAAAATAGAAAGTATGTTCCTAACCCTAAAAAGAATGTCAAAACAATTCCTATAGCAATATCATTTTTTTTGATCTTATCACCAAAGGCACCCATAAGAGTTCCAGCAATTATATTTATAAAAAGTTGGCCAGTCATCGCAGATAGATTAAGTAATACAGCTCCAGAAGCTCCTGTTAAACTAATATGACCTAAAGCATGTGATGCAAAGGATAATCTTCTAATAATGACAAAAAAGCTAATAATTCCACATATAAAGGCTATTATAGTTCCAGCAACAAATGCATATAACATAAAAGTATAGTTAAACACAAATATCCTCCTGTAGGCATGGCATTTCATCACAGTAGTGACATTTACCATCTTTAAAATGAATAAAAGCATCTAATTGTGAACTAATTTCTTTCATGTCATGAGATATTATTAAAAGAGTAATATTTTCTTTTTTATGAATTTCTTTAAGACAAGCAATAAACTTTTGTTTTGCATCAGGGTCAAGGTCTGATAAGGGCTCATCTAAAAGTAGTACTTTAGGCTCATTTATTAACGCTTGAATTAGATATATACGCTTCTTCTGCCCACCTGATAAGTTCTTAAAAGGGTTGTGTATATAGTTTTTGGTTTGTGTTATTTCAATAAGGTAATCTAGTTTCTTTTTAAATTCATTATTAAATAATGGCAGTCCCCAAGATTTTGGTTTATAACTATATTTTACCAGTGTGTATCCAGAAGTCTTTTCTTCAAAATTTATTTCTCTTTCTTGAGGTATGTAACTTATATTATCGATATTTATTTTTGAGTCATTTATAGTTATTGATCCTGAAATACTTGGTATTTTACCTAAAATAGTTTTAAAGAAAGTAGATTTTCCAATACCATTTTTACCAACTATACCTACCCATGCATTAGTTGGGATCTCTAAGTTGAGAGGGGATGTTATTGGTTTATTATATCCAATAACTAAATTTGAGCATTTAATCATTTTGATTTTTGGATTGTTCTAGAACGGTTGCTGTTGCTTGTAATGTGTTTATCATCCAGTCTATTGCATTATCATTAGGGGGCATTGTTTCAGTAATACCCACTACTGGAATTTCGTTGTCACTCGCAAGCTCTAAGATTTTATGTGTGACATTGTCTGTAACCTGTTCATTGTAAAAGAGAACCTTAACTTCTCTGTCAATAAGTAGTTTTTGATAATTTATCATCATATTAGGGCTTGGCTCAGAATCATTCATTATTACCCATTGAAAGGCAAGTCCTTTCATATCTAGTCCAAGAGCATTTGCCATATAGCCAAAAAGAGGTTCTGTTGCTGTAACAGGTGTGCCTTTATTATCTTGTCTAATTTGCTCAACTAGCTTATATACTTTTTCGTATTTATGATTAAAGATTTCATAGTTTTTTTCATATAAACTTCTATCATTAGGATCTTTTTCTATAAATATATCTTTTAGCTTAGTTGCTAATGCAGGGAATGTTTTAGGATTGTACCAAAGGTGAGGGTTTATACCAAATTTTGGCGTTTGTTGATAGTTTAAGAGATCTTGTACCTTAATGATTACAGCATTATGATTACTTTTTAGAATAGGTTGTATCCAAGAGTCGTAATCAGCTCCGTTATATATAATTACGTCAGCTTCTGCTAGTAATTTTGCATTTTTTACAGAAGAAATAAATGTATGAGGGTCACCATCAGCATTATTAATTATATTTGTAACCTTAACGTTATTTCCTCCTATAAGTTTAGCTACACTGCCATATTGATTTTCTGCAGCTACAACATTTATATCGTGAAACCCTTTTGTTGTTTGAGGTTTTTCATTAGGTAAGAAATTTATAATGAGTAGAGCAGTTATCGCAATGATTACAACAACTATTAAGATAGCTTTTTTCATGAATTTCTATTTTTATTAGAAAATTGTAGAACAAATAATAAAATAAAAATGAGGTATAGTAAAGCAGTATATTTTTAGTCTTTAGAATCTTTTATAAACAAAGCAATAATAAAAGAAAGAATCATCAAAAGAGGAATGAATATTAAAGTTATTTGGAATGACTGTAAAGAAGAGTATCCAAAGTTTTGTTTTAAGTGGGTGATAATAGTACCTGTTAAAGGTTGTAGTACACCACCACTTAGTGGTAAAAACATATTAACAACAGCAAGGCCTGTTGCAATTTGGGTCGCAGAGACAGTATTTCTAAGGGCTGAATAGTTAAGTACATGAACTGCTTGAGAAGCTCCAAATAAAATACATAATACAAAAGCTATGGTTATATTGTGATTAAAAAATATTAGATATGTAACAACAAAAAGACCAATTACTGGAGATATCATTAAAAATCTTTTTTCGCCGTCTTTTATTGAGGCTAAAATTCCCCATAAAGGACTAGCTATACATACACCTATAAAAATCAAAGAGGTGCAAATTCCAGCTACTTCTTCTGAAAATCCGTATAGAGTTAAGTATCTAACCCCCCATAGATCTGCGAATAAAACAGTGGTGCCATATATAGTGAAACAATAAAAACCATTAAACCATATTTGCTTATTTTTTATAACAGCCATTATATCTTTAAGACTTTCATTGTTTTGTCTATGCTGCATATTCTCTTTCTTGTACTCAGGGTGAGTTTTTATGACAAAAATACTAAGTAATAAAACAATAAAAGATATGATAAATATCATTGCCATAATCTCAGAAATACTCAGATAATTTGATAAAAATACCAAAGGTGCTGCAGAAAGAGTAGCTCCTATGTATAGGATAAACTGAGTTAAGCCTGTAAAAGCTGGGAAAAGTCTATTCGGTAACCAAATTGAGATAGACTTGATAGCACATAGTATGGCGAACCCTCCACCAAATCCAGCAAGAATTCTATAAATAACTAAAATCTCTTCAGAATGTGCTATTGAAGCGATAAGCATAGCAACAGAGAATACACTTGAACTTACTATCATAACTTTCTTAACACCAAACTTATCAACAAGAATACCAGCAGGTATTTGCGATATCATATAAGCCCAATAAAATGATGAACTAAATAAAGCAGTAGTTGCTATAGTTAAATTATATGGTTCATTTGTAAAGCCAACAAGCAAAGCTCCGGTTGAAGATCTTACAAAGTATTCCAATGCATAGAAAAAAGCACAGATAAACCATATACTTAATCCTAGCTTTGTAGCTTTTTGTTTATACATAAAAGTTCCTATAAAAATAAAATAAATAGATTATTAATTTAGTATATATAAAATAAAACTGCTATGGAACTATATAGTGACTTGTTTAGTTAGATTTAGCGGGGACTATTCTGGTATTGTTGCCAGATATATAGATAGTTACATGATCACCTACTTTTAGGTTATTATCATCTTCTTGTAATATTGCGAAAGTTTTCCCATTATTTAGTTTTATAGTAAATTGGTATCCTTTAGAAGAGGTAACGGCTTCTTCTGTTGCACCACCTGCAATACCTCCAACAACAGCACCGCCAATAGACCCGGCAATACTTGTTAACATATTACCACTTCCAGCAAGTGCTCCACCAAGTCCTCCAGCTAATCCTCCAACTCTAGAACCAACATTATTAGAGCCTTTTATATTAACTCGTTGAATATCTAGAATTTCACCTTGTTCGACTTGGGAGACTTGACCTACAGAGTTTGCAGAATAGCTTGGGTCGGTACTTGAGCAACTTGTTAATAAGAGTAAGCTAAATACAAAAACACTCAAATAAAAGATCTTTTTCATCGAAATTCCTTATCTTGAAAGTTTATTAGCAATGTCAGAAACCCTTCTGCCTAAAGTTTTACATATTTTTGTCTCATCATCAGACATTGTTTTATTAGGTGAAAAAGTATTTAGATGAGAAGCACCGTAAGGAGTACCTCCGGTACGTGTGTGCTCTAAAGCTTGTTCACTATATGGTACGCCGACAATTAAGCAACCATGGTGCATAAATGGGATCATCATTGATAATAAAGTACTCTCATGGCCAGCATGCATTCCAGAAGCTGCAGTAAAAAAGCCAACAGGCTTACCAATAAGATTACCCTTAAACCATAAATCACTATTTATTTCTAAAAAATATTTAAGAGGCGATGCCATATTACCAAAATATGCTGGGCTACCTACTATAAGACCATCACAGTTAGCTAAATCCTCTTTTGTAGCATATAAGTCACCATCTTCTGGAATTATCGGATCTATTTTCTCTGTTTTAGCTGAGATGTTAGGGATAGTGCGGATTGTAGCAGTAGCTCCAGAAGCCTCAACGCCTAGAGCTATAGTGTGAGCCATTTTCTTTGTACTTCCACCTTGGCTGTAGTATAGTATTAGTATGTTTTTCATGTTGTCTATTCTATGTTTAATATCAGATTGTGTAAAAAATATTTAATTATTTTTCAAAACTATTGGATTTGGGTATTTAAGGAATATTTCCGTAAAGAATGTCCAACAGTAGCGGCTTCTATAACACTTACAAGTTTGTTTGCTATCGTACCAGCTTTTTTCATTATAATAAATATTTTGAATGCTTTTAATGCATTTAGTTCTCTTTCTGATAATATTCAGAATTTCTTATTTGATAATATGCTTCCAGCAACAGCAACGACTGTTCAGCAATATATTACTGTTCTTTCTAATAAGATGACTAGCTTACCTGTTACCTCAGTTATAGTTCTACTAGTTGTAATTTTTTTGATGATAAAAAGATTAGAAATTACGCTAAATAAGATATTTTATGTAAATAGACAACGTCCTATGCTTCAAAGTTTATTAGTATATTGGGCATTGATGACAATGGGGCCATTATTAATGGGTTTTGTTTTTATATCAACTACTTATGTTATATCAATGACATGGTTTTTTAAGGGTGTTGGTATTGAACAATATTTATTAAACTTTTTATCTATTATTTTTCTAACGGGTGGTTTTTTTGTAGTTTATAAAATTTTGCCTAATACAAAGATCAACTCAAGAGTAGCTTTCTTTGCTGCATTTTTAGTAGCAATAGTTTTCTCCGTTGCTAAGAAGGTTTTTTCTTTGTATATGTTTTATGTGCCAACATATTCTGTTATTTATGGCTCACTTTCCTTGATACCTATATTTATTCTCTGGGTTTATGTAACATGGCATATAACGCTCTTGGGAGCTGTTATGATCAGGGCAATGCAGTATATGAAAATAACTTTAAACTTCAAAAAAGAAGTCAAAAGAGACGATTTAAGTATAAGTGTTAATATTCTAAGAGATCTGCATATTGTTCAGCGAGAATTAAAAAATGGTATGAGTATTTCTCGTATCTATAAAAAAGCAGCTGTTGCTGACTATGATAAAGTGAAACAGGTTTTGTATAGTTTAGAAAGTGCAAATATTATTAGAATTACAGGACAAGATATTTGTTATTTGAATTGTGATGTTTTTGATCTTAGTTTACATAAGGTGTATTTGGCATTTAATCCAACAATTAACTTTAAAACTAGTACAATTAGAAAGATTAATACGATAAAATCAGACCTGTATAAAGATCTTGATATAAAATTGTATGAATGTTTCTAAAAAGGTTATTATAGTTTATGTTATTTAAAATCCTTGATTACTCGGCGCTTATTATAAATGTTTTATATACAATATATCTAGCTAGACTAAGAGTATGGTCTTGGTCTTTGGGAATTGTTGGGGCTTTGATATTACTTTTTTTATTTGCTCTGAAAGGTACTTATTCATTAGTTTTACTACAGATTGTATATGTAATATTTTTTAGTTATGGCTGGTATAAATGGAGTACACAAGGCGTAGATAGTGAAAATACTATTAAGTGGATGAAAGCCTCAGATTACTTTCGCTATGTATTTTATGTTATTGCTTTATGTGTGTTTTGTGTTGCATTTAATTATTTTACAGATTCAGAAGATGTTATATCGACGGGTTTATTGACAGGTATTACATTTACAGCAATTATTATGACTATAGAAAAATTTATGGAAAATTGGATAGTCTGGATAGTTTCTGATTTATATTTTGTTTTTGTGATGTATCAGCAACAACTATATGGTCAAGTTTTACAAAATTTTATTTTTCTTTTAACCGCGGTATATGGTTTCTATTTTTGGTATAAAAATTCAAAAGCTTTTGTGGAATCTGCATAATGATAGTCAAAGTTGCATTAGCTGTTCCTCCAGCATATGTACTTGATTATAGTATCGATAATGATGATATTAAATTATTTGACCGAGTGTTAGTAAATGTCGGGAAACGTCAATTAATAGGTTTTATAATTGCGAAAGATGTTGAAATTGATTATGGAGTTGAAAAGGTTAAGCCAGTAGTTAAGCTTATAGATAGCCCTATAAGTGTAGATATACAAAAACTAATAATCTGGATTTCTAAGTACTACTGCTGTGATCTTTACAGTGCAATACGTTTAGCCTTACCAAATGACTACTTTAAAAGTGAAATTATCAAACCTCAACAAGATACATATGTTTACATTGATTTTAAAAATTTAGAAAATCATAAGTCAACACCTAAACAACAAGAACTTATTAATACTTTCAAACAAAGTGACTTTATTAAATATGATGATTTAAAACAATTAGGAACTACTTATGTCATCAATAAGCTTTTTGAGAAGGGTATACTTAGAAAATCATATAAGTTAAAGGAGTCTAGTAAGTCCATAGAATATGATAAGCCTAAAGATTTATCTAAAGAGCAAAATAATGTATTAAGCAATATATTATTACAAACAGGTTTTAATGTATTTCTACTTTATGGAGTTACAGGTAGCGGAAAAACAGAGATTTATCTGCAAACTATAAAAAGATATTTAGAAAGCTCAAAACAAGTGCTTGTAATGGTTCCAGAGATAAACCTAACACCTCAGACGATAAAGAGATTTGAAAGTAGGTTTCCTAATAAAAATATAGTTGCTTTACACTCTAAATTAAGTGAAAAAGCAAGGTTGACAAATTGGTTAAAGATTAAGCAGGGTAGAGCAGATATTGTTATATCAACAAGAAGCGGAGTTCTGACAGATTTTGAAAATTTAGGGATTATTATAATCGATGAAGAGCACGATAGTTCTTTTAAGCAACAAACCAGTACAGTTAGGTATAATGCTCGTGATATCGCTATATTTAGAGCTAGTCAATTAGATATTCCTGTAATCCTTGGAAGTGCAACACCATCAATACAAAGCTACTATAATAGTTTGACTGGTAAATATACATTACTTAAGTTACAAAATAGAGCTTTGAATAATCATAAAAACCAAATTCAACTCTTAGATTTAAAATCGAGTATAGTTGATAATGGTATTAGTAATAAGCTTTTTAATCTTTTAGAGCAGAATATCACTGCTCATCAACAATCTTTGGTTTTTATCAATAAACTAGGCTTTGCTAAGGCCTTAGTTTGTAAGAGCTGTGGTGAAGCTGTTGAGTGCAAAAAGTGTGATAAACCATATACATTACATACTCATCCATATCAATACTTAGAATGTCACTTTTGTGGCTCGCGTAAGCCTTTAGTTACAGTATGCACAAGTTGTGGAGAACAAGAGTTATTTACTTATGGAACTGGTACAGAGAAGGTTCAATCTCGCTTAGAAGCTAAGTTTCCGTATAACAAAGTAGTTCGCTTTGATCGTTCAAATATAAAGACTATTAGCGATCTTCATAATATTAATCAAATGATTAATGAAAATATGGTTGATATTATCGTTGGTACTCAGATGATTGCTAAGGGACATCATTTTGAAAATATCACCTTAGTTGGGCTGATAAACATCGATGCAGGTCTATATAGTACAGATTTTCATGCGATAGAAAGAACAGCACAGATGATAGTGCAAGTCTCTGGTAGAGCAGGTAGGGCAGATAAGCCGGGGACAATACTGTTGCAAACTTATCAGCCGGAAAATAGGCTTTTACAGTTACTAGTTGCTAGTGATTACTTAGAATTTCTTGATTATCTTTTAGAGCAGAGAAAATATGCAAATTATCCACCCTACTCATATCAAGCTCAAATAATAGCAGATTCTAGAAAAGAGCAAGAAATTTTAAGTTTGCTAAATGATATATATTCAAAATTAGAAAATTGCGAGAATGTGCAAATATCAAAGCCTTTACCCGCGTTACACTTAAAAAAGAATAATGTTTATCGTTATAGCTTGTTACTTACATCAAAAAAACGTAGTGAAATAAACTCAATAATAAAATGGCTTAATCAAAATGTATGTAGTGATATTAAGAGTACTATTAAAGTTTATTTTGATATAGATCCTATTGAGCTGGGTTAGCTTTTTTTGCTAGTGACCATAATAAGACTGCAAGAATAGTGAGACAAATGTATATGATCGTTATTTGGATCATGTTTGTGAGTTTTATGTATGAAAAAAGTATTAATCCAATACCTGTGAAAAACATTTTTATCGAGCTTTGGACTGCGCTAGCTATACCTTTACTTTCTTTTAAGCTTTGCATGCACATTGATAGTATCAAAGGTGCTGCTACACCACATAAAAATGCCGTACCTATTCCGAAAATTGCTATGATAAAAATATTTGTATATATCAGAAATATCAAACAAAGTATTATAAAGTAGACCAGATAAATCTTAATTATAGTACTAAGAATTCTCTCAGAAGAGTACTTATAAAAACATCGTTGTAGTGAAAAAGCTCCAATAGCTAAACTTAATGCATAAAAACTGTTTATAAAACCATTAGTCACTATATTTATGTGTAAATTATGTAATACAAAAGGAAGCATATTATAAAAGCCTATAGAATATACATAAACTAACGCTGAGAATAAACTCATAGTAAAAAAATATCTGTTTTTGAAAAGCTCTAAGTATTTATTAATAGTAATTTTAAAACGTATTTTATACTTTGTAATTCTCAAAGTTTCAGGCATTAGTCTAAGAATAAGTAAAAAAACAATGATATTTATAAGCATTAATGCAGTTAATGAAAACCTCCATGAGCTTACTGATTGTATAAATGCGCCTAAAACAGGTGCGATACATGGTGATACTTGACTTGCTAAAGCATATACAGAGAAAGATTTTTTTAATCTTTTAGAGTTGTGAGAAACATCGGCAATGATTGATCTGCTAATTACAGGACATCCAGCACTACCAATAGCAGTTATTATTCTACCTATATAAAAAGAAATAGTTCCTTGAGCAAATGCAGTTACTATTATTCCTAAAATAGTTATACCTAATGATATTAAGATTAGTTTCTTACGTCCGAATCTATCACTCAAGAAACCATACGGCAGCTGGAAGATTCCAAGGATAAGCATATATATTAGTACGCTATTTTTTAATACTGCTTGAGATGTGGCAAAATCATTTTCTATATATGGTAGAGAAGGGCTTATAAAGTCAATAGACATTAGCCCTGTTAAAACTATTAAACCACTAAAAGCTATAGAAACCCGATATGCTCTAAGCATGACTTTATTATTTTATATAGAGTTTCAGTATTTTCTTATAATCTTGTCAAATAATAAAGAATTACTTATGAATTAGTATATGTTTTAAAGATTTTTGGATTATTTTTTAACCATTGATCAAATTGGATTGCTAGCTTTCTGCCATTAGCTGTCTTATTGAACATAAATGCTTTGAAAGAGCTAGTTTTATCTATTTGGATAGGTATTTGGCATATTTTTGGATTTATGGAGTGTTGATATTTTATTTCTGAATTATCAGTAAACATTATATCTGGATGAATATCTCCTATACCATCAACTATCGATTTTACAGCTTCTTTATTATCATTTATGATTAAAAGGTTTGCCTTTTTTAGTTTTTGTAGAGCAAACTTCTCATTAGTACCGCCTCTATTTTCAATAACCAATGTTTTTGGATTATCTATATCTTTAAAAGTTTTATATTTTCCTAAGTTTTTGCATGCAGTCATTGCTGCTTTTCTAGATGTTTCTAAAGGACTTGAGAATAAGAAACCTTTTTTACGTTGAGCAGTTATTGTCATTCCACCTACGAAAATTTCAAACTTATTAGCTTTTAGATCATGTGTAGCTGTTTTCCAAGTAGTTTTAACAAACTTAACTTTTTCATTTTTGGATTTAGCAAACTCTTTTATAAGTTGTATATCTTTACCAGTAAATGTATTGGTCGATTTATCGTAGTTAGAAAAAGGAGCATAATCTCCGGTTGTTCCTACAATAATATCGCTATAGCTAGATGTAAAAAAAAGAATACTAATAATAGCCGTATAGAAAAACTTTTTCATAATGATTTAAATATTTGAAAATTATTGATTATAAGATTCTATACGAATAGAGAAATAAAAAGAATATTAGATAGCAAGAAAGTGTAGATTAATCTTCTCTTTTATCCATTTTGCCAGCAACGAAACAGCCGATACCAACCGCAGCGAATGCTGAAATTATCCATACTAAATAAAACATAATAAATCTCCTTTTTTAGTACATCTCATGTGAGTTAGCTTTTATTTCTGCAGCAGATGTTCTGCGGCCATTTGCCCACATTTTCTTGTATACAAAGAATGTGTAGCTAAATACTATTGGAAGTATGATAACAGCAGCACATAGAATACCTATCAATGAAGTTTGACTACTACTAGCATTAAATACTGTTAAGCTAAATTTATAGTCACCAACGTTAGATACCATAATGAATGGGAATAGTGCAAAACCAACTGTTAATACTGCACCAAGTAATGATGCTAAACTTGCTAAGAATGCTGAACCATCTTTATCCTTACCATTAAACACGATAACAAGTATCGCAGCAACAACAGTTAAGATAGGTGCAAACCACATCCAAATATGTGCATGGTTAAAGTTATAGAACCATGAATAGTCTGTTGTTATTGTACCTGCTGTAAATGCATGATTTAAAGCATTAGATGCATGTGCAAAAGCAGGGTCAGTAGTGTACTGATAGCCAGGGATGAAAGATATCCAAATCGCAGCAACTATAAATAATACGATATATATAACTGTTGTGATATTCGAAATCTTTTTAAATCTATCTCTTAATACACCTTCTGTTCTAAGTTTTCCGTAAGTAGAACCATGCATTAGTGTCATATTTAGAGCAAATATCCCAAATAGTAATGCAAAAGGAGTTAGTAGATTTAGTAATGTAATCCACATAGATTGATACTGGCCATTTGTCACCGTACCATAAACTAGTCTAGCTGTATCATCATAAGAGATTGGGAAACCAAGATATAAATTACCAACAGCAACTCCCATAACAACTATAGGAATGATACTACCTAAAACAAGCATCCAATCCCAAAAGTTTCTCCATTTATCACTATCTATTTTCTTTCTGTATTCAAAAGCGGGTGGTCTTAAGAAAAGTCCCCATAATACAGCTAAAATTGCGATATATAGACCTGAGAAGCTTGTAGCATAAACTTGAGGCCAGATGGCAAAAATAGCACCACCAGCAGTAATAAACCAAACTTGAGAGCCATCCCAAGTTGGGCCTACAGTATTTATAATAGCTCTTTTTTCATAGTTATCCTTACCAACAAATTTAGCAAGGATACCTATACCAAAGTCAAAACCAACTGTTGCAGCTACTAGGAATATAAGAACTCCAACAACTAGCCAAGAGATAATTTGTAAAACATCTAATAACATTTATCTCTCCTTATTTATCTTTGTTATTTTGTTCAAAATGATACTTACCAGAGCCTAATGAGCTAGGACCTAGTTTTGCATATTTGAACATTAAGAATAGTAACACTGCAAATAAAGATGTATCTATTAAGAAGAATATTAACATAGATGTTCCTATATCTGCAGCTGTTAAAGCTGATGAACTGATGCTCGTAGGTAACTGATCATAAACAGTCCAAGGTTGACGGCCATGCTCTGTTACAAACCATCCACATAAACATGCGATAAATGGTAATGGAATTGACCAAGTCATAACTCTTAGAACAAGTTTACTAAACTTAGTGTTTCCTAGAGAGTTCTTCGCTAAAAGCACTAAGCCAACAAACATTAAAATAAATAGTAAGAAACCGATTCCTACCATTACTCTAAATGTCCAGAAGATACTAGATACATCAGGAACCATATTAGTAGCAACTTGTTTTACTACCTCTGGATTATTAGCTAGCTTAGCAATTGTTGCTGAGTCAGCTTTACCATATTTTTCTTGAGCAACTTGAACAAGTAATTTACCGAAGCCCATATATCTTTGATATTCAGGGTTATTGTAATTTGCATAACTACTATCAGGAGTATCACCTTTATGACCAGATTCTCTCCATTTTAGAAGATCAGCATAAGCAAGACCGCCATCTCTAATCATTACAGTGGCAGCAGGAACTTTCTCATACTTTTGAGGGTTAGCTGCAGCTACAGCAGGGGAAACGTCAGCAGTTTCACCTGTCTTGATATTTCTGTAGTAAGCTAGATTAGGATCTCTTTTACCGTTCTGCATTTCTCCGTATAGAATAGCTTTAACACCAGGAACTTGAGCAGTTGTTGTGTGTGTTGCTATCAGGCCAAGAGCCATAGGTATTTCTATGCTGAAATTGTTTTCTTGCTTTTCTTGATCAGGGAATGCAATAGCATTAAATGGAGCCGGAGTTGGTGAAGTATCCCATTCACCTTCGATAGTTGCCATTTTTAATGGTTGTACTTTCCAAGCATCTTGTCCATTGGCATCACCAAAGAATATAGCCATAGTACAAGCTACTATACCAAATCCTAAACCAACGGCTAAAGATCTCTTAGCAAAAGCAATATCACGACCTTTAAGTAAGTAGTATGCACTAATACCAATAACAAAAGTAGCACCAGTTGTGTATCCAGCTGTGATTACATGTCCAAAGTTTGACTGAGCAGTAGAGTTTAAGAATACATCTAGTAAGCTAACTGTTTCCATTCTCATAGTTGAAGCTACAAACTCAGAACCCACAGGATGTTGCATATAACCATTTGCAACAAGAATTAGTAATGCTGAGAAGCTAGAACCTATTGCTAAGCAGAACGTTGAAAGTAAATGTTGTTTCTTTGATAGTTTATCCCAACCAAAGAAGAATAAACCAGCGAATGTTGACTCAAGCATGAATGCTGCCATACCTTCAATAGCTAGAGGAGTACCAAAAATATCACCTACTGATTGTGAGTAGTATGACCAGTTGGTACCAAATTCAAATTCCATGGTTAGACCAGTAATAATTCCTAGAGCGAAGTTTATTCCAAGTAATTTACCCCAAAACTTCACCATATCTTTGTAAACTTCTTTACCTGTTCTTATATACATTAGCTCCATTGTGAATAAAATCCACGTTAGACCTAAAGTTAAAGGAACAAATAAGAAGTGAAATGATGCCGTTAGACCAAACTGCAATCTTGCTAAGTCAACAGACATGAGCGTTGGTAACATAATGTTGCTTCTCCTTATGATATTCGAGTAACGAAAGGTTATTTTTTTCTAAAAATAGAAATTTGGAAAGAAAAATCGGCTTGTAATTGAGTAGTCACTTTTTCTAACCTTTAACTATACACATGAATTGTAACATATAAATTGTTTAAATCAAAAACTAAATATGGCTGAAAGCATTGAAAATAAAGGATTTCACTATACCAAAATGGTATAGTTTAGAGTCTTATCTGAACTGTATTTATGTATTTTGGTTAATTAGATTTATCTTTTGAATAAAAAGATCTTCATCAAATTCTTTTTTATCAATTTTTATATATATAGCATTTTCTTCAAAGCAGATTACTGACTCATATAAACCTTTCTCTGAAATAATTATTCTTTTTAATTTCTCTTCTAATTCAGATGTTATTTTATTAAGTTTATAAACTTTGGAGTTTAGGTATGTTGGCTCAGCCATTATTAATGTGATTAAAAACCATAAAGAAGCTAAGATTGTGCAGAAAATTAAAACTCCAGGTATATGATATTTATGGAATATTATTCCCCCCATGACTCCTCCGATAAAAATACCAAAGAATTGACAGCTAGAAAAAATACCCATAGCAGTTCCCTTACTACCCACAGGAGCTATTTTCGAAACCCATGAAGGTAGGCATGACTCTAAGAATGTAAAGGCAGCAAAGAAAAAGGTTAGGACTATGCTTAGAATTATTGTATGGTTGAAGCTTATAACTAAAAGCCCTAAACAAGCACTTAAAATTAAAACAGCAACGATAAAGAATTTTCTCATCTTACGTTGTGTTTCAGCAATCATAACAAACGGAAACATCATGCTGAAAGATATGATTAACACGGGAAGATAGATAAGCCATTGATAGTTAGAGGATATTTGCAAGATATTAGTTAGAATAGGCGGAACTACTATGAATAAAGCTGTAAGTGTTGCGTGTAGTGTAAAGATGCCGTAATTGAGCTTAAGTAGTTCTTTATGCGTTATGATATCTTTGATAAGTGTTAAAACAGGTTTTGCTTCATGATGAAAGCTTGGTGTCTTTGGGGTAGGTATTTTTGTTAAGATAAATATGCTAATACCACCACAGACTGCAGTTAACCAAAAAATACCAGATAATCCAATAATACTATTTAGTATTGAGCTTATCATCATTGCTATTAGAAATGAAAAACCAATAGACATCCCTATTAGTGACATTGCCTTAAGACGGTTTTCTTCTTTTGTGGAGTCAGCGACTAATGCCGTTAGTGTACTTCCTATTGCTCCAGCACCCTGTATAGCACGACCAATAATTATTCCATAAATACTAGTAGAACAGGCTGCAACAATGCTACCAATAATAAAGAATATCAAACCAACTAGTATAATAGGTTTACGTCCAAACTTATCCGATAAAATACTTAGAACAATTTGTAACATTGCCTGACTTAGTCCATAAACACCCAGAGCCAAGCCTATTAGAAAGGGTGTTGCGTATTGTAAGTGATTAATATATAAACTAAATATTGGGAAAATAATAAATAACCCAATCATTCTGAAGCCGTATATTAGAGAGATGTTTATAGTCGTTCTTAACTCTTTGTTGTACATCGGAAATATTTATCGTAATAAAAATATTGATGAGTATAGCGAATATGACTTTATATTCAAATAATAAAAAAATTATTAATTAATGAATTTTCTTTTATATTTATATATTATGATATACTGGTTTGGTAAAGTATCTGTTTAGAGAATAAACGATTTATATGCAATTGTAATTTAAAAGGAATGTATTGATGAACTGGAAAAAATACTTACTAATATTTGCAAGTATAGTTGGGGTGCTGTCTTTATCTAGTTGTAAAGGCGGTATTTGGAATCCAATGGGTGTTATTACATCGCAAGAAAAACATCTGCTAATATTTGCGACTGTTCTTATGCTTTTTGTGGTTATTCCGGTTATTATTCTGACACTGTGGTTTGCTTGGAAATATAGAGATGGAGCTAATTCTGAGTATAAGCCAACTTGGAGTCATAGTAATAAGCTAGAGATAATCTGCTGGGGTGTACCATTTGTGATAATTTTGATATTGTCAATTGTTACATGGAAAACAACGCACACACTTAGTCCATATAAGCCATTAGAGTCAGATAAAAAACCTATAGAGATAGATGTTGTTGCTCTAAACTGGAAATGGATGTTTATTTATCCTGAGTATGATATAGCTACAGTTAACTATATACAGTTACCGAAAGATCGCCCAGTTAATTTCAAAATAACATCTGCAGCGCCTATGAACTCTTTCTTTATACCAGAGTTAGCAGGGCAGATATATGCAATGACAGGTATGACAACACAATTACATGTGATAGCTAAACATGAAGGTAAATTTAGAGGCTTTTCTGCAAACTATACTGGAATAGGCTTTGCTGAGATGCAGTTCTATGCCAAAGTGACTGATCAGGCTGACTTTAACAAATGGGTTAAAGAAGTTAAAGATGGTAAACACCAATCATTGACATGGAATTACTTCTGGAAGGATCTTGTAAAAGATTCTATAAATAATCCAGTGGCATATTATTCTCATGTTGATAAAAATTTATTTAATCATATTGTTATGTCATATATGATGCCAAATTATAAGCCAGAGAATATGGCTAATGCGATGCCTATGCATCATGGGCAAAAAATGCATAACAGCATGCATCATCATAGTATGTAGTTAGTAAAATAGTAGTAGTTTATAAATAGGAGAAAAATATGCTAGAAGCATTGATTGGGAAACTAAGTAATCCTCATTTAGTGTTTCCATACCTATATGAGCCAGTAAGCCAACAGTTGATTATACTTGTGATGTTTATTGGTGTTGTAGTTGGAGGTGTGGCACTATTAGGAGGACTTACTTATTTTAAGAAGTGGGGCTATCTATGGAGAGAGTGGTTCACAACAGTTGATCATAAAAAAATAGGAACGATGTACACTATTGTAGCATTAGTTATGATGTTCCGTGGTTTTGTTGATGCAGCAATGATGAGAACACAACAAGCATTAGCCTCTGGTGATAGTACAGGTTATCTAATTCCTGAGCATTTTGATCAGATTTTCACAGCACATGGTGTGATTATGATCTTTTTCGTGGCTATGCCTTTAGTGTTTGCATTAATGAACTGGGTTATTCCTCTTCAAATTGGTGCTAGAGATGTAGCTTTCCCTTATATGAATTCTTTGAGTTTCTGGTTGTTTGTTGTAGGGGCTATGTTAATAAATGTTTCTCTATTAGTAGGGGATTTCGCTCATGCTGGATGGCTTGCGTATCCGCCTTTCTCTGAGATGACCTATAGTCCGACCGTCGGAACCGATTATTATATATGGGGTCTACAAATATCTGGTATTGGTTCACTAATGACAGGTATTAACTTCTTTGTAACAATTATCAAAATGCGTTGTAAAGGCATGACTCTAATGAAAATGCCAATATTTACATGGGCATCTTTCTGCTCTGTTGTTTTAGTAATAGCAGCATTCCCTGTCTTAACAGTAACTTTGACATTATTAACTTTAGATAGATATTTTGGTACGCACTTCTTTACAGTTTCAGGTGGTGGTGACCAAATGATGTATGTAAACCTTATTTGGATATGGGGACATCCTGAAGTTTATATTCTTGTGTTGCCTATGTTTGGTGTATTTTCAGAAGTTGCGGCAACTTTCTCTAAGAAGCCGTTATTTGGTTATACAACAATGGTTTGGGCTAGTATAGCTATTACTATATTGTCATTTACAGTATGGCTTCACCATTTCTTTACAATGGGAGCTAGTGCAAACGTTAATGCTTTCTTTGGTATTATGACAATGATTATTGCAATTCCAACAGGGGTTAAGATCTTTAACTGGTTATTTACGATGTATAAGGGTCGTATAACATTTGCAACACCTATGATGTGGCTTGTTGGTTTTATGATAGTTTTCTCTGTTGGTGGGATGACAGGTGTATTACTATCAGTGCCAGGTGTTGACTTCCAAATGCATAACAGTGTCTTTTTGATTGCACATTTCCATAACGTTATTATTGGTGGGGTTGTATTTGGGGCATTTGCTGGTCTTACTTTCTGGTTCCCGAAAGTGTTTGGCTTTAAATTAAATGAACGCTTAGGAAAATATGCGTTTTGGTGTTGGTTAGTAGGTTTCTTTGTTGCATTTATGCCTTTATATATATTAGGTATGATGGGTATGACAAGAAGACTATACCATTACTCAGCATCAACTGGCTATCAGCCTTTATTGATAGTTGCTTGGATAGGAGCTATGATTATTGGTTTGGGTATTTTATTCCAGGTTTTACAAATTCTCGTAAGTATCAAAGATAGAGAAAAGAATCGTGTTGGTTCAGATGCTTGGGGTTATGGACGTACTCTAGAGTGGGGGATCCCATCACCGGTACCTTTTTATAATTTCTCACATGATCCTGTTGTCGAAGAGCGTGATGCTTATTGGGATCATAAAGAAAAAGGTCTAGGTGTTGATAATAAGCCACTGACTGATGATAAGAAATATGAAGATATCCATATGCCAAGAAATACTTCTGTAGGGGTTATTATCGGAGCGTTTAGTTTTGTATTTGGTTTTGCTGCAGTATGGCATATCTGGTGGTTAGCAGCTGTAGGCGTTGTTGGTATGATAGGAACAGTTCTATATAGATCATTTGATTATGATATCGATTACTACGTAAAAGCTGATGAAGTTAAAGATGTTGAAAATAAATATAATCAACAAGGAGAGTTACGCGTATGAGTACAGTAACTGCAGATAATCATCACCACGAACATCATTTTGATGGTTCTAAGAGTGTATTTGGTTTTTGGATTTATATAATGAGCGACTGTGTGCTTTTTGCAACACTATTTGCAGTGTTTGCAGTTTTTCATGAGCACACTTTTGGTGGGGTAGCTTCGCACGAGATTTTTAATCTACCTTTTGTATTTGTTGAGACTATGCTTCTACTAGTAAGTAGTTTTACATTCGGCTTGGCTATGCTTAACCGTAATTCTGAGAATATTGGCACAGTTATAAAGTTTTTATGGATAACTTTCTTTCTAGGTTTAGGCTTTATATGCATGGAGTTGTATGAGTTTTATGAGCTAGTAATGGAAGGACACACTTGGGCTTCAAGTGCGTTTTTATCATCTTTTTATACTCTTGTAGGGACTCACGGGTTACACGTAACAATGGGACTTTTATGGATTGTAAGCATGATATTCCAGCTTAAAAAATATGGTATGAATCCTATGGCTAAAACAAAGCTTACTTACTTAGGACTGTTTTGGCATTTCTTAGATATCGTATGGATATTTGTATTCTCAATAGTTTACTTATTAGGAGCAGTATAATATGGCTAAAGAACATTTATATGATCAAGATACTGGTGCTGCATACGGAACTTATAAAAGCTATATAACAGGTTTTGTTCTATCTGTTATAACAACAACTATAGCTTTTGTACTTGTTGGCTTTAGTTTGCTATCTCCGATTGCTTTGTGTGTTGCTGTGGCAATCCTAGCTATTGCACAACTTTTTATTCAGTTAGTATATTTCTTACACCTTAGTACAGACTCAAAAGCACTATGGAATTTGGTAAGTGCGATATTTGCGGCTATTGTTGTATTAATCATAGTTGCTGGTACTATGTGGATCATGTTTGACTTGTATGACATGATGATGTAATTCTTTTTAATTAACTTTCTTTTATTATGTCTTTCAAAAAATATTTCCAATTAGCTAAGCCAGGTATTATCTTTGGCAACCTTATTACTCTTACAGGTGGCTTTCTACTAGCAACACATAGAGAGATTGGTTTTGAATATTTAGCATTATTTTTCTATGTGATGATAGGTGTTGCTTTAATGATTGCAGCAGGGTGTGTCTTTAATAATATCTATGATAAAGATATTGATAGCACTATGGCACGTACACAAAGACGACCTTTAGTTACTGGAGATATTTCAGTTATACAAGCAACTGTTTATGGTTCAGTATTGTTGATACTTAGCTGTGCCGTTTTATACTATCTTGTAAATCCTTTGACTCTATGGATTATTATAATTGGCTTTATCGTATATGTAGGTGTCTATACAGTATCTAAACGTATTACTATCCATGCTACTGTCCTAGGTGGTATCTCAGGTGCTATTCCTCCAGTAGCTGGCTATACAGCAGTTGTTAATCATTTAGACTATAATGCTCTTGGGTTATTTCTAATTTTGTTCTTTTGGCAAATACCTCATTCATTTGCTATAGCTATGTTATATATGGATGACTATAAGAAGGTTAAGCTTCCAATGTTACCTTTAGTCAAAGGTGTAAGTTATACTAAAAAAATTATGTTGGTATACCTAGTACTATTTGTATTATCGTGTAGCTTACCGATGTTGTTAGGTACAGCAGATTTATTATCTTTTATTTTCTGTATGTTTATATCTTTGTATTGGTTATATAAGTCGATTAAATCTTATATCAATGATGAGGATAGAGTTTATGCAAAAACAGTATTTAAATTTTCAATTATTGTAATCACAGTTATTTGTTTGACTTTTGGATAAAACTTATAGATCTATATTTAAACCTTTTGCGATAGCTTTAAGTTTTTTCATTGTTTCAGGTAATTTTCTAATAGCAATCCATTGTTTTGCTAGCTCTTTATCTTTGTATGCAGGATAGCCCATTTGACTCTCTCCTGCAGGTACATCCCACATAACACCAGCTTTAGCACCAACTTTAGCACCACTACCAATATTAATATGGTCTTTGATGCCAGCGTTACCAGCAATTACAACCCCGTCGCCAATAGTAACTGAACCACTAATCCCTGCTTGGCCACAGATCATGCAACCTCTGCCAATTATAACATTGTGACCTATTTGGACTAGATTATCTATTTTTGTAAAATCACCAATTATGGTAGAACCATATTTTGCAAGGTCTATACAAGTACCAGAACCAATATCAACATAGCTGCCAATTACTACATTACCAATATGAGGTATTCTAACAATGCTTTTACCATCCTGTGACGGTCTATAACCAAAACCATCACTTCCAATAGAGCAGTTTGAATATAGTCTACAAAAGTGTCCTATTTCAGTTCTTTCTCGAATTGTTACATTTGGCCATATTATGCAATTCTGTCCGATACTAGTTTGGTCATAAATACATACATTAGCGTATATTATCGTATTATCACCAATAGATACATTTTTGCCAATATAGGCTCCTGGTCCAATAGATACATTTTTACCTATTTGAGCTGTTGGATCTATTACAGCTTTCTCGTGTATGCCATTTTGCTCTGGATTAGGTTCAGAGAATAATTCTAATACTAGAGCCATTGCAAGGTCAGCATTTTTTACAACTATTAGAGGCTTATCGTTAATCTCTAGTAGATCTTTACTTATATCTTCACTTACGATAGCAGCAGAAGCATTAGAATTTTGCCATAATTTTATGTGCTCATATTTGTTTATAAGGGTTAAATCACTTTGTTTAGCAAGGCTAGCATAGTTTAGACCTGAAATTGTGATATTTTCATTTGATGGATTTATTAACTTACCACCGATTTGTTGAGAGATTTCTGTGACAGAATATTTCATATTAAGCTTAAGACTTTGTTTTATATGTTAATTTAAGGTTAACAGCTTTCTTTAGTTTTTGATATAGTAACTAGTCGCCAACACCAAAGTCGGTATTATCTACAAGTATCTCAAATTGAGGGTCATCAAAGAGATGTTTGTATTCTGTTAAGAACCATTTTTTTAAATTTTCATCTGCTTTGATATGAGTAGTATTATTAACATATAAATTAAGAGTCGTATGCTTAAAGTAATCTTTTGCTATTTGAATATCATTTTTGATGATTTCTTTAGTTTGTCCTTGCACACCTATTAATAGACAAACTGAATCAAATAATTTACTTAACTGCTCTGGTGAGTCGTGATGAAACCCTTTATTTAGAAGCTTTTCTCTAAAATTATAATCAAAGCTTTCAAGTCCTGTTTTAATAAAGATCTCAGTTTCAAAAATATCTTTAATTTTATGTAGATGATCTTTATACATCCAGTGAGCTTCGGCAAAAAGTAGTTTGATATTTTTTTCTTTTACAATATCTTTAATAAAGTTTTTTGTTTGCAAAGGAAGCTCAAAAATGTTTCCAGAGTTTATAATTTCTAATATACCAAACTCACCAGTGACATTTTTTAAAATTTCAAAGTTTGTTTTATTAATTTCATCGATATTTTTGGAGTTATCCAAGATGTAGTCACAGAATGTACATTTACCGTAAGCACATGGACGACTTTTTAGAAGAACTATTTCTCGCTTGTATTTATGAACATCTGTGATTTTGCTATAGCGTTGCATTATTTGATATACTCCTGTGCTTGAACTAGAGCAAGCTCATCAGTATCTAATTCATGTGTTACTCTAAAAATTCCATCTAGGCATTGTGTGACTGCTTTTAATGCATCTTCAAGACTTTTATCTTTTAATAAATAGCTTAGAAACATTGCTGCAGTGATATCACCAGAACCACTAACCTTAGGTTGGACCTTATACTTAGGAGACTCTAAGTGAGAGAAATTATCTTTGTCATATATTGCGATACCAGTTTTTGAACTACTAAAAGATACACTAGTTACTATGATAATTAGCTCATTATTTTTCGTTATCTTTATTAGTTTTTTGCACGCTTTAGCAATGTCATTATAGTTATTGATTTCAGTATTACTAAGTATGCTTAATTCAAATAAGTTTGGCGTAATAATATCTGCTAATGGCAATAAATGCTCTAGAAAAATGCTTGGATGATCTTTTGAGGCAAAAATATGTCCATATTCTTGATCGTCATACTTATCACCAAAAACTGGATCACAGCAGTATAAACTATTAGGGTTATCTTCTTTAAGCTTAGTAACAGTATTAGCAATAACTTTAGCTACTTCAAGATCGCCAATATACCCAGATAAGATAGCATCTTGTTTAGCTAAGAAATTATTAGCTATCATTCCGTCGATGACATTTTGGATATCATTAGCATTAAAAAAAGAGCCTTTAAAATAATCATACTGAGTATGGTTTGATAATTGAACTGTATATATTGGAGATACATTTATACCAAGTTTTTGCATTGGAAATACAGCTGCCTTGTTTCCGGCGTAACCATATGCAACATGTGATTGGATAGAAAGTACGTGAGGTGTTTTAAAAGACATTTAAATTATAGGCCTAGATTTGTTCTTATGTTTGCAAGTAAGTCAACGGATGCTTGTTTATCACCTAGTTTACCAATTTTTATATATATATTAACTTTGCTTCCACTATCTTTAACTATTCGAACATCAAAGTTATCAGTACCTGACTCATTAAAGTAGTTCTTATCCGTTGCAAAGGTTCCTGAGATGTCAGCAGATTTAGCATGTATAGAGCTATTCGTAATATTGTAAATTTTGCTGTTGTTTAGAGCTAATTTAGTAGCATCATACACACTGCTTACGCTAGTGTTATCTATCTGAGCAGTGAACGTACCATTAACAAACCTAACAATAGAGTCGCCAGTGTTATTCAAATCATTTGATAGACTAGCATTATTTGAACAACTAGCAAGAGTAGAGACAGCTAATATCCCAATCGCTAAAAGTTTAATTTTTTTCATTTTGATTTACTCCTTTATAGTTAGCTGGTAGGAATTTTATAATAGTATTTGTTTTTTGTAAATTGACTATATAATGTTTAAACCCTTGAAAATGTAGTAATAGCCCCTATACTTCTAAACAAGTGATCTACGATTTGGGAGGAAATCGATGTCTGTTTATAGTGAGTTTGGAGAATTATTAGAATTTTTAAATAATCGTGTTGTAGGTCAAGAAAACCTAAACAAACGTTTGCTTATAGCATTATTAGCGGGGGGGCATCTACTTGTTGAAGGAGCTCCAGGACTAGCGAAAACTACAGCAATTAAAACTTTGTCAGAAAGTATAGATTGTTCATATCATAGAGTACAGTTTACTCCTGATCTTTTACCTGCAGATTTAACAGGTACTGAAATATATGTTCCTCAACAACAAACGTTTGAGTTTCAGTCAGGTCCTTTATTTCATAATTTACTTTTAGCTGATGAGATAAATAGGGCTCCAGCAAAAGTACAATCAGCGTTGCTTGAGGCAATGGGTGAAAAACAAATAACTGTTGGTAAGCAAACATATCCGTTATCTGATTTATTTATGGTGATGGCAACACAAAACCCAATTGAACAAGAGGGTACTTATCCGCTGCCAGAAGCTCAGTTAGATAGATTTATGATGTTTGTTAAAATTGAGTATCCTGATCCAGAGACTGAAGCAAAGATCTTAGCTATAAGTAGAGGTGAGGCATTAGGACATAAGATAAAGCATCCAAATATTCATCAAAATACTATTTTTAAGGCACAACAAGAGGTTCTAAATATCAGAGTTTCTGAAGCTGTTGAGCAGTATATTATTCAATTGATATTAGCGACTAGAGATCCATCAAAATATAACCAAAACATCAAAAAATGGATTGCATTTGGATCTAGCCCAAGAGGAACAATTGCTTTAGATAGAGCTGCAAGAGCACATGCTTGGCTTATAGGTCATGATTATGTTTCTCCAAGTGATATTCATGAGGTTGTTTATGAAGTACTGCGCCATAGAATACTTTTGACTTTCGAAGCTGAGGTTGATGGTGTAACAACAGATGACGTTATTACTGAGCTATTAAAGGCTGTACCGATACCATAGAGCTATATGATTTTGGAGTAGGGACAAATCATAATTTGTCTATACATAAAAAGTTATAAATTTAAGAGAAACTATGAAAAATTACAAAGGAATAAAACCTGACGTTCAAGAGCTCTTAAGCTATCGCTATCAGACCAAAGCTCTTAAATTGTTTGCAAGTCAAAGAGTAAATAGTGTTAATGCTGGAAATAGCCTTTCTAAGGCAAAGGGTCGTGGTATGGACTTTGATGAAGTTAGGCACTATCAAGCTGGTGATGATATTCGTTTGATGCATTGGGCTCTTACAGCAAGATTAGGTAAGCCTTATACAAAAGTTTATCATGAAGAAAGAGAAAGAAGTTTATACTTTGTTTTGGATCAAAGTAAAAGTATGCATTTTGGCACTAGGGAGTGTTTTAAAAGTGTTAAAGCTTCTAATATTCTTGCTTTGATAGGTTTTGGGGCATTAGAAGCACATGAAAAAGTTGGCGGTATTATCTTTGATGATAATGGCTATAATTTTTATCCAGCGAAACAAAATAAGTCAGCTTTAGTCAAGATGTTCAACTTTGTTGCAAATGATGAGAAAAAGTACCAATTATCTTCTGATAAAAGGCTTGCTGAGGCTTTAAAGTTTCTTTATGCGAAGATTCGTAGCAGTAGTATAGTCGTTGTTATAAGTGATTTTAGTAGTTTTGATGAAGAAGCGAATAGATATCTTAAACTGTTAAATAATAAAAACTCAGTGATTAATGTGTTTAGCTATGATCCAATAGAGAAAGATCTACCTGGTTTAGATACTTACTATTTTAGTGATGGTAAACAAAGAGTCGTTTTAGATTCTGCAAGTAAGAAACAAAATCAAGTCTATAAAAATATTTATAAAAGTAGACATGATGCTATAGAAGAGTTTTCACGTAAAAATAAAACAGGCTTTATAGAGGTTGCTACAAATGATAATTTGGTCAAAACAATAAACTATGGGGTAGCCAATTATGCAAAATAATAGTCTTTTAGAGCAATTAAAAGATATTTATTTGCCTGATAGAATCTCTCAATTATGGCCATTAGCATATGGCTGGTGGATAGTTTTAGGTATTATTGTTTTAATAGTAATCTTAGTATTAATCGTTTTACGTCTTAAGAAAAAGAAAAAACAATATAAGAACTCTATAATCAATGAATTTAGACAAGAAGTAGAGAGTGTTTATAAGAATGATCCAACTCATGTTTTAGAATGTATATCTGTTTATCTAAAAAGAGTCGCAATGCAAAAGTTCCCTAGTGAAGAGATAAAAACTTTATATGGCGAAAAATGGTTAGAATTTTTGGACTCAAAGATAGATGAAGACAGTTTTGAAGCAACTAAGGCAAGATTACTTGAAAACACTTATAAACCTATCGAGCTAGATAGATCAACTTTTGATGAGGTAATGGCTGTGGCTGAGAAATGGTTGAGGAGAGTCATATGATAAATATTGAGTATCCTTGGTTCTTTATTTTAGTAGTTTTGCCTTTAGTTGTTTATTGGATTTTTCCTAGAGCTAAAAATAAGCAGCAATCAGCATTAAAAACACCATTTTTTGATCAATTACAGTCACAGCTGGGTACTCACAGTGCGCATGATTTTTCAAAAGCAAATTACTTTAAATACATCCTGGCGGCTATTTGGCTGCTGCTAATTGTTTCTGGATCAGGGATACAATGGTTAGGCAAGCCGATAAGTATGCCACAAAGTGGTAGAGCTCTGATGATGGCTATAGATTTATCTGGAAGTATGTCAATACAAGATATGAAAAAGCCTAATGGTAAAATGGAGTCAAGATTTGACTTAGTTATGCGAGTAGCAAATCAGTTTTTAGATACTCGCAAAGGTGACCGTGTTGGCCTTGTACTTTTTGGGACACGAGCATATCTACAGACTCCTTTAACATTTGATATTCCAACAGTTAAAAAAATGCTTGATGATTCTAGTATAGCTATAGCTGGTCCAAATACGGCGATAGGTGATGCACTTGGTTTATCTATTAAAAAACTAGAGTCATATCCAAATGATTCGAAAGCTATTATATTACTTACAGATGGTGACAATACTGCAGGTCTATTACAACCATTGCAAGCGGCAGAAATTGCTAAGCAATATGGTATAAAAATCTATACGATTGCTCTTGGTGGTGGTCAGATGCTTATCAAAACAGCCTTTGGAAAAAGGTTAGTAAACACATCAGAAGATTTAGCTACAGAAACCTTACAGAAAATAGCTAAAATGACAGGTGGGCAATATTTTAGAGCTCAAAATAGTAGTGATTTGAAAAATATATATAAAGATATAGATAAGCTTGAACCGATCAAATCAGATAAAACTATAGTTAGACCAGTTACATACCTTTATCCATGGAGTTTAGGTTTAGCGTTGATTTTGAGCTTTGTGGTTGCTGGCATGTGGCTAAAACGCAGAGGAGGGCACTAAATGGACTTTCATTTATTAAGACCTTGGTGGCTTCTAGCTTTAATACCAGTTGTTATATTGACTATATTGCTTTTTAAATATTCAGCAAAATCTAATAGCTGGAGTAAATATTGTGATAGCCATTTACTTGAACATGTAACTATAGGTCAAGACTCAAAGACAAATAAAACATTAATACCATTAGTATTCCTGGTTTTATGGGGCATCGCAGTATTTGCTTTAGCCGGCCCAGCGTATAGGCATAAAGAGGTTCCAGTTTATCAAAAAAATATCTCGAGAGTTATTACACTAGATGTTTCACAATCTATGGATACTTCAGATATATCTCCAAGTAGGCTTGAAAGAGCTAAGTATAAGATACTTGATATACTAGGTAGAATAAAAGAAGGTCAAGTAGGGATGTTGGTGTTTTCTAGTGAGCCTTTTGTAGTTAGTCCTTTAACTTCAGATGCAAAAACTGTTGCAAACTTGGTACCTGTGTTAAATTCAGATATTGTTCCAGTGAAAGGACATAATATTACCAAAGCGATAAAGAAATCAGCAGGGCTTATTGAACAAGCTGGAGCAACAGATGGTCAAATTATATTAGTAACTGATTCTACTCCGTCTGCTAAAGCAATACAGCAAGCAAAAGATTTAGCTGCAAAAGGTATAAAAATAGACGTATATGCTATAGGTACTCCACAAGGTGGAATAGCTAAAGATGCTAAAGGTAACTACTTGAAAGATGCTAAAGGTAATATTCAATATTTCGGTGTTAACCTTTCTAAACTTAAATCATTGGCAAATGCTGGTGATGGTAAGTTGGTAACACTAACGACTAATAATACAGATATTAAGAGTTTACTGTCAGAAAAGATAAATGTTGGAACAAAAGAGTCAAAGCAAGATTCAGCAAATGTTTTTTGGCAAGATGATGGTATCTATATTATATGGGTTTTGAGTATTTTGAGTGTTCTTATCTTTAGAAGAGGTATTTTGGAGAGAATATGTCGTTAAGAAGATTAATATTTATTTTAATACTAATACCAAGTATTTCATTTGCTAGTAGTTGGGATGACTTATGGCAAACAAGAGATCAGCAAGGTATGAGCTATTATGATAGTGGTAATGCTAAAAAAGCTGCTGTATCTTTTAAAAATAGTGACTGGAAAGGGGCTTCATATTATAAAGCTGGTGATTATAAAAATGCATATCAAGAGTTTAAAAAAGATAGTTCTGCAAAAGGTCTTTATAATCAAGGGAATGCCTTAACTCATTTAGGTCAGTATAAACAAGCTATAGATACATATAAAAAGGCTATTGAAAAAAGACCAGATTTTGAAGATGCTAAAAGTAATTTAGAAATAGCAAAAGAGTTAGATAAGCAAAAGAAGAAACAACAGAATAACAAAAACAACAAAGATAACAAAAACAACAAAGATAACAAAAACAACAAAGATAACAAAAACAACAAAGATAACAAAAACAACAAAGATAACAAAAACAACAAAGATAACAAAAACAACAAAGATAACAAAAACAACAAAGATAACAAAAACAACAAAGATAACAAAAACAACAAAGATAACAAAAACAACAAAGATAATAAAAACAACAAAGATAATAAAAACAACAAAGATAATAAAAACAATAAAGACCAGCAAAAAGCTGAACAAAACAAAATGGATCAGCGTCAAAAAGAGCTTGATAAAAAAGAATCAGATAAGCTTTTATCAATGATTGATGATGACCCTGGTGGGCTTCTTAGACATAAATTTGCACGTGACTACCAAAGAATGATAGGAGATAAACGTGAAAGCTAAACTATTTAAATTAATAAGTATTTTTACATTATCAATAATGGTTGTAAGTATTAGTTATGCTAATGTATCAGCTACTATTAGTAGGAATCATATTGAAAAGGGTGAAACGTTTGAACTAGTTTTGCATTTAGATAGTTTTAGTACGCAGCCAAACTTAGATGTTTTGGATAAAGACTTCACTGTTTACAACACAAGTACTAGTAGTAAAACAACAGTAATTAATGGTAAGAGAGAGTCTCACTTTGAGATGATAGTTACGTTAATGCCAAATAAAGCAGGCAATTTGACAATACCGGCTATAAAAGTTGGTAATCAAGCAACAAAACCAATCAAAATTGAAGTTGATAAAGAGCTTTCAAATGAAGAGCAAAGTAAATATCAAGACCTTTTTGCTATAGGTACATTAGATACTAATCAAACGTATGTGAATGTACCAGTTTTATATACTTTAAGAATATATACTTCAAGGCCAATATTAAGCTTACAACCTAAACCATTTGATATAAAAAAATCAGACATTAAAACAACAAATCATCGTAAAACCTATCAAAAAAGTATAAATGGTAAGTTGTATGATGTTGTTGAAGAAAGCTTTTTAATAATTCCAAATACTACTGGTGAGATAAAAATTCCAGCAATTGTTTTACAAGCTACTATCCCTAATGCTTTTGGTCAATTAGGATCTAGAAGGAAATACTTTTCAACTAAAGCTAAGATTTTAAATGTTAAACCTGTGCCAAATGATATAAGCATTAAAGACTGGTTTCCTGCATCAGAAGTAAAAATCAGTGATAATTGGTCACAAGATAAAAGTGTCAAAGAAGGTCAACTTCTAACTAGAACAGTAAAGGTTAAGGCTGAAGGTGTATTAAGTAGTGATATTCCTAATTTAGAATTTAAATCATCTGATGCTTTTAATGTATATCCAGAAAAACCTGAGCTTCAGGATATTGAGAAAGGAGGACACTTAACTGGTGTGGCAACATATAAGATTGGTTACATGCCTATCAAAAAAGGTAAAGCAACAGTGCCGCCTGTTAAACTTAAGTGGTATGATGTTGATACACATAGTTCTAAAATAGCTAGCTTAGCGGCTAAGACGTTTGATGTTCAAAAAGGAAATATGCCGAGCAACCTTGTTAGTAATAATAACTCGTCACCACAAGTTGTCGAAAAAATTGTCCAAGATCCTTTCTGGAGGGATATAGCTATAGCATTTATAGTATTGTGGGTGTTGACGTTAATTTTATTAATAAAAATCAGGTATACAAAGAAAGCAGTTCAAGTAGTTGATGATTTAGCGTCAGAATCAGTGGATAAATCAACTGGTATAAAAGAAATTAAAAAAGCATGCTCTAGTAAAGATAATATAGAGTTGCAAAAAGCTATTATTAGTTGGGCAAATACTAAATCAGATAAACATATATTTTCATTATTAGAGGTTGCAAGAATCTTCCCAGAGCTAGAGCAAATTCTAAAAGATCTAAATGGTGCAATATATGCGAAGAAAGATTTTAATCAGTATAAAGAGTTACTAGAATTAATTAAAGAAGTTAAGAAAACTAAAAAAAACAAGTCTGGTAATTTAGTGAAAAAATTATATGAGTAATAGCTATGAAGAAAATATTTTTTAGTATATTTATATTTTTAACAATTATAATTACGGCTGAAGCAAAAACTGTCTTAATAACTGGATTTACACCTTTTGGAGGTGAAAAGATAAATCCATCTTGGCAAGCAGTTAGGAGTCTACCAGATATTATTAATGGCGCGATGATTGTCAAAAAGCAGCTGCCAGTGTCATTTGAACGTTCAACACAAAAGCTTGATAGTTTAATAAAGCAATATAATCCAGATATCATCATAAATGTAGGAGAAGCTGGGGGGAGATCTGCGGTGTCTCTTGAAAGAGTTGCTATAAATATTGATGATGCTAGAATCCCAGATAATGATAATAATCAGCCTAAAGATAAAAAAATATCTAAAGAAGGTAAAAATGCATATTTTACAAAGTTGCCTATATATCAGATAGAAAGTTCAGTAAAGAACCAGGGAGTTCCAGTTTATATATCTAATACTGCTGGGACATTTGTATGCAATCATGTAATGTATCATTTACTAAAACTATTAGACAAAAAATATCCTAATAAGATCGGTGGTTTTATCCATGTGCCGTATGCACCAAGCCAAGTTGTTGATAAAAAAGATACTCCTAGTATGAGTACTTCTAATGCTACACAGGCGTTAGTAAAAGCTATACAAGAATCAATCAAAGCTCAAGGATAGTAAGTACAGATGAAAAAAAAGGATTGGAAGTACTGTTTAGGACTTATGCTTTTTTGTTTGTCATTTGTACCGTATATAATAGTTTTCTGCATTATGCCTTTTTTAGGTTTATCTACAGCTAGTTATTTGGCAATTTCATCTATATTACTAGCAAGTGCAGAAGGCATGTTTGTTATATCTGTAATGTTACTTGGAAGAACTATTGTAGATGCGATGAAAGCTGGGGTAAAAAGGGTGTTTAAGTCTGCTTTCTCACAACAAAAACCTATTAGTTATAAAAGATACTTGCTAGGTATTATAATGTTCTTTGCTAGTCTAATATATCCGACAGTAATTACTGAGATGGTTCTTATTTTTGATAAGGTTAAGCAAGTTGGTGAGCTTAATATGATCCTTATCTTATTTAGTGGAGACTTGATCTTTATAGCGAGTTTCTTTGTTCTAGGAACTGATTTTATAACAAAGTTAAAGTCAGCTTTTAAATATCGTGCCTAATAAAGCTTTTGCTTTAATTTATCATTAAATATTTCTTATTATATATTTGTTACAAATAGTTACAAAATATATATATTTGTTAAACATTTCTTGGCTACTATAATCCGTAAAATTTTATCGTAGGAGTTTAGAATAATGAGTTATGGATTATTTTCTCAGCAAAGAAGTAGAGCCCGTAGTTTACATCGGCAATCTAGTTTTAATGAAAATAATGAAGCTAATAAAGCTGCAAATGAGCAGTTTTTAATAGATTTATGTAAAGAGGCAACAACTTATGTTAAATATAAGCCCTTAGGAGGAGGGCGTAGGGTAAATATAAGTGATAATGTATCTTATGTTGTACCTGATAATTTAGGACGAGCTATTAAGGAGATGTCGCAACGGATCACAATTAACCAAGGTGATTTTATTAAAGAATTAGCTGAAAAGTTAAAAAAAGTTAATACTAATATAAATGTGAATGGTAGATCTGAATGGACTAAAAGATTATACGAAAACCCTTTTTATATATTAAGAGAAATAAATACGAAAATTCTCCTGATTGATAATAATGTATCAGGAAGTTTAAATCTCGCAAATGCAGATATGCGATCGACTTTAAAAGATGTTCAAAGGCTTACCCAGATTGAAATAATTAAAAACAAAAAGGCAATAAAAATTGGTAGACAATATACTGGAGAAGAAGCTGATATATTTAAAGAAATAGAAAAATTTTTAGGTAAGGATGATAGTAGCACTGTTAAGAAATATATGCCTATGTGTCATCAAGGCATCCTAGCTGATATTATGACGCCATATTATAAAAATCATGAACAAACACAGATCACTAGAGCTGAGCTATTATTATCGACTTCTTGTGTCGCTTCAGGTATGTTTGATTTTAAAATAAATTTAGATACTAAAGAGCATTTGTTATTTTTTAGAATCTTAAAAAAATTTGATAAGGAACGTATTAAAGTTTTTGACGAAGAAATATATAGTACGTTACTTGGAGATAATTATGAACAGTTACTTCTCAGACCTACGGGATTTATATCTGAAGGAATCTTTACTATAGACTTTGATCGAAGTACATTCACTTCTGGCAATCTTGTTTTCAAAAAAAATTAAATATTTAAAAAGTTGATAAACTGAGTTAGATACTCTAACCAAATAATAATTAAATCAATTAATAGATACTATAGTTAATTTTCTATTGTGTAAAAATATCTTTCTTACTAATATAGACTATGAATAGTATCGTTACCATCAACTAAACTTTTAGCTCAAATAATTATAATTGTTTAATCATAAAAATGTTTTATACTAGATTACTGAGTTTATATTAGTCGTCAAAATTAAAGATATTTTTATGAAAGTAGAGTTTCAAGTTTTACAAACATCTGAGCAAAAAGTACTTCTAGATTCTATAATTGACTATGTTCTAGATAACTATAAAAATAGTACATTTGCAATTTTGGCACCTGCTGGAATTGCCAAAGAGCTAGATGAAAGATTATGGCAAGAAGGGGAGGAGTCTTTTATACCTCATCACTGTGCTATAAGTGCTAAAGAGTATAATCAGTATAAAAATATTCCTATCCTAATAACAGATAATCTATTTATCACTTCTGGTTTTGATGTGTTGATAAATATTATGGATGTGGCAGTAGATCCTCAAAGGATTAAGATAAAGGAGCTTAAAGAGTTTGTCTATCAGCAAGAGCAGGCATTACTAGCCTCACGTAAAAAATATATGTACTACAAAAATTCTAATTTAGAAATTAATACTATAAAAGAGTAAAAAAGATCAATGGAATTAGCAATATCTATATTGGGATATATAACACAATTTACACAAGTTATTGGATGGAGAATAAATTTACTATTAGGGGCTTTTCTCTTTGCAAGTTTATCGGCATTTACATACTCTGATGAGTTATATGCAAATGCTATAATTAGGGCTTTAGCAGCAATTGTTTGCTTTTTAGGCTTTATAAATTGGAAAACATCTATTTATTATTTTAAGAAATGGCACTTATTACCTTATATATTAGTAGTTTTTGTTGTTGCCATGATTCAGGTTCAATTTACGAATAATCCTTTACCAATACTTGATACTGTTGTTGCATCTATGGGTCTTATAGCAACATTTTTAATGGCGGTTAGAAGTATTTATTGTTGGTTATTTCTCATTACCCTAAATGCTCTAGAGACAATAATGTTCTTTATGGTTCATAATTATTATCTGTCGCTGATGCAACTTGTATATATGCTTACATCTGTAATAGGTATTATCGTTTGGAAAAAAAGAGGTGTTGATAGATCTTTGTCAACTAACTAATAGTACTTTTTAAATAACTTTGCTAAAATTATTTGCATTAATTTTTCTATAAACTTATATATTTACAGCATTATAAAGGCTTAACAAATGAATAAAAATTATAATCCAAAAGAAATAGAACAATCTAATTATCAAAACTGGGAATCTGCTGGTAAATTTGCGTGTGGCAATACAGATTCAAAAGATACTTTCTCTGTAATGCTTCCTCCTCCTAATGTAACTGGAACTCTGCATATGGGACATGGTTTCCAGATGACGCTTATGGATATCCTTACACGTTATAACCGTATGGCTGGTAAAGATACACTTTGGCAACCAGGTACGGATCATGCTGGTATTGCTACGCAAATGGTAGTTGAAAGACAGCTTAATGCTCAAGGTATTTCAAGACATGATTTAGGGCGTGACAACTTTGTAAGCAAAGTTTGGGAATGGAAAGAGCTATCAGGTGGAACTATTACATCTCAAATGCGTAGAATCGGGGCATCTCCAGATTGGGATCGTGAGAGATTTACGATGGATGATGGTTTATCTGATGCTGTTAAGAAGAGCTTCATCAAACTGTATGAAGATGGTTTAGCTTATCGTGGTGAGAGACTAGTAAACTGGGATCCTAAGTTAAAGACAGCAGTTTCAGACTTGGAAGTTGCTCAGATAGATAAACAAGGTTCTTTATGGCATTTTGTATATCCTATAGCTGATAGTGATGAAAAGGTTATAATTGCAACAACTCGTCCAGAGACAATGCTTGGTGATATGGCTGTTGCAGTTCATCCAGAAGATGAAAGATACACCCATTTAGTAGGTAAGATGATTAATCTACCACTTACAGACAGACAGATTCCGATTATTGCTGATGATTATGTTGAGAAAGATTTTGGTACTGGCTGTGTGAAGATCACTCCTGCCCATGATTTTAATGACTATGAAATGGGCAAAAGACATGATTTACCAATGATGAATATCTTAACAGATGATGCAGCTCTAAATACAAATGTACCGTCAAAATATCAAGGTTTAGATAGATTTGCAGCACGTAAGCAAATAGTTGCTGATATGGAAGCAGCTGGTCTTCTAGATAAGATCGAACCGCATGCACTAAAAGTGCCAACTGGCGATAGAACTGGTGAGGTTTTAGAACCATATTTGACTAAGCAATGGTTTGTTAAAGCTGATGTGCTTGCAAAACCAGCAATAGAGGCTGTAGAGAATGGTACGGTGAGATTTGTACCTGATAACTGGAAAAATACATATTTTGCTTGGATGAGAGATCTACAAGACTGGTGTGTATCACGTCAGCTTTGGTGGGGACATAGAATTCCAGCATGGTATGATGAGGCAGGTAATGCTTATGTCGGTGAAAGTGAGGCTGATGTTAGAGCTAAATATAACCTAGCTGATGATATTGCTATCAAACAAGATGAAGATGTATTTGATACATGGTTCTCTTCTGCATTGTGGCCATTTAGTACTTTAGGTTGGCCTGAAAAAACTCCTGAGTTAGAAAAATACTATCCAACAAGCGTGCTTGTAACAGGTTTTGATATTATCTTCTTTTGGGTAGCTAGAATGATGATGTTTGGCATGTATTTTATGAATGATGTGCCATTTAGAGATATTTATATCACAGGACTTATCCGTGATAGCGAAGGTCAGAAAATGTCAAAATCTAAAGGTAATGTTTTAGACCCTGTAGATTTGATTGATGGTATTACGTTAGATGAGCTTTTGAAAAAGAGAACTACTGGTCTAATGCAGCCACAAATGAAAGCTAAAATTGAAAAGGCTACTAAGAAAGAATTCCCTGAGGGTATTAGTGCTTATGGTTCAGATGCGGTGAGATTTACTTATGCTGCATTGGCTTCTACATCTCGTGATATTAGTTTTGATACTGCTAGGGTAGAGGGGTATCGTAACTTCTGTAACAAACTTTGGAATGCTTCAAGATTTGTGATGATGAATCTAGATGATTATAAGGTTTGTGATAATTATGAGCTAGGTGTTGCAGATAAGTGGATTTGGAGTGTTTTAAATAACGCTGTAGCTGATATACATAGACAACTTGCTAATTATCGTTTTGATATGGTGGCAAATACTATTTATGATCTTGTGTGGAATAACTATTGTGACTGGTATGTTGAGTTTGCTAAGGTTGCTTTAAAAGATGAATCTTTATCTGAGAAGCAAAAAAATGGTGTTAAATATACACTTACTAAAGTTTTAGAAAATATCCTTGCTTTAGCACATCCATTAATTCCATTTATTACAGAGAGTATTTATCAGCAGTTAAAAGCTCATCTTGATAATGCCCAAGAAACAATTATGGATGTTAGTTATCCTGTAGCGACTCAAGATTTAGAAGCTCCAGAAGCTGAGAAAGCGATCGTATGGTTACAAAGTGTTGTAACAACTCTACGTAATATGCGTAGCGAAGTAGGTATCAAGCCATCTTTAGAGATCTCTCTAATTGTCAAAGATGTCGCTGAAGAAGATAAACAATATCTTGCTCAAACTGAAAGCTTTATCAAAGCGTTAGCTAGAGTGAATAATATTGAGTTTAATGATAATCCTCCAACATCTTTATCACAAATTGTTGAAGGGCTTGAGTTAAATATTCCATTAGAAGGTTTAGTTGATATTGAGGCTGAAAAAGCGAGACTAGATAAAGAACTAGACAAGCTAAAAGGCGAGGTTGCAAGGGTTGAGAAGAAACTTTCTAATGAAAGATTTGTTTCAAATGCTCCAGAGGCTGTAGTTGCTGCAGAGAAAGGCAAGCTTGCTAAGTATCAAGAGCTTTATACTAAAACGCTTGAGAAGAAAGAGGCTTTGGTGTAGTAGTTTAAAAATTCTAAGGAGATATTTGTGAAGTTAGAAAGTGTATTGTCAAACTTAAATCAGGTTGAGAAAAATAAATTTATCAACGTTGTTGATAATCTCATTCAAGAGAATAATATTTCAAAGAAATATGATCAGATTAAGCAGGCAACGAATAATGAGATTGTTGCATTATTTAAACAGGCAAAACCTTACTTTGAAGAGTATCTTCTTGAGAAATTATCTTATATAAACCCAAGTATAAGTATATTAACTGATATTTTAAGCAGAGATGGAAACTCTGTGGCTCGAGTCTCATGGATAGAATCTTTATATCATAAAGATATTGAAAGACTTGAAGCTAAAGTAAAAGAATTATCTACAATAAGAAGTACAGAAACTGACCTTTTAACTTACGAAGGTAGAATGAATGTATATTTTTCATGTCTGAAAGAAGCTTATAATAATGATATTAGAAATAATCAAGAGCCTAAAATAAATGATGATGAAAGAAGTATTCTCAACGTATTGTCTGATAAGCTTGATATAAACCATGATGATAAAGTGGTTTTAGAGTACATGGTAAGACCATGTTGTAAACAAAGCGCTATCTCTGATTATTTAAATGAGTTGAGATGCCTAGGAATTCTTTTTATAAAAAATAAAGAGCAAACAGTTTATGTTGCAGATGAAGTAGTTGAGATTCTGAATAGTATTAAAGGAAAAGCTATATCAGATAAGTATCTGATTAGAGTTCTAAGAACTTTATCTGATGCTGAGCTGTCAAATATATTAAAAAGTCAAAATCAGAGAATAAGAGGTGTTGAGAGAGTAAATAAAATTAATAATATTGTACATTTGGGATTAGATGTTAAGAAAATTCTTTCTGTATATATGTTTAATGATAGTGCCTCTCAAAATGAAAGAAAAGAGCGATTAAAACTACTAATTGATGATTTGAGTATTGAGACTAAAACAATAGGCACAACTGTTGAGTCTAGAATAGATATTATAATTGATAGTTTAAAAGATATTTCAAAGATTGAGTCAAATGTTCTTAGTTCAGCAGGATATGATGAATGTCTTGAAAAATTGAATGAATATTTTAATCAAGAAAAGTCAAAAGACTTTTTCTATGATCTAGTAAGAGAACAATTTGAAATAGAATCTGTTGAAAAAATTGATTCAAGTAAATTAAGGCAGTTATCAATTACACCATACGATATTCTATATATCGTTGATAATGATGATATTAAAGCAATAGCTAAGTTTTTTGGTCTAAGTAATAGAGGTAATGTTAGAGAAAGTATTATTGGTAGTTTTAATGATGCTACTGACAAGTTAATAGAAAACTATAACTTGCTTGCAAATAGAGATGTTAATTCACTAAATGCAAAAGGTTTAAATCTAAGTGAGGCTGAAATAGGGACTAAGTTTGAAGAGGCGACCAGAAGCATTCTAGAGCAGTTAGGTCTTAATGTCGATGAAGAATTAAGAGCGGAGGTTAATACATCTAAAGATAAAGCCGATCTAATAATATCAACTAGTAATGATGATGTAATAATTGGAGAAATGAAAACTCATAAGGGTGGAGGGTACGGTAGCTATTCATCCGTAGCAAGACAAACAAAGTCATATGTAAGGTTGTGTGAGCAGCATGGAAAGAATGTAACTCAAGTTTTGGTTATAGCTCCTGATTTTACAGATGATTTTATCGAGCATGCTGAATTAGATCCAGATATAAATATATCACTCCTTGAGGCTCAAGGGTTATATGATATATATGAAGTATATAAAAATAAGAAGAATCCAAAGTTTAGTGTACAATGGCTTCAAAAAGGTGGGTTACTAAAACATTCACTTATATTGAAGAGAATTTAATAGTAAAAATTATTTTTATTAAAAAGTTACCTAACAAATTTTTATATTGAAACAATTTGCTTTCTAGTTTAATCTAAAAAAGCTCATTTACATGATAATTTAAAATTTTAGGATACAGGCTTAAGTATGAAAAAGGCATTTATATTACTTGATTATATTTTAAAAAACTTATTTATGTTTATATTCTGGTTTGTGGCAGGTCTTTTAGTTGGCTACATAGCAGTATATTTAACATCATCCAAAGATGTTTACAATATCTTAAAAGGACATGGATTCATTTGGACATCAATTTATGGTGCAATAAAGGTTTCTGGGTTATTGTCTATTATTTTTGCGATTATATTTGCAGTATTTGATAAAAATAAGAAGCTTTTGATTGCTCCAATGATAGTAACTATTATTGTTTTATATTTTATCCAGCATTTTTTAGGGTGCTTTATTCTAGGTTGTTTGTCCTAAGAGTATGTTAGAACAGTTATCTAAAAACCTCTGGATCTGCAATGGTGACTCAGTGCCATTTTACGGGCTACCATATTCAACAAGAATGACAGTGATTCGCCTTGCTAATGATGAGCTTTTCATTCATTCACCAATTAAAGCTGATTCTGAACTGATTTCGCAGGTATCGAAGCTTGGAAAAGTAAAGTTTTTGATATCACCAAATAAGATTCATCATCTATTTTTACAAGATTGGGCAAAAATTTTCCCTGATGCTAAGATATATGCATCACCTGGACTTAGAAACAAAAGAAAAGATATTAATTTTACTGCTGATTTGAAAGATTCTTCCGAACCTGAGTGGCAGGGGGGAATTGATCAGCTTATTTTTAAGGGTAGTAGAGTGATGCAAGAGGTTGTCTTTTTTCATAAAGCCTCTAAAACACTTATACTTACAGATCTTATAGAGAATTTTGATGAGAATTATTTCTCAGGTTTTAAAGGTCTTATTGCTAGGCTTTCTGGTATTGTAGCTCCAAATGGTAAAACTCCTATCGATTGGAGATTATCGTTTTTCTTTGGTAAAAAACAAGCGCGTGAATGTTTTGATAGAATAATAGCTTGGCAGCCTGAGAGGATAATTGTCGCTCATGGTAAAAATATTGAAGCTAATGCGGCAGATTTTCTTAAGAAATCATTTAAATGGTTAACTAAATAGGTTACTAGTTAGAATTTATTAAAATTGATTTATCAACATTGTTAATATCTGTGTGGCCACAAAATGCCATAGTTTTATCCATTTCTTCATAGAAGATTTCTAATACCCTATGAGCTCCTTTTTCGCCATAAGCCCCCAAACCGTAAACCATAGGTCTACCAATTAGTCCAGCTGTTGCGCCTAGAGCTTTTGCTTTAAGTAGATCCTGTCCGGTACGAATACCACTATCAATCAGAACTTCAAGTTTGCTATCTACACAGCTAATGATTTCTTCTAGTACAGATATACTCGATGGGGCACCATCTAGTTGGCGACCACCATGATTTGATACAACGATTGCATCAGCACCAGTATTTTGTGCCATAATAGCATCTTCAGGGCACATAATGCCTTTGATAATCATTGGACCTCCCCATTGCTTTTGTACCCATTCAATATCATGCCAGTTTAGGCTTAGGTCAAACTGCTCATTTGTCCACTTTCCTAGAGAAGCAAAACCACCTTTGTTTTCTATGTGATTTAAGATATTACCAAAAGTTCTGTTTTTGGTTTTTAGGATATTTAGACACCAAGGAATTTTTGTACTTAAATTAATTAGGTTTTTAAGAGTTGGCTCTGGTGGGACTGTTAAACCATTTTTTATATCAGCATAGCGGTTACCAAGCATCTGTAAGTCAGCCGTCAATACTAAGGCATTACAACCAGCATGTTTTGCGCTAGCGATTAGATTTGCCATAAATTTTCTATCTTTCATCATATATAGCTGAAACCAAAATGGCTTTGATGTATGCTTTGCTACTTCTTCGATAGAGCAGATAGACATTGTAGATAGGGTAAAAGGTATGCCAAACTTCTCAGCGGCTCTAGCAGCATGAATTTCACCATCAGCATGTTGCATTCCTAATAAACCTATTGGAGCAAATGCTAAAGGCATTTTATACTCTTGGCTTAGAATCTTTGTTTTTAGTGAGCGATGCTGTATATCAGTTAGTACTTTTTGTTTAAAAAGATATTTATCAAAATCCTTTTGATTATACTCTAAAGTTTGTTGTTGCCATGAACCTGATTCACAGTAGTCAACAAACATTTTAGGAACTTTACGATGATAAATTTTACGCAACTCATCAAGAGATATGATTTTTTGAAGATTATTTTTCATAGGAGTTTCTCTACTAATATAACTTAAAGTTTTTAACTAAATTTCGGTAAATATCTTTTCTTCAGGAAGTCTTGATTTAGGTAGCTTAGCATTAAAATCGTCTTCTGAACTATAACCAACTGTGACAATAACAGAGGTTTTAAGTCCTTTTTCTTCTAAATTAAATTCATGGTCAACTATATGAGGCTCAATTCCTTCCATTGGCGTTGCATGTAGCTCTAAACCTGAGATACCAAGTAGGATATTACCTAGAGCGATATAAAGCTGTTTTTCAGCCCAGTTTTGTAGCTCCTGAGGTCTATCTTGGTATGCTAGAGCAAATTTTTTGCGTACATCCCTTTGCATAATTTCAAATTCAGCGGTAGGGAAGCGACCGTCTTCTCTTTCTTGAGTCAAAAGCTCTTCTAGATAATCATTATCAATGCTTGTTTTAAAACAAAGTACTATAGCCAAAGCAGAATTTTTTATATTAATTACATTCTTGGGATGAATGTTTTCTGCAGCTTTAGAAATTTTAGCTTTTGCCTGATCAGAGGTAGCTAAGATAAAATGCCATGGCTGAGAATTTACACTTGAAGGTGTAAATCTAAGTATATCTTTTATCTGTTGGATTTGCTCATTTGTTAATTTTTTTGCTGGATCATAGGCTTTTGATGTATAGCGAGTCTTCGCATAATTGACTATATTCATAGAAAAAGTAGGATTATTAAAGTTTTGATTAGTATATTTTATAGAAAAATTTTCAACAATGCTCTTAGCTTAAGATATTTTAATTTTTATAATACTAAATTATGCAGAACTTGATAGTTGCTAGGCATTAAATAACCAATATTAGTTTAATTTTTGATAGAATTATCATCTTCTTAGATTTTCTAATAAAAACTAATGTCTATTATTAATCTTGATAAAACTAAAATAAGAATAATTATACTTCTATCATTCTTTATACTGATGGGAATGAGTATAGATTTATTTGCACCATCGTTACCAGGAATTAGCTCTTCGTTAAAAATTGATCCATCAACAGCAAAGATGGTTATTTCAATGTATTTGATTGGCTATGCTTTAGGAAATTTTATTATTGGTATAATAACCGATGCTATAGGCCGTAGAACTTTATTAAGAGCTTCATGCGTGCTGTTTGTTATAATAAGTATTTTACCTCCGTTGATACCTAATGAATATGTATTGTTAGTAGTGAGATTTTTCCAAGGCTTTTTAATGGGATCTATGGGAGTGCTTAGTCGAGGTGTTTTCTCAGATATCTTGCCAGCTGAGAAGCTTTTAAAACTTGGGCCAACTATTGGGTTTCTTTGGGGGCTAGGTCCAATTGTCGGACCTATAATTGGAGGTTTTCTACAAGAGTACTTCGGCTGGGAATCTGGATTTTATTTCTTTGCTATAATCACTTTAATAATAACAATACTCGTTTTTATATACATACCTGAGACTATTGCAAAAAAAACATCATTAAAATTCTCACAAGTATATAAAAACATTATCGAGGTTGTGTCTAATAAACAGTTTATGAGCTTATGTGTAGCAATGGGGATGGCGTATTCTATGATAATAAGTTTTAATACTCTAGGGCCATTTTTAATCCAGGATGTAATGGGGTATTCACCAGCTTATTTTGGTAAGTTAGCAATCTTTTTGGGATGTTCTTTTTTACCAGCGCCAATAATTGCCCGTAAGCTACTTGATTATTTTCCTGTAAGCAAAATATTTTTTATAATGACTCATTTTTTTATACTTTTAATATTACTATTTTTTATATCTAGTTATTTTATGCAAAGTAGTATTAGCTTACTTATTGTAGCTACAATGACAGTTTATTTCGTCTGCGGATCAATATTTCCTCTTTCTATGGGGAAGGGCATCTCAATGTTTAGCCATATCTCTGGGACAGCTGCTGCGATTATGTACCTTACAAATATGACTATATCAAGTCTAACTTCATTTATCCAAGGGTATTTACATGCTGATACTATCACTAATATTGTGGCAATATATTTAGTATTGATAGCAATTATAGTTGGGCTATATTGGTATAAGCTTAAAGATCTTTAATACTTTAGTAGATATATTTATACTTTTTTGTAATCATATCTTTTTGTAGATATAAGAAAGATAAAAAATTATGATAAAAACTTCGGCTTTGCTTTGTGTTAAAGATAATAAGATGCTTCTAGTAAGAGTACGTGATAATACTATTTGGTATTTTCCTGGTGGAAAAATAGATGAAGGTGAAACTCATCTACAAACGATTATTCGTGAGCTTGATGAAGAGCTAAATGTACAAATACAGTCATCTAAGCTAAAGTATCTTGGTGAGGTTATTACAGATAATCATGATAGAACAGATACTGTCTCAGTACAGTGCTATGCTGGTGATATCAATCAACTAATACAACCGTGTGCTGAAATCTCTGAGATAAAATGGTTTGATTTAGATGATACAGAATTTATGGCTCCAGCTGTGATAGAAAGTATCCGTAGATGGTATAAGTCATAGTCACGGATTTATATAGAATTTTGGTTTGCATTAATATTCGCAGCTAAGGATTTCTTGATTATAGTATTTAGAAGATTTTTGTATTTATGATTAGAATTTTTCCTTAGAGCGCTAAGTGCATATTGCTGCAATATAACTAGAGGTAGGGTAATATCATCTCTCATTTTTATAGATCTTTCTTTGACAGGGTTTGCGTGTAAAAAATCTTCATTTTTACCTGTTACTGCCAATAAGTACTCTTTCGCTAGAGCGTGCTCATTGTGTATTTGTTGCCAAAAATCACTATACTTAGGGTCTTTACTTATATGTTTAGTCATATTGAAATTTGTTTGGACGATACTTTGTAGAGCATTATCAAATATTCCTTTGATTATAAGTGAGCGCTTATATATCTTTTGGATCAAATCTAGATTGTCAGGATCTTTTTTGACCACTCTGTTTATTGCTGTTCCAAGCCCATAAAATGCCAAGATGCTTTGTCTCATTTGTGTCCAGGCAGCACCATAAGGAATAGCTCGTAAATCATCTAGCTTGATCTTATCTCCAGAGTTTCTCTTTGATGGGCGCGAGCCTACATTCATCTCACTAATATACTTAAGAGGAGTTACTTCTGTTAGGTAATCTATAAACTGAGGGTGATTCTTAAGGCCTATATATGTATCAAAAGACAGTTTACCTAGCTCATTTATAAGATTAAGCTCTGTAGAGTTTAATTTATGCGCATTATGTAGGTTTAGCTTGCCATATAGACCTGATGTGAGAATCTGCTCTAGGTTATACTGAGCACTATCAGAATTACCAAATTTAGATGATATGCTTTGTCCCTGGATGGTTACTTGAACATCATGATTTGAAACTACGTTTGATAAACCTCTATAGAATAAAAACATATCACCACCTCCGCGTGAAGGAGGGCCACCACGACCATCAAAAAAGATAGGTTTGATCCCTTTAGAGCTAAGGTATTTACTTAGGGCTCGTTTAGCCTCAAGGATTGACCAGTTAGCCATAAAATAACCACCATCTTTTGTGCCATCAGAGAATCCAAGCATAATTGTTTGCGTGTTTTGCCAGATTTTTAAGTTATCTGTATAGAGTTTTATTTTTAGTAAATCATCTAAGATTTGCGTTGAGTTTTTTAAATCTTCCATAGTTTCAAATAATGGAACAACTTCGATTTTGATTTTATCTTGACCTTTAGTATTCTTATTAAAAAGTTCGAATATTGTTAAAACTTCTAAGATACTTACGGTAGAGTCAGCATTGCTAATGATATATCTTTCTATAGCTTCATAGCCATTTTGTTGCTGGATATATTGTATAGTCGCAATAGTTTCTATCAGTTCTTTAGCTAACTCGCTACTATGTTCTAGCTCTGCAAAGCTTTTTTGTTTAGCAAGCTTAATTAGAAGCTTGATTTTTTGTGTTTCTTTGAGCGTTTCATAGTCTAAACTATAGTTTTCTTTAAAAACCTCTGTGAAGAATTGTTTATGTATTCTAGCATTCTGACGAACATCTAATTTTGCAAAATGAAAACCGAAGATCTTTACCTTTAAAATCAAATTATCAAGTCTATCAACAAATAATGAGTCGTACTGTGTGTCAACAACTTTTTTTATTTTAACTAACTCATTTAAGAATTCTTGTGCTGAAGAATATCTATTAGCTTTTAGTTTTTTTCTAATCTTTGTGAGTTCATCATGAACATTTTCAAAAGTTAGTTTTTTAATAAGTTTTTTTAGATCTTTGTTATAGCAATCAAAAATACTTACTCTTAAATGTTTAGATACTCTTTTAGTTACTTTTGCGGTCACAAATGGATTACCATCTCTATCACCTCCAGGCCAGAATCCAAGCTCAATATTGGTATTATCATTAGTTAGTTTATGCTGAATTTTGGGGATAGTATTATAAAAAATATTATTTAAGTACCATATGATTGATATTGCTTCGCCTTCTGGAGTAGGTTTAGTCTTGTTACTAAACTTAGTTTTTCCCATCTGTAGGAAAATATCTTGAATTTTATTTATATCATTATCTGTGATAGCTTTCTTAAGATCATGAATAATAGGTAACACTAGTTTGGCATAAAACTGGGTAGGGTGTGCTGTAAGAACAAGCCTTGTTTTATACTCTTTTAGGGCCTTATTTAAAGAGTTCTGCTTATTGTGTCTTTCTACTCTTCTAGTTAATCTAGTGATACTATATTCACCATTTAGATCATGTGTTTTAGCATAAGCAGCTTCTTCTAAGGCATCGACTAAGACTATTTGTCTCTCTATATAACGGATAAATTTTATGAATGTCTCGAGTTTTTCTTCTTCTGACATCTCAGGATATATGTTTTCAATAATTTCTATCGGGTCTTTACCATTTTTTAGCTCACTTTTGCAGATATTAGCAAATGTTGCTAATTTAAAGTTTGCATTATGTTTTTTATCAAGAGGAGTACTTAGAAAAAGACCATTGAGCATTTTATATTTAAGTTCAACTTTAGATTTATAGTTCTCTAGAAGTTCATCTTGGATAGAGTAAAAGGACATAAATACCTCCTTGAGTTTTATGAATCTAGTATTTATATCTAAATATTGATTTAGAGTTTTATACTAATAAACATTTTAAACTATATTAAACTCAAGTGTATCTATTTTAGCATAGCGTCATTTTCTTTAAGAAAATATAACTTAGAAGTTATGCCCAAATAGCGACTATAGCCATAAGAGCAAAACCAATTATTACAAATGTATATTGCTTAGTATTACAACAGTCTTTTATAAGTATTGATCTTTCTAATCCATGTAAAGTACCCATATATATAAATGTACCAGCAGCTATTGCTGTTATTGTTGGTTCAATATATGGATTTGAAACATGGCTTTGAACATTTGCGCCGAATAAAATTCCTATAGGGCCCATTAATGTAAAACCAAAGAATAGTAAAAACCTAGTAAGAAATTGCAAATTTGATTTATTAATTACTATTGATAATGCTAGACTAGCAGCCCACTTATGCGCTATGACTGCTAAAAGAACTATTATGGCTACGCTTAATTGAGGTGAAACTCCTAAAGCAGCGCCAGCAAGGAAGCTATGAATTGATAGCATAATAGTTGCCATTATAGCCATAAAAGATGAATTTCCCTTATTGCTTTTTGCTAATGATCCGCCAACATGCTCCATGAATAAGAAAAATAATATTGTAACGCCTGCTATCATAAATGGATATGGATAGTCTATTTTCAAACTAAAGAAATCACTAGCAGAATCTCCTAGCATATGAATTAGTCCAGCCCCTAAAAAAACACCACTTGCTAAGGCCTCACCAATAGGGAATTTAAAACCTTCGGGATTTGTTGCTTTTTTGACAAATGGAAATATTCCAAATATAACTGTTACAAAAAAAATTAGTATCGCAGCTATAATATTAAAGTTATACATTTTACTTCCTTATATTTACTGTTCTTGAAACCATGCTGGGAATGGGTCTGATAAATTAGAATATCCTCGTGGATTATCCCAATAGTCTTTTATTAGACATTCATCTAAAGCAGCTTTAATTTGATCATCTTTCATTTGATCTTTTAGACCAATGAATACGATTTCTTGTCTTCTATCTCCACTTACCTTATTCCATCGATCTTTTAGCATCTGTTGAAATTCTGGAGTATTTGGCCATTGATCTTTGTCAATACCAGCCCACCACATACCCATACCTTGATGTCTAACTAAAGCACCTGCTTGAGAAATTTCACCAACATAATCAGGTCTTGTAGCTAACCAAAAGAAACCTTTTGCTCGCACAACTCCCGGCCAGTCAACATTATTAAAAAAGTTCATTATCTTTTCAGGGTCAAAAGGGTTTATTGAGTGATAAACAAAAGATCTAATACCATATTCTTCGGTTTCTGGTACATGCTCTTTGAAGTTATATAGTTCTTTACTCCATAAAGGGTGATTTTCAGCTTCTTCCAAATCAAACTTTTTAGTATTTACAACTTTATTTATATCAACTTTTGAGAAATTTGTTTCTATAATTTCAGCATCAATATTTAAGCCTTTGATTATAGACTTAATAGTTTGCTTATCTTTTGCTGAACAATTATCAACTTTGTTTAAGATTATAACGTTTGCAAATTCTATTTGTTCAACCATAAGATCAACTATTGCTCGATCATCTTCATCGCCTAAGCTTTCGCCAGTATTTTTTAGATATTCAGAAGAGCTATAGTGATTCATGAAGTTGACACTATCAACTACTGTAACCATTGTGTCAATATAAGCAACATCTGCTAAGCTTTTACCGTCTTCATCTCTAAATTCAAAAGTTGTAGCCACAGGTAAAGGCTCAGAAATACCTGTACTTTCGATAATTAGGTAGTCATATTTCTGTGATTTTGCTAACTGTTCTACCTCTACTAATAAATCTTCACGCAGAGTACAACAGATACAACCATTACTGAGCTCAACCATTTTTGCTTCAGTTTTTGAGATATGTGAGTCATGATTTTTGATTAGTTCAGCGTCAATATTTATTTCATTCATATCATTGACGATCATTGCTACTTTAAGACCATTAGCATTATTAAGGATATTACTTAATAATGTAGTTTTACCAGCTCCTAAAAAACCAGATAGCACTGTAACAGGTAATTTCATTTATTACTTCAACTCTTATATTATTAAATTTTATGTGAATAATACACAAAAACATAAAGTGTTACAATATAACAGTTTGTAAAAGTTAAGATTATTAGTTTATACTTAGACATTAAAATATATTTAAAATAAGTTATATGGATCTGATAAAGCAGGCTGAAATATATTGTAAGTCTTATAAGCACAGGTTTACAGAACCTAGGAAACGTGTTTTAGAAGCAATAGTTAAACAAAAAGCTCCACTTACGGCTTATGATATTTTAAGGCTTTTATCTATAGCAAAAGATACAAAACCACCAACTATTTATAGGGCGATTGATTTTTGGTTAAAGCATGGATTCATACATAGGGTTGAAAGTATGAATTGCTATATAGCATGTAACTTTAATCATAAACATAAAGGGACACAGATAATTATTTGTGAAAAGTGTGGTATGACTAAAGAGACATGTGTTGATGACAAACGTATATCAGCTGAGATTAGTGAAAAAGAATCATTTCTAGTTCATAGTTGGAGTATGGAAATTCGTGGTATTTGCTCTAAGTGTGTTTAGATATCTTTTGATAAATCTTAATTGTTAGATTATATTTTCTTAACTACAATAACATTTATATGTAGTTACTTTATTAAGTAAATTAATTCTTAAAATCTTGAAACAATCTACCTTCTGGTTTAATCTTTAAACAATTTTTTATTTCTAAGGTATTTAATTATGGTTACAACAAGATTTGCACCGAGCCCAACTGGCTTTTTACACGTTGGTGGAGTGCGTACAGCATTATTTAGTTGGTTATATGCAAAAAAAAATCATGGCAAATTTATTCTTCGAATCGAAGACACTGATTTAGAAAGATCTACTCAAGAGGCAGTAGATGCAATTTTAGATGGCATGAAGTGGTTAGGTCTAAAAAACGATGGTGAAACTTACTACCAAACTAAGCGTTTTGATAGATATAAAGAAGTTGTTGAGCAACTTATAGCCGAAGGCAAGGCGTACTACTGTAGCTGTTCTAAAGAAAGGTTAGATGAGCTAAGAGAATATCAACAAGCAAATAATCTTAAAACTGGCTATGATAGTAAGTGTCGTGATGAAAACTATGTACCTAAAGAGGGTGAGAGTTTTGTTATAAGATTTAAGAATCCTAAAGATGGCGTAGTAAGTTGGGATGATGCGGTAAAAGGTAAGATCTCAATAGCGAACCAAGAGTTAGATGATATGATTATTCAAAGAGCAGATGGGTCACCAACTTATAATTTTTGTGTTGTTGTAGATGACATGGATATGGCTATTACTCATGTTATTCGTGGTGATGATCATGTTAATAATACTCCTAAGCAAATCAATATTTACAAAGCATTAAACGCTAATATTCCAGTATTTGCTCATGTGCCAATGATTCTTGGTCCAGATGGGGCAAAACTATCTAAGCGTCATGGAGCTGTGAATGTAATGGCATATCGTGAAGATGGTTATTTACCTCAAGCAATGCTTAACTATCTTGTTAGGTTAGGTTGGTCACATGGTGATCAAGAGATTTTCTCTCTTGAAGAAATGATAAAAAGTTTTAATTTAGAGCATATTAGTGCCTCACCATCACGCTTTGATTTTGAGAAACTTAAATGGATAAATAAACACTATATTAAAGAATCTAAGTTTGAAGATATTCGTTCAGAAGTTGAGTATCATTTTTCAAAATTAGGTTTAGATATTAATAATGGTCCAGATTTACAAGAGCTTGTTGCTGTAATGGCTGAAAAGGTTGATACTTTAGTTGAGCTTGCTGAGAAGTCTAGTTATTTTTATAGTGATGATATTCAGTATGATGAAAAAGCGGTTAAGAAACATTTTAAAGCTGCAACTGGAAGTATATTGAAGGTAGCTCTAGAAAAATTTGAAGCTTTAAGCTCAGAGCAATGGCAAGATCCACAAGAATTACATCATATCGTTGGTAATACTGCAGAGCAATGTGAAGTTGGTATGGGTAAGGTTGGTATGCCACTACGTGTTGCTATTACAGGTTCTGGACAGTCGCCAGATATTGGGATTACGCTGAAATTATTAGGTAAAGAAAAGGTCATTTCAAGAATATCTAACGCAATAAATAATATTGCTAACAACTAATATCCTATTAATAAATAGTCAATAATTTAATGGCAAAATATAGCCATTATTATCATTTTTAATCTGCTGTAGCAAGTTATCTAATAAAGTATTTTTTTGCTAGACTGTAAAAAACTGTTGTTTCACGCGAAGTACTAAAAAATATTAATTATTTTTTACAAAAACCTTGACTAAGTTTTAAAAGTCATTATAATACATCTCATATCGCTGGAAACAGTGACTTAAAGTCTTATGTCCCGTTCGTCTAGAGGCCTAGGACACCGCCCTTTCACGGCGGCAACAGGGGTTCGAATCCCCTACGGGATGCCAAATTTAAAAAGCCACTTAAAGTGGCTTTTTTTATGTCTACTGAAAAATTTTACTATAATACCTTAGCTAATAGACTATTATATACAAATCAAAAGCACAAATTAGACATAAACTGCTTTATGGTAAATATATTAGCTTATATTGGGATTTGTATGAATTTAGTTTTTAATTATACTGCATACGTGTATTTTTACTTTTGATTATTTGGATAGGAGGTAGACAGTGCCTAAGGCAAGAGTTAATTATATTGATATGTATTATGAAGAAAAAGGTTGTGGGCATCCTATTATTCTGATTGGAGGTTTTGGAGCAGATCATAAAGCTTGGGGTGAGTTTGCTAACAAGCTTGCTCTAGATTATAAAGTTATAGTATTTGATAATAGAGGTGCAGGGCAGACTGATTGTCCAGATGAGCCTTATTCAATTGCTCAAATGGCAAAAGATGTAAAGAGTCTTTGTAATTATTTAGATATAGAGAAAGCGATTGTTATTGGCTCATCGATGGGAGGGTTTATTGCTCAGCAGCTTGTACATGATTATCCTGAGATTTGTGAAAAGTTAGTTATATTAAATTCGGCAACAAAAACATCAAAACATTACAGCGTGTTTATGCAATCGTTTTATGAGGTTTTGAGTGCTAGAGCAGTGCCACCTGAAGTAGCAACAAGACTTTTTTTACCATGGATTTATTCTGATGATTTTTTAATAAGTGATCTGAAAATAGAGAAGCTTGTCGAGCTTGTGATAACAAATCCACATCCTTTTAGTTTAATTGGATTTAAGAATCAGCGTTGTGCAGTTGAGGGTTTTGATTCTAAAAGATGGGTTTCAAAAATTGAGGTTCCTACATTGGTTGTTGCTAGTGAGAAAGATATTATTTTCTATGAGAGTGATGTTAGAGCTCTCTGTGAATTAATCAAAAACGCTGAGTATTATAGGTTTAAAAATACTGGTCATTTACCACATATTGAAAGACCTAGTGAGCTACTAAGTGTAGTTGTTGATTTTATATCTGACTGATGTCAAAAAAGTATTAGTTTTTCTCAAAAACACTAAAAGTAAAGTCAAACTCGTTTTTATCGTCTTTTTTGAATTCTTTATGACCTATGCGTTTGTATTTAGATTCATCCCATTGAGGGAAGAAAGCATCAAGATCATTTATCTGTGTATCAACTTCAGTTATATATAATCTATCGGCATATTGCAAAAACTCTTTGTAAATTTGCGCGCCACCTATTATAAATATTTCATAATGCGGTTTTGATTTGGCAAAGTTTAAGATATCTTGCGTGCTATTTATTATTAGGCACTTGTCTTGCTTGTATTCTTTATCTCTAGTTAGAATAATGTTTTTACGATTAGGAAGAGGGCGGCCAATTGATTCAAAAGTTTTTCTACCCATTACAATATAGTTGTTTTCAGTGATTTTTTTGAAATTTTTAAGATCTTCGGATAGTTTCCATGCTAAAGAATTCTCTTTACCAATACCAAGGTTTTTGTCATATGCAACTATTAGTGAAATCATATTCTTGTATTATTTAACAGTTTTGTAATATTGTAGCATTTTACACTTTTTAGCAGAACTTTTTATTAATTTTGTCGAAATGTATTTCATATCTAATTAAAAATAAATTTTTGTAATTTTGGGATGTCTTATGATAGAATAAGCAAGCTTATATTTTTATGTATAAGTAATGTTTAATTAATAAATCATACACTTTAGCAAAATAATGCTAGCTTAAAGGGTGTCGTTTACGATGTTTGAGCTGGTTTAAAGTGTTAGATATAACCCAAATAAATAAGGATTAATAAAATGTCTTTAATGAAAGAAATGTTATCTGCTGGTGTTCACTTCGGACACAAAAAAGCTTTCTGGAACCCACAAATGAATGAATACATCTTTGGTATTAACCATGGTGTACATATCATCAATTTAGAAAAAACAGTTCCTCTTTTCCAAGACGCTGTTAACTTTGTTGGTAAAACTGTTGCTAATGGTGGTAAGGTTCTTTTTGTTGGTACTAAAAGACAAGCTCAAGATATCATAGAAACTGAAGCTAAAAGATGTGGTATGCCGTTCGTTAGCCACAGATGGTTAGGTGGTATGCTTACTAACTACAAAACAGTTAGACAATCTATCAAAAGATTAGCTCAGTTAGAAAAGATGAAAGAAGATGGTACTTTTGAATCTTTAACTAAGAAAGAAATGCTTCAAAACTTAAGAACTATCGAGAAGTTAGAGAAAGTTCTTGGTGGTATTAAAGAGATGGGTGGTATTCCTGATGCTATCGTTGTTATTGATAGCAACAAAGAGCATATCGCTATTCAAGAAGCTAAAAAGCTTGGTATCAAAGTTGTATCTATCGTAGATACTAACTCAAACCCTGAAGGTATTGATTATATCATTCCTGGTAATGATGATGCTGTTAAGTCTATATCTTTCTATATGAAGAAGTTTGCTGATGCTGTTATCGATGCTCAAGGTCTAGATAGAGCAATTGAAGCAAAAGCTGATGAAGCTGTAGAAGCTCAACAAGAAGCATAAGAAACAAAACAAGGATAATAAAACAATGTCAAATATTTCTGCTAAATTAGTAAAGGAACTTAGAGAAAGAACTGGTGCTGGCATGATGGAGTGTAAGAAAGCTCTAGTTGCTGCTGAAGGTGATATTGAAAAAGCTGCTGAAGAGATGAGAATCTCTGGTCAAGCAAAAGCTGATAAGAAAGCTTCTCGTGTTGCTGCTGAAGGTGTTATCGAAGCTTATGCTGCTGACGGTAGAGCTGTATTGCTTGAAATCAACTCGGAAACGGATTTCGTTGCTAGAGATGATAGTTTTAAATCATTTGCTAAAGAAGCTGTGAAAGCTGCTCATGCTGCTAATGCAAAAACTATCGAAGAAGTTCTAGAAGCTAAGATTTCAACTGGTGAAACTGTTGAAGAAGCTAGAAAAGCTTTAGTTGCTAAGATCGGTGAGAACATTCAAGTTCGTAGAGTTAAAGCTACAGAAGCTGGTAACTTAGGTGCTTATGTTCACGGTGGTAGAATTGGTGTAGTTGCTGCTTTAGAAGGCGGTGATGAAGAACTTGCTAAAGATATCGCTATGCATGTAACAGCTGCTAATCCTCAGTATGTTAATCCTGAAGATGTTCCTGCAGATGTTGTAGAAAAAGAAAAGGCTATCCAAGTTGAGATCGCTATGCAATCTGGTAAGCCAAAAGAAATCGCTGAGAAGATGGTTGTTGGTCGTATGAAGAAGTTTACTGGTGAAGTTAGCTTAACTGGTCAAGCTTTTGTTAAAGATCCAAGTATCCAAGTTGAAAAGCTTCTTAAAGATAAAAATGCAAAAGTAGCTAGCTTTATTCGTCTAGATGTTGGTGAAGGTATCGAGAAGAAAGAAGAAGACTTTGCTGCAGAGGTGATGAGCCAAATTAAAGGTTAATATATGTCTAACGATTCGTCAGAATGTTCTCAAAAATCTCCAAAGTTTAAGAGAGTTCTTCTTAAGTTAAGTGGAGAGTCTTTATCTGCAGATCAGGGTTTTGGTATAAATGTTGACTCTGCAAAACCTGTTATAAATCAAATTAAAACTCTTGCTAATCAGGGTGTTGAAGTAGCTATAGTTGTTGGTGGTGGTAATATCTTGCGAGGAGGTAGGGCTAATTTTGGTGACAAGATCAAAAGGGCGACTGCAGACTCGATGGGTATGATCGCGACTATGATTAATGCTTTGGCTTTACGTGATATGCTTATTAGTGAAAATGTCGAAGCAGATGTTTTTTCAGCGAAAGGTGTTGATGGCTTGCTTAAGGTGGCTAGTGCGCATGAGTTTAATCAGTCATTAGCTGCTGGGAAAGTTTTGATCTTTGCTGGTGGTACAGGTAATCCATTTGTAACTACTGATACTACAGCTAGTTTAAGAGCTGTTGAGATTGGTGCAGATGCTTTACTTAAAGCTACAACTGTTGATGGGGTGTATGATAAAGATCCAAATAAGCACTCAGATGCAAGGCGCTTTGAGAGAATTACTTTCTCGGAAGTGGTTGCTAAAGAGCTGAGTGTTATGGATTTGGGAGCTTTTACTCAATGTAGAGATTTTGGTATTCCAATATATGTGTTTGATTTGACTCAGCCTAATGCTTTGGTTGATGCTGTTGTTGATTCTAAATATGGTACTTGGGTTACTTTAGACTAATTAATTTTTAAAGGGGTTATTTATATGATAAATGAAATTCTAAAAGATGCTGAAAGCAGAATGAGTAAATCTTTGGATGTTTTAGCTGATGATTTAGCTAAGATTAGAACTGGTCGTGCTCATCCTGATATTTTAGCTCATGTAACTATCGACTATTATGGTTCAGCTACTCCTATTACTCAGGTTGCTAACGTAAATGTTCTAGATGCGAGAACTCTTGGTATTACTCCGTGGGAGAAGGGTCTTTCGGGTCAGATTGAAAAGGCTATTATGACTTCTGATCTTGGTCTTAACCCTACTAACTTAGGCGATTCTCTAAGAGTGCCTATGCCAGCATTAAACGAAGAAAGAAGAAGAGAGCTTGTTAAGCTAGTTAAGTCTGAAACAGAAAGTGGCAGAATCTCTATCAGAAATATTCGTCGTGATGCTAATAGTGATATTAAAGAGCTTCTTAAGGAAAAAGAAATAACTGAAGATGAAGCAAAAAGAGCTGAAGATAATATCCAAAAAATCACTGATAAAATGATTGCTCAAGCTGATGCTCTAGCAGTTAAAAAGGAACAAGACTTAATGGAGGTCTAATTGCTTAGATTTCTTAATAAAACTTGTATTTTCATCTATTCTTTCTTATTATTTACCTAGTTTAATTTTTATTCTAAATTTAATTATGATCTCGGCTAAGAAAAATACTCTTAGACACATTGCCATAATTATGGATGGTAATGGTAGGTGGGCTAAAAGTAGATTAAAGCCAAGAATCTTTGGACATAGGAATGCTATATCTAGTGTAGATGCTTCAATAGAGTATTGTGCTGAAAATAATATCGAAATTTTGACACTTTTTGCTTTTGGTAGGGATAATTGGCTAAGACCAGCGCAGGAAGTCGAGGACTTGATGGATTTGTTCTGCAAAACGCTCAAAGATAAAGCTCCTAAGTTGCATAAAAATAATATATCTTTGAAGGTTGTTGGCGATAAGACAAGACTTTCAGAGAAGCTTTTAAATATCATTGCAGAAACAGAGTCTTTAACGAGTCAAAATACAGGTTTAGAGTTAAGATTGGCTGTTGACTATGCTGGTAAATGGGATATTGTAGAGGCAGTAAAAGCTGTGGTAAACGATGTTCAGAAACAAAAAGTTTTGCCAGAGGCTATAACTGAGCAAGTATTTAGTAAATATTTGGTTGCTGGTGATCTACCTGTTGATTTACTTATTCGCACAAGTGGTGAAGTCCGCTTAAGTGATTTTATGTTGTGGCAACTTGCATACGCAGAGATGTATTTTACTGATGTTATGTGGCCAGATTTTTCTAAAAAGGAGCTGAATAGGGCTGTAGAGTATTTTTATTCGCGCCAAAGAAGGTTTGGTAAGAGTGGTGAGCAGGTTAAATAAGAGGGATTTATGAAAGAAAGAATTATAACAGGTGTTGTGCTTGTAGTAGTGGTATTTAGTTTTTTGTTATACGCATCTGAGTACTTATTTGGGGTTGGTGTTTTCCTTGTAGCTCTTTTGTCTGCACATGAGTGGTTAAGACTAGCAAAGGTTGATCAGGATGCTATGGTTAAGTATCTTATTGTGTTCGTGGTTGCAGCTTTTGTAGTTGCTGAATTCTTTACCTACTTGCAGTATATTTTCCCTATATTTTGGTTATACGCTATATTTAGATTAAGTCAGTATGAGCGAGAGAAAATAAATGCTATTTCATCAACGGAAATGCTTGTTTTAGGGTTGTTTACTATAGCTCCTTTTGCTGCTTGTCTATATATATTGCATAGTAATAATGTTGCGTGGATATTTATGTTTATTTTAGTTGTTGCAGCAGCTGATAGTGGCGCATATTTTACTGGTAAAGCTATTGGTAAGCGTAAGATGCTTCCTAGGTTGAGCCCAAATAAAACTATAGAAGGTCTTCTTGGTGGTATGGCTTGTGCTGTTGTGGTGGCTGTAATATTTCTTTTATACATGGGCTTAACTCCTTTAGAGTATCTTTATATGGTGCTAATATCAGCTCTTATTGCAGTGTTGTCTGTTGTTGGTGACGTGTTTGAGAGTATGATGAAGCGTATAGCAGGGGTTAAGGATAGTGGTAATATTTTGCCTGGCCATGGTGGTTTGCTTGATAGGTTGGATGGTTATATGCCTACTCTGCCAGTATTTGTGTTGTTAGGATATTTGGCTGGTGTGTTTGTTTTATAGAGGTTTTTATGAATATTGAACTTAAGTTTTTAAATAAAGAGATTATTAAAGAGCTGCCTAGTTATGGAACTGAGGGTTCTGCAGCTGTTGATCTGAAAGCATGTATTTCTGAGAGTGTGTTTTTAAATCCTGGTGAATGTAAGCTTATAGGTACTGGAATAGCTATTAATATTGCTGATCCAAGATATGCTGCGATGATTTTGCCAAGATCAGGGTTGGGGCATAAGAAAGGTTTGGTACTTGGTAATGGTACGGGTCTTATAGATTCTGATTATCAAGGTGAATTAAAAGTTTCTTGTTTTAATCGCTCTCAAGAGGTTGTAGAAATAGAACCTTTGATGAGATTTGCTCAGCTTGTTATTGTGCCTGTTATTCAAGCAACCTTTAATGTTGTTGATGAGTTTTCAAAAGAAACAGCTAGAGCCATTGGTGGTTTTGGCCATACAGGGGTTTAGTTTAATGTTTTTTAATATACCTAATATTTTAACTTTTGGGCGTTTGGCTTTAATTCCTTTTATCGTTATTTGTTATTATTTTAATTTTCCGCATCATCATGGTATCACGGCTACGCTATTTTTATTAGGTGCTGCAACTGATTGGTTGGATGGTTATCTAGCACGTAAATGGGAACAGACAAGTAAGTTGGGAGCTTTTCTAGATCCTGTTGCAGATAAGCTTATCGTAGCTACAGCTTTATGCTTATTTGTTGAGATGTATCCTTATTGGTGGGCGACTATCCCTGCAATTATTATGATTTGTCGTGAAATACTTGTGTCTGCTTTACGTGAATGGATGGCAGAGTTAGGTCAGCGTAGTGTTGTTAAGGTTGGTATCTGGGGGAAGGTTAAAACTACTGCTCAGATGGCAGCGCTATTTATATTTCTAATTAAACCAGCGATAGATTTTAGGCAGTCTATTGATTATGCAAGTTTTAATACATGGTTTATATTTTTAGGGTTTTTGATGTTGTATATTGCTGTGGTTTTAACAGTTTATTCTATGTGTAATTATCTTTATGTTGCATTTAAGTCCGTTTTTGGATCTTCCAATAAGTAATACTTTTTCTTTGCTTTTTCTTGCTTTTTTGTTATTATTGTTGCCTAATGCTATTTTTGCATAGGCATTGCCTTTGTCTAGCATTTGAAATTATTTAAATCGAAAACTGATAAAAAAACGGAGAATAATAACTAATGGCAACTATAAATCAGTTGGTGAACAACCCTCGCAAGAGATCGGTTGTTAAGTCTAAGGTTCCTGCGTTGAAGGCTTGTCCTCAAAGAAGAGGTGTTTGTACAAGAGTTTATACTACAACTCCTAAGAAGCCTAACTCAGCACTTAGAAAAGTAGCTCGTGTAAGATTAACGAGCGGTTTTGAGGTAACAAGTTACATTGGTGGTGAAGGCCATAACCTACAAGAGCACAGTGTGGTGCTTATCAGAGGTGGTAGGGTTAAAGATTTGCCAGGTGTGCGTTATCACATCGTTAGGGGTGCTTTAGATACTTCAGGTGTTAATAATCGTAAGCACGGTCGTTCTAAGTATGGTACGAAGCGTCCTAAGTCTTAGTTTGTGTTTAAAATTTAACATTTGAAAAAGGTGTAAAAATGTCTAGAAGAAATAGAGCTCCTAAAAGAGATATTTTACCTGATCCTAAGTATAAGAGTCAGGTAGTTGCTAAGTTTGTTAACCATATCATGCTAGATGGTAAAAAATCAGTAGCAGAGAAAATTGTATATGGTGCATTTGATAGAATCAAAGCAAAAGATGCTTCAGCTAATGAAGTTGAAGTTTTTGAAAATGCGTTAGAAAGCGTTAGCCCTATGGTAGAGGTTAAATCTCGCCGTGTTGGTGGTGCTACATATCAAGTACCTGTAGAAGTTAGACCAGAGCGTCGTCAAACTTTGGGTATGAGATGGATAATTGATGCTGCACGTAAGAGAAAAGAAAATACTATGGGTGATAGAGTTGCTGCGGAAATTCTAGAAGCTGTAGAAGGTAGAGGTGCTGCTGTCAAGAAGAGAGAAGATACTCATAAGATGGCTGAAGCTAACAAAGCATTTGCTCACTTTAGATGGTAATAGGAGAATAGAAAATGCCTCGTAAAACAGCTTTAGAAAAATATAGAAATATCGGTATCTGTGCCCACGTTGACGCAGGTAAGACAACTACTACAGAGCGTATCTTATTTTATACAGGTCTTTCTCATAAGATCGGTGAGGTACATGATGGTGCTGCTACTATGGACTGGATGGAGCAAGAGCAAGAAAGAGGTATTACAATTACTTCAGCTGCTACAACTACTTTCTGGTCGGGTATGGATCAACAATTTCCTGAGCATCGTGTAAACATTATTGACACTCCGGGTCACGTTGACTTTACAATTGAAGTTGAGCGTTCTCTACGTGTACTAGATGGTGCGGTTGTTGTATTTTGTGGTTCATCAGGTGTTGAGCCTCAGTCAGAAACTGTATGGCGTCAAGCTAACAAATACGGTGTTCCAAGAATCGTATTTGTAAACAAAATGGACAGATCTGGAGCAGATTTTGAAAGAGTTTGTGGTCAGATTAAAACAAGACTAAAAGCAAATGTAGTTCCTGTTCAATTAAATATTGGTGCGGAAGAAGATTTCAAAGGTGTTGTAGATCTAGTTAAGATGAAAGCTATTATGTGGAATGAAGAAGATATGGGTCTAACTTATGATCTTGTAGATATTCCAGCTGAGCTTCAAGATAGAGCAGAAGAGCTACGTATGGAGATGATTGAGGCTGCGGCTGAGTCTTCAGAAGAGCTAATGGAAAAATATCTTGAAGAAGGCGAGCTTTCAGAAGATGAAATTCATGAAGGTCTTCGTACAAGAGTTCTTAATAATGAGATCGTGCTTGCATTCTGTGGATCAGCATTTAAGAACAAAGGTGTTCAGGCTGTTCTTGATGGTGTTATCCGTTATTTACCTGCTCCTAACCAGGTTGCTGCTATTAAGTGTGAAACACAAGATGGTGAGCCAGCTTCTCGTCCTTCATCTGATGATGAGCCATTTGCAGCTCTTGCGTTTAAGCTAGCTACTGACCCGTTTGTTGGTAACTTAACGTTTATACGTGTTTATTCAGGCGTACTTAAGTCTGGTGATGCTGTTTATAACCCTGTTAAAGGTAAAAAAGAGCGTGTAGGTCGTATTGTACAGATGCACTCTAACAAGCGTGAAGAGATCAAAGAAGTTCGTGCTGGTGATATCGCTGCATGTATTGGTCTAAAAGATGTAACTACTGGTGATACTCTTTGTGATCAAGATAATGTTGTTATCTTAGAAAGAATGGAATTCCCTGAGCCAGTGATTTCTGTTGCTGTTGAGCCAAAAACTAAAGCTGACCAAGAAAAAATGTCTATAGCCTTAGGTAAGCTAGCTGCAGAGGATCCATCTTTCAGAGTTAAAACTGATGAAGAGTCAGGTCAAACAATTATTTCTGGTATGGGTGAGCTTCACTTGGATATTATTGTTGATCGTATGAAGCGTGAGTTCAAGGTTGAAGCAAATGTTGGTAATCCTCAGGTGGCATACAGAGAAACTATTAAATCAACTGTAGATCAAGATAGTAAGTTCGTGCGCCAATCTGGTGGTCGCGGTCAATATGGTCATGTTGTTGTTAAGTTTGAGCCATTAGTTGTTGAAGAAGATGAAAATGGTGAAGATAAGACATTTGAGTTTGTTGATGAGATTGTTGGTGGTGTGGTACCAAAAGAATATATTGGTTCAGTTGCTAAAGGTATCGAAGAGCAAATGCAGAATGGTGTATTAGCTGGTTACCCAATGATTGGTGTTAAAGCTACTTTATTTGATGGTTCTTACCATGATGTTGACTCATCTGAGATGGCGTTTAAGATTGCTGCTTCTATGGCGCTTAAAGAAGGTGCTAAAAAAGCAAATGCTTGTATACTTGAGCCAATTATGAAGGTAGAAGTTGTGACTCCTGAAGATTATCTTGGTGATGTTATGGGTGACCTTAACAGAAGAAGAGGTATTATTGAAGGTATGGATGAGAACCCAAGTGGTAGAGTTGTTAATGCTCTAGTTCCTCTTTCAGAAATGTTTGGTTATGCTACTAATGTTCGTTCTATGAGCCAAGGTAGAGCATCTTTCTCTATGCAGTTTGAAAAATATGCTGAAGTACCAAATAACATAGCTGATGAAATCATCAAATCACGTAACTCATAATTAAAAGGATATAATTAAAATGGCTATAAATAATCAACGTATTAGAATTAGATTAAAAGCCTTTGATCATAAGCTTATCGATGTTTCAACTCAAGAAATTGTTGATACAGCTAAGAAAACAGGGGCTCAGGTTAAAGGACCTATTCCTTTACCAGTACGTAAAGAGAAGTTTACAATTCTTATTTCTCCTCACGTAAATAAAAAAGCAAGAGATCAATATGAGATCAGAACTCACAAGAGATTGATCGATATTGTTGAGCCTACAGACAAAACTGTAGATGCTTTAATGAAATTAGATTTAGCATCAGGTGTTGATGTTCAGATCAGTTTAAGCTAATATATACGTTACTTTTTTGAAAAACTCAAAAAATGTAATCAATTAGGTCTCTGTGGTCAATCGTAATCACAGGGTTAATATAATAATAATAGAGGATTAAATAATGTCTTTAGGATTAGTTGGTCGCAAATGTGGTATGACTCGTATTTTTACTGAAGATGGTGTTTCTATTCCTGTAACAGTAGTTCAAGTTGAGCCTAACAAGGTTACTCAAGTTAAAACTACTGAAACGGATGGTTATAATGCTATACAAGTAACTACTGGTTTCAAGAAGCGTTCTAATGTAAACAAACCTACAGCTGGTCACTATGCGAAAGCTGGTGTGGAGCCTGGTAGAGGATTGTGGGAATTCGCTATAGATAATGCTACTGAATATGAAGTTGGTTCATCTGTTGAAGCTACTATATTTGAAGCAGGTCAAAAAGTGGATGTAAGAGGAGTATCTAAAGGTAAAGGTTTCCAAGGTGGCGTTAAGCGTCATAACTTTGCTACACAAGATGCAACTCATGGTAACTCACTTTCTCACAGAGTTCATGGTTCTACTGGTCAAAACCAGACTCCAGGTAGAGTATTTAAGAACAAGAAGATGGCTGGACACATGGGTAGCGAAAACGTTACTATTCAGTCTCTTGAGGTTGTGAGAGTGGACGCGGAAAATGGTTTATTACTTTTAAAAGGTGGTATTCCAGGTTCAGTTGGTGGCAATATCATTGTTACTCCAGCTGTTAAAAGTTAGTAGATAAATATTAAATACCGGAGATTGTTGTGGACTTAAATATGAAATCTTTAGCTGGTGCAGAGGCTGGTGTAGTAGATGTTGCAGAAGGTGTTTTTGCAACAGACTATAATGAAGCTCTGATCCACCAGGTTGTTGTTGCTTATATGGCAGGTGCTCGTCAAGGTACAAAAGCTCAAAAGACTAGATCTGAAGTATCTGGTGGTGGAGCTAAGCCTTGGAGACAAAAAGGTACAGGTAGAGCAAGAGCGGGTACTATCCGTTCTCCTATCTTTAGAAAGGGTGGTGTAACATTTGCCGCTAAGCCTAAGAGTTATAAGCAAAAAGTTAATCGCAAAATGTATTCAGGTGCTATCAAGTCAATCCTATCTGAGTTATTAAGATCAGATAGAATGACTGTAGTAGAAGAGTTGAAGTTAGAAACTCCAAAGACAAAAGAGTTTAAATCAGTTATTGATTCTTTAGGAGTTAATGATGTACTTTTTGTTGTTGGTGTAGAAGAATTTAGTGAGAATCTATACTTATCTTCTAGAAACCTTAAGAATGTAGCAGTGTGTGATTCTGTAGAAATTAATCCGGTTTCTTTAGTATGCTTTGAGAACGTTGTTTTCACTAAAAAAGCTATAAAAGAAATAGAGGAGAAGTTAGTATGAGTTCTCAAGAAAAATTATTAAAAACTGTAATAAGACCTCATGTTTCTGATAAAACTTATGGTCTTTCAGATGCAAACTCAACAATCGTGTTTGAAGTTGCTAGATTTGCAAGCAAGCAAGATGTAAAAAATGCTATTGAGCAGCTTTTTGAAGTTAAAGTTGAGTCTGTAAATATCCTTAATGTTAAGGGTAAGGCGCGTAGATTTGGTCGTGTTGAAGGTAGAACAAAAGCTTGGAAAAAAGCTTATGTGAAGCTTGCTGAAGGACATGATATCAATTTTGTTGGTGCAGAGTAATTATAAAGAAGGTTTATAATCATGATTGAAATAAAAAAAGCTAAACCTACTTCACCTGGCCGTCGCCACGTAGTGAGCGTAAAGAATACAGAATTACATACAGGTAAGCCATTTAAAGGTTTGGTTGAAGTTAAGAAGAATAAAGCTGGTAGAAATAATACTGGTAGAATTACAGTTCGTCATCACGGTGGTGGACATAAACAACACTATCGTGTAGTTGATTTCAAAAGAAATAAGGACGGTATCACTGCTAGGGTTGAGAGAATCGAGTACGATCCTAACCGTAGTGCAAACATTGCTTTAGTATTATATGCTGATGGTGAAAGAAGATACATCATCGCTCCTAAAGGACTAAAGAAAGATATGTCTGTAGTTTCTGGCGAAAGAGTTGATGTTGCTGTTGGTAACTGTATGCCTCTTAGAAATATCCCTCTAGGTACAGTTATTCATAATATCGAAATGAAGCCAAAAAAAGGTGCGCAAATGATCAGAAGTGCTGGTACTTTTGCTCAGTTGGTCGGTAAGGATAATGCATATGCAATTATTCGTCTAAGATCAGGTGAGATGAGAAGAGTGCTTTTAGATTGTAGAGCGGTTATTGGTGTGGTATCTAATTCTGAGCATAACTTAAAATCTTTAGGTAAAGCTGGTGCTAAGCGCTGGAGAGGTGTAAGACCTACTGTTAGAGGTGTTGCAATGAACCCAGTAGATCACCCACATGGTGGTGGTGAAGGCCGTACTTCAGGTGGTAGACATCCTGTGTCACCTTGGGGTGTGCCTACTAAAGGTTATAAGACGCGTAAAAATAAGCGTTCTAATAAGTTGATTGTTCAAAAACGTAAGTAATTAGGGAGAAGGTTGTGCCTCGTTCATTAAAAAAAGGACCTTTTGTAGATCATCATCTTTTAAAGAAGGTTTTTGAAGCGCAAGAAAGTAATTCTAAAAAGCCAATCAAAACATGGTCAAGAAGATCATTGATTGTGCCAGATATGATAGGTTTAACTATAGCTGTACATAACGGTCAGCAGCACGTGCCTGTTCTTATGACTGAAGAAATGGTTGGTCATAAGTTAGGAGAGTTCGCGGTAACTCGTAACTATCGTGGTCATGCAGCTGATAAAAAAGCTAAGAAGAAATAGTTGGGGTTATATACATGGAAGTACAAGCTAAATTAAAATTTGCAAGAATCTCAGCTCAAAAATGTAGATTGGTTGCTGATCAAATCAGGGGTCTACCTGTAGAGAAAGCTATTAATCTTTTGACTTTTAGTAACAAAAAAGCAGCGGTTCTAATCAAGGATGTTTTAAACTCTGCTGTTGCAAATGCTGAGCATAACGACGGAATGGATGTTGATTCTTTATTTGTTTCAACAGTGTTTGTTGATGAGGGTCCTACTATGAAGCGTTTTGAAGCTAGAGCAAAAGGTCGTGGTAATCGTATTTTAAAAAGAACTTCACATATCACTGTGAAAGTTGCTGAGAAAAATTAAGAGGTGTAGTAAAAATGGGTCAAAAAGTAAATCCTAATGGAATTCGATTAGGCATAGTAAAAGAGCATAACTCAACTTGGTATGCTGACTCTTCTGACTACGCTACTAAGCTTAATGAAGATATTAAGGTTAGAGAGTTTTTGCACAAAAAACTTGCTTCAGCAGCAGTTAGTAAGATTCAGATTGAGAGACCTGCTCAAAATGCTAAGATTACAATTCATACAGCAAGACCTGGTATTGTAATTGGTAAGAAGGGTGAAGATGTTGAAAAACTTCGTGCAGAAGTTAACAAGTTAATGGGGATTCCTGTTCAAATCAATATCGAAGAAGTTCGTAAGCCTGAAATTGATGCTAAATTAGTAGCAGATAGCGTTGCTCAACAATTAGAAAAAAGAGTAATGTTCAGAAGAGCTATGAAAAAAGCTATGCAAGGTGCTATGAAGTCAGGTGCTAAAGGTATCAAGATCATGGTAAGTGGTCGTTTAGGTGGTGCTGAGATCGCACGTTCTGAGTGGGCTAGAGATGGTAGAGTTCCTCTTCAAACATTCAGAGCTGATGTGGATTATGCTACATCAAAAGCTTTAACTACTTATGGTATTATCGGTGTTAAAGTTTGGATCTATAAAGGTGAAATCCTTCCTGGTCAAACGAATCAGAAAAATAATAAAAAAGGAGCTAGATAATGCTACAGCCTAAGCGTACAAAGTTTCGTAAACAGCAGAAGATGCGTAATAGAGGCTTAGCTCACAGAGGTAATAAAGTAAGCTTTGGTGAGTTTGGTCTTCAAGCAACATCTAGAGGCAGAATCACTGCTAGACAAATAGAAGCAGGAAGAAGAGCTATTAATCGTCACATTAAGCGTGGTGGTAAAGTTTGGATTAGAATCTTCCCGGACAAACCTATTACAGAAAAGCCTCTTGAAGTTCGTATGGGTAAAGGTAAAGGTTCAGTTGAATATTGGGTTGCTCAAATTCAACCAGGACGTGTACTATATGAAATTACTGGTGTTAAAGAAGAGTTAGCGCGTGAAGCTTTTGCAAGAGCGGCAGCTAAAATGCCAGTGCAGACAACTTTTGTTGAAAAGCAGGTGATGTAATGAAAAGAAATGATACTTTAAAAGATTATAGAGGTAAAAGTATTGACCAATTGCAAGAAGCGAAAATTGAGTTATTGCAACAATTATTTTCTCTTCGTATGCAAAAGGGTACTGGGCAATTAAAAAAGAATCACTTATTCAAAAGTGCTAAAAGAGATATTGCTCGTATAAATACAATAATATCAGAAAAGAATAAATAGGTGCCTGAAAGATGAGCGATAAAATTAGATTGTTAGAAGGTAAAGTTTCTAGCGTTGCTATGGATAAGACTGTAGTAGTAAGAGCTGAAAGATACGTTAAGCACCCTTTATATGGTAAATTCGTTAAGAAAACTACTAAGTATTATGTTCATGATGAGAAGAATGAATGTAAGCAGGGCGATGTTATTAAGTTCAAGGAAACTAAGCCATATTCAAAAACTAAGAAATGGTGTTTAGTAGATATTATCTATAGAGAAAAATAATAAATTTGATTTTATTTTTGTTTATTGGTATATTTATCGGACTGCAAAAATGCACAAGCAGTCTTATCTAATAATAAATAAGGGTTATTTGTATGATTCAAATGCAAACAGAACTCCAAGTTGCTGATAACAGTGGCGCTAAGAGAGTTGAGTGTATAAAAGTTTTGGGTGGCTCTCATCGCAGATATGCATCTATTGGTGATGTGATAAAAGTGACTGTGAAAGAAGCTGCTCCAAGAGGTAAAGCTAAGAAAGGATCTGTATATAATGCTGTAGTTGTGAGAACAGCTAAAGGTGTGCGCAGAAGAGATGGTTCTAAGGTTCGTTTTGATGGCAATGCTGCCGTGCTACTAAATGCTAACGGTCAACCAATGGGAACTCGTATCTTTGGCCCTGTAACAAGGGAACTTCGTACTGAGAAGTTTATGAAGATCGTATCTTTAGCACCAGAAGTATTATAGTTATTTATTGAGGTGTAAGTAATGAATAGATTAAAGAAAGGTGATGATGTAATCGTTATCGCTGGTAAAGACAAAGGTCGCAGAGGCGTTGTTAAGTCATTCGCTAAAGGTGGTTCTTTGGTTTTAGTGGAAGGTATTAATGTTGTTAAGAAACACATTAAGCCTAACCCAAATAGAGGTGTTGAAGGTGGAGTTGTTGAAAAAGAACTTCCAGTAGATGCTTCTAACGTTGCTATCTTTAACCCAGCTACTGAAAAAGCTGATAGAGTGGGTTATAAGTTTGTTGATGAGAAAAAGGTTCGCTACTTTAAATCAAATGGCGAGCTTGTAGACTTATAGGACTAAGTTTTATGGCAAGATTAAAGGATCATTATCAGAAGGAGCTTGTTGCTAAGTTAAAAGACGAGCTTAATGTAGATAATATAATGGAAGTGCCTGCTATTGAGAAAATTACTCTTAATATGGGTGTGGGTGATGCTGCAAAAGACAAAAAAATCATGACTTTTGCATTAAATGATTTGACAGCTATTGCTGGTCAAAAGCCTGTTGTTACTAAGTCTAAAAAGTCAATCGCTGGTTTCAAAATCCGTGATGGATGGCCAATCGGTTGTAAAGTTACTTTACGTGGTGAGCGTATGTATGAATTTTTAGATAGACTTATAACAATTGCTATTCCTAGAATTAGAGATTTTAGGGGTTTAAGTGCTAAGTCTTTTGATGGTAGAGGAAACTACAGCTTAGGTATGAGAGAGCAAATCTCTTTCCCTGAGATTGATTATGATAAAGTTGACTCAATCAGAGGTTTAGATATTTCGATAACTACTACAGCTAAAAATGATGACCAAGGAAGAGCTTTGCTTAAAGCATTCGGTTTTCCTTTTAAGTCTTAATCTAAATTGGGGTTTTAAATGGCGAAAAAAGCAATGATTCAGAGAGAATTGAAGAGAGAAAAATTAGTAGCTAAATATGCTCAAAAAAGAGCTGAGCTTAAAGCTATTATTCTTGATGTAAATTCTACTGAAGAACAAGTATGGGAAGCTCAAATTAAACTGCAAAAACTACCAGTAAACTCTTCAGCTTCTAGAGTACAAAGAAGATGTAAAGTAACAGGTAGACCACATGCTGTATACAGAAAATTTGGCTTATGTCGTAATAAGCTTAGAGAGTATGCAATGGCAGGAGATGTTCCTGGTTTGAAGAAAGCTAGTTGGTAATAAGGAATTTTAAGTTATGAGTATGCAAGATCCTATCGCGGATATGTTTACAAGAATCAGAAATGGTCTTTCTTCTGAAAAGGAAGCTGTTTCTGTACCGTTTTCAAAGATGAAAATGGAAATCGCAAACTTCTTAGTTAAAGAAGGCTATGTTAAAAGCTGTACTAAAGGTACAACTGCTGCAGGTCATCCTTCTATAGAAATTGAGCTTAAGTATCATGCTGGTACTCCTGTGATCGAGATGATCAAAAGAGTTTCTAGACCAAGTTTGAGAATCTATAAGTCTCACGAAGAACTACCTAAAGTATATGGTGGTTTTGGTGTTGCTATTATCTCTACTTCTAAAGGTTTAGTAAGTGATAGAAAAGCAAGAGCTCTTGGTGTTGGTGGCGAAGTAATTGGCTACGTAGCTTAAGTTAGCAAGGAGATTTGATATGTCAAGAATAGGTAAAAAACCTGTTGCTATCCCAAGTGGTGTTACAATCAACGTTGCTGCTGGCAATCAGGTAGAAGTTAAAGGAGCTAAGGCTACTTTAAACAAAACTTTTTCTACTGATGTGACTTTTAATGTTGCAGATAATGAAGCAACAGTTACACCTAACAATAATAGTAAAAATGCAGTTGCTCAATCAGGTACTGCAAGAGCTATCCTAAACAATATGGTTGAAGGTGTAAGCAAAGGTTTTGAAAGAAAGCTAAAAATTATAGGTGTAGGTTACCGTGCTAAAGCTCAAGGTAGTGAGTTAAACCTTACATTAGGTTTTTCTCACCCAGTTGTTTATGCTTTACCACAAGGTGTAACTGCAGAGACTCCAGCTCCTACAGAAATCGTTCTTAAAAGTGCTGATAAAGAGCTTTTAGGTAAAGTGGCAGCTGAAATTAGAGACTATAGAAAACCTGAACCTTATAAAGGTAAAGGTGTTCGTTATGAAGACGAATATGTAGCTAAGAAAGAAGCTAAGAAGAAGTAGTTAGTAAAGGATAGTATTATTATGGATAAAAAAACTGCTCGTTTAAATCGTAGTAAGCGTACTAGAATTAAGCTAAGAGAATTAGGGCATACTAGACTTTGTGTTTATAGAACACCTAAGCATGTATATGCTCAAGTAATTTCTGGTGATGGTTCTACTGTATTAGCTTCTGCGTCTACTGTAGAGAAAGATGTTAAAGCAAAATGTAAATATACTGGTAATGTTGAGTCTGCTGCAATCGTTGGCGAAGTTATTGCTAATAGATGTAAAGACAAAGGTATCGAGCAAGTTGCTTTTGATAGATCTGGATATAGATATCATGGACGTGTTAAAGCTTTAGCAGAAGCTGCTAGAGAGCATGGTCTACAGTTTTAATAAATAAAATATGGATGATTATTCATTATGTCTAATGAAGTAAAAAAGAACGAAGAGCTGATTGAAAAGTTAGTTAGTGTTAAAAGACACTCTAAGACAGTTAAAGGTGGTAGAATCATGAGCTTTGCCGCACTAACTGTTGTAGGTGACGGTAAAGGTAGAATTGGCGTAGGTAGAGGTAAATCAAGAGAAGTGCCTGTTGCTATCCAAAAAGCTATGGAAAACGCTAAGAAAAACATGGTATCAGTGAATCTAAATAACGATACGTTATGGTATGCTACTATGGCTAACCATGGTGCTTCAAAAGTGTTTATGCAGCCTGCGTCTGCTGGTACTGGTATTATTGCTGGTGGTGCTATGCGTTCTGTATTTGAAGCTGTTGGTGTTCATAACGTTTTAGCAAAAACATATGGTTCAACTAATCCTGTAAATGTTGTTAGAGCAACAATCTCAGGCTTGGCGAAAATTAAATCACCAGAACAGATCGCTGATAAAAGAGGTCTATCTGTTGAAGAGATTCAGGGGTAATTAAAATGAGCGAAGCTAAAACATTTAAAGTTACTTTAGTAAAAAGCCTGATAGGTCGTAAGCAAAAACACATAGCATCTGCTAGAGGTTTAGGTTTAAGAAAAATCAACCACACAGTTGAAGTATTAGATACTCCAGAAAATCGTGGTATGGCTAATAAAATTTATTATATGGTTAAGATAGAGGGGTAGTATCAAATGAAATTAAATACAATTGCTCCTGCTGCTGGCTCAAAAAGCGCTCCAAAAAGGCTTGGTCGTGGTATAGGAAGTGGTTTAGGTAAAACTTCTGGTAAGGGTCACAAAGGTCAAAAAGCACGTTCAGGTGGTTACCATAAGGTAGGTTTCGAAGGTGGTCAAATGCCTTTACAAAGAAGACTACCAAAATTTGGTTTCACTTCTGCGTCTAAAAGATTCGTTGCTGAAATCAGACTTCATGAGTTAAATCATGTTGCTGCTGATGAAGTAACTCTAGATACTTTAAAAGATCTTGGTCTTATTAGAAAAGATATTAAAACAGCAAAAGTAGTAGCTACTGGAGAAATCCAAAAAGCTATTAACCTTAAAGGTATAGCTTGCACTAAAGGTGCTAAAGAAGCTATCGAAAAAGCTGGTGGTAAAGTAGAGTAAGATTAAAGATATGTCAAAGTTTAATAGTGCTTCTGGTACAACAGGTGAATTAAAATCAAGACTAATTTTTGTAGTTATTGCTATATTAGTATTTAGATTAGGTGTATATATTCCTATACCAAATATTGATCCTGCAAAATTAGTTCAAATTATTTCAAATCAACACTCATCAACAAGTGGTTTGATGAGTATGTTTAATATGTTCTCTGGTGGCGCTCTTACTCAAATGAGTATCTTTGCTTTGGGTGTGATGCCTTATATTTCTGCATCAATTGTCTTTCAAATGTTATCAGCTGTATATCCGAAATTTATAGAGTTGAAGAAAGAAGGCGAATCTGGTCAGAAAAAAATCACTCAGTATACAAGATATTTTACTCTTGCTTTAGCTGTAGTGCAATCATTTGGTATTGTTGCATTTGTTCTGCATCAAGATGGTTTAGTGACAACAAACAATATGCCGTTATTTTATTTAACAACTATTGTTTCAGTTACAACAGGTAGTATGTTTTTGATGTGGTTAGGTGAGCAAATCACGGAAAGAGGTGTGGGAAATGGTATTTCACTACTAATTTTTTCGGGTATTATTGCGAATCTTCCATTTGAAATATCAAATACTCTATCTCAGGCAAGTCAACATGTAATATCATATTTATCTGTTTGGGTTCTTTTAATACTTCTATTGTTAGTGATAGCATTTGTGGTATTTATGGAAAGTGCTCAAAGAAAAATTACTGTTAATTATGCAAAAAGACAGCAGGGCAGAAAAATGTTTGCTGCTCAGACTAGTCATTTGCCTTTGAAGTTAAATATGGCTGGTGTAATCCCAGCAATCTTTGCTTCATCTATACTTATGGTTCCAGGTGTTTTAATTGGTTGGTTATCTAACTATAATTCACTAGGCTGGTTAGCAGATGTTGCTGAGATGCTACAACCAGGTAGTATAGTTTATACAGTAGTATTTGCTGCGACTATTATATTTTTCTGTTTCTTTTATACTTCACTAGTATTTAATCCGAAAGAAACAGCGGATAACTTAAAGAAATCTGGTGCTTATATCTCAGGTGTAAGACCTGGTGAGCAGACAGCTAAGTATATAGATGCGGTTATGACAAGATTGACTTTAGTTGGTTCATTATATATTACAGCTATATGTTTATTACCGATATTTGTAGTGAAATTCTTTGCACAAGGTTTATCATTTACATTCGGTGGAACATCTTTACTAATTGTTGTAGTTGTGATGATGGACTTTATGGCTCAGGTTAGATCACATATGATGTCAACACAATATGATTCTTTACTGAAAAAAGCAAATCTTAGCGGTAAGAGAAAATAGAGAAATATTTTTTGGAGAAATATAATGAAAGTTAGAGCTTCAGTTAAAAAAATGTGTAGAAACTGTAAAGTTATCAAGCGTAACAGAGTTGTTCGTGTGATATGTACAGACCCTAGACATAAGCAAAGACAAGGTTAATCAGTCAAGCAAATTAAATAAAGCTTGATTATTTGTTTTTAAAAAGTTATCCTAGCAAGTTACTAATTGCTGTGGTAGCAAATAAATTAAGAATAATTATTTAGGAGTGAATTAGATGGCTCGTATAGCTGGTGTTAATATTCCTGTTCATAAACATACTGTAATAGGATTAACTTCAATTTATGGAATAGGCAAGACAAGAGCACAACAAATATGTGAATCTTGTAAACTAGATCCAACTGTTAAGATCAAAGAGTTAACAGATGAGCAAGTTGAAGCCTTAAGAACAGAGGTTGCTAAATATACTGTAGAAGGTGACCTGCGTCGTGAAGTTTCTATGGACATAAAAAGACTTATGGACTTAGGTTGCTTCAGAGGTAGAAGACATCGTCGTAGCCTTCCTGTAAGAGGGCAAAGAACGAAGACTAATGCTCGTACTCGTAAGGGTCCAAGAAAGCCAATCAAGGCGTAATACAATTATAACTATAAAGATTAAAGGGTAGATTATATGGCTAAGTCTGTTAGATCATCAAAGAAAAAAGTAAAAAGAGTAGTTACTGATGCAGTTGCTCATATTTACTCATCTTTTAATAACACTATAGTGACTATCACAGATAGACAAGGTAATGCTTTATCTTGGGCTACTTCTGGTGGTAGTGGCTTTAGAGGTTCAAGAAAAAGTACACCTTTCGCTGCTCAGGTTGCAGCAGAAAGAGCAGCTGATATGGCTCTAGAATATGGTGTTAAAAATGTAGATGTTTTAGTAAAAGGACCAGGTTCAGGTAGAGATTCAGCTGTTAGAGCTTTAAATGCTAAGAACCTAAAAGTATCAAGTATAACAGATGTGACTCCATTACCTCATAATGGTTGTCGTCCTCCTAAGAAACGTCGTGTTTAATATTTTAAAGGGAAATAAATAATGGCTAGATATCTAGGACCAAAGTGTAAACTTTCTAGAAGAGAAGGTACTGACTTATTTTTAAAAAGTGGCGTAAAAGCTAACGACGAAAAATGCAAAATGAATACTGCACCAGGTCAACATGGAGCAAGAAGAGCGCGTCTTTCTGACTATGGTTTACAGTTAAGAGAAAAGCAAAAAGTTCGTCGTATGTACGGTGTTTTAGAAGGTCAGTTCAAAAAATACTATCTTGAAGCTAATAGAAGAAAAGGTAACACAGGTGCTACTTTATTAGAACTATTAGAATCAAGATTAGACAATGTTGTTTATAGAATGGGCTTTGCTGCTACTCGTGCAGAAGCTAGACAGCTTGTTGTTCATAAAGGTATAGTTCTTAATGGACATACTTGTAACGTACCATCTGCTCAAGTTAAAGCTGGTGATATAGTTGCAGTAAGAGAGAAAGCTAAAAAACAATTAAGAATTCAAAATGCTGTTGAGCTTGCTAAAGGTAGAAAAGAACTTTCTTGGATCGATGTAAATACTGATTCATTAGAAGGTACTATGAAGGCTTCTCCAGACAGATCTGAGTTATCATCAGACATAAATGAACAATTAATCATCGAGCTTTACTCTAAGTAATAATAAATAATATTTTATTATCTTTAGTGGCTCTTTATAGCCTTTATTTCAAGGAGATTTTTTAGTGAGTAATAATAATTCAAACCAAGAATTTTTACCTAATATACAGCTTAAAGAAGATTTGGGTGCTTTAGGATATAAAGTACAGCTTTCTCCTGTAGAAAAAGGTATGGCTCATATCCTTGGCAACTCTATTAGAAGGGTTTTATTATCTTCTCTTCCTGGTGCATCTATTATTAAAGTTAATATTAAAGATGTATTGCATGAGTATTCTGCTTTAGAAGATGTCAAAGAAGATGTTGTCGAAATCGTTTCTAACTTAAAGAAAGTAGCAATCAAACTTGACAAAGGCATTGATAATGTTGAGTTAGAGTTATCTGTTGATAAAGCAGGTATTGTTACAGCTGGTGACTTTAAGACAACTCAAGGCGTAGAGATTATAAACAAAGATCAACCTATAGCTACTTTGACAAATCAAAGAGAGTTCAGTTTAGTTGCAACAGTTGATTATGGCAGAAATGTTGGAATACTTTCAGCTGTACCAATTGAACTAGACAGAGTTGGCGATATAGCTGTTGATGCAGACTATAACCCAATCAAAAGAGTTGCATTTGAAGTAATTGATAATGGCGACAGTGATGTTCTAGAAGTATTTTTGAAAACAAATGGTACTGTAGAACCACTAGCAGCTGTTACAAAAGCTTTAGAATATTTTTGTGAGCAAATGTCAGTTTTTGTATCTCTTAAAGTACCTAGTAATGGTAAAACTGGAGATGCTTTATTAGATTCTAATATTGATCCAATACTTCTTAAACCAATTGATGACTTAGAGCTTACTGTAAGATCATCTAATTGTTTAAGAGCCGAGAACATCAAGTATCTTGGTGATCTTGTTCAATATAGTGAGTCTAAACTTATGAAGATACCTAATTTAGGTAAAAAATCTCTAAATGAGATTAAGCAAATATTGATAGATAACAACTTATCTCTAGGTGTTCAGATTGATAACTTTAGAGAGTTAGTTGAAGGAAAATAAATTAATATAGTAATCATATAATATTAACTATAAAGGAGTAATTACTATGAGACATCATAAGAAAGGTAGAAAATTTGGTAGAACTAGTAGTCATAGAAAAGCTATGTTTAAAAACATGTCAGCTTCTTTGATTAATCATGAGCTTATCAAAACTACTTTGCCAAAAGCTAAAGAGTTAAGAACTATCGTTGAGCCTTTAGTTACTTTAGCTAAAAGAGAATATAAGTTAAGAAACGAGTTAGATGTAAATTCTAATGAGTTCAAAGCACAATCAGTTGCATTAAGAAGACAAGCTTTTGATTTCTTAAGAAACAAAGCAGCTGTAACTAAACTTTTCGAAGAGTTTGGTGCTCGTTATGCAGAAAGAGCTGGTGGTTACACTAGAATTCTTAAGTGTGGTTATAGATTCGGTGATAAGGCTCCTATGGCTTTCATCGAATTAGTAGACAGACCTGAAGTAGAAGAAGCTGCTGACGAAGAATAATATTTCTTTTTATCTCAAAAATTCTTATCCAAAAATATCTAAATTTTTATTCTCATAAATTCAAATATATTTGCTAAAATTACTTTATAAATTTTTTACTGTTTAATTTATATGGTTCAGAAACTTTATCAGTGTGTAATTATCATACTGGTTGTTATCAATTCTATAACATTAATAGCACAAGTAGATTATGGAGATATAGATTATCTTAACTATATTAATATTATTTTTTCAGCAATCTTTGCTATTGAGTATATTGTTCGATTAGTTATATCTCCTAGAAAACTAGTGTTTGTTTTTAAGTTTTATAATGTTATCGATTTTGTGGCTATCTTTTTACCCTTAATACTTGCTCTTTTTGGTGTAAACTCTCACGAATTAATTGTGCTTAGATTATTACGTGTATTTAAAATATTTCAAAATACAGCAATTATGAATAGATTAATAAATGTCTTTAAAAAAATCTATCTCGAGCTGTTAGTATCATACTGCTTAATTTTTGTGATATTAATAATATCGTGTGTAATGATGTTTTACGCAGAGCATGATGCACAACCAGAAGTGTTTTCAACTATATCAAATACATTATGGTGGGGAGTTACTACTCTAACAACAGTTGGATATGGCGATATGTATCCAGTAACTCTAGTTGGCAGACTTATTGCAGCTATTCTTTCAATGCTTGGTATAGGGGTTTTTGCTATTCCTAGTGGTCTAATAGGAGGCGCTTTTATTGATGAAATACGCCAAGAACGAGAGGAAGCGGCTAAAAAAATATCTAGAACTGATAAGGATTCTTTGTAAAATTAGCTCTTTAAAATGTAATCGTTATAAAAAAATTCTTGAAAAAATAATAATAACTCTCATATATATCAGTGTCATAAATTATTTAAAAATGAGTATAACAAGAGAGGGTTATATAAAATGTCAGAAAAAAAATATACTTTTGAAACTGAAGTAGACAAATTACTTCACCTTGTAATTCATTCGCTATATTCAAATCGTGAAATCTTTCTAAGAGAACTTGTATCAAACAGTTCTGATGCGATTGAGAAATTAAGATATGAAAGCATCTCAAATGCAGAGTTAAATGAAGGCGACACTGATTATGCAATAAGAGTAGATTTTGATAAAGATGCTAAGACTATTACAGTTAGTGATAATGGTATTGGTATGACAGAGGAAGAGGTTATCGAGAACCTTGGTACTATTGCAAAATCTGGTACGAAGAAATTCTTAGAAAGCCTAACTGGTGATAAGAGTAAAGATAATGAGCTTATCGGTCAGTTTGGTGTTGGTTTCTACTCTTCATTTATCGTTGCTGATAAAGTTACAGTTAGAACTAGAAAAGCAGGTCAAGATAAAGATCAGGCAACTAAATGGGTTTCTGATGCACAAAATGGCTTTACAATAGACACTATTACAAAAGAAAAGCGTGGTACAGAAATAACTCTTCATATTAAAGAAGATCATTTAGATTTATTAGAGCATCACATCTTAAAAGGACTAGTTAATAAGTACTCAGATTGTATCAACACTCCTATTCAGATGAAAAAAGTTGAAACTGATGATAAGGGTGAGCAAACAATCAAAGATGAGTATGAAACTGTAAACAATACTAAAGCTATTTGGTTAAGATCAAAAGATGAAATAACTGATGAAGAGTATCAGGAGTTTTATAAGTATATATCTCATGATTTTGCAGATGCTTCAATGTGGATACATAATAAGGTTGAAGGTAACCTTGAGTATAACAGCTTACTATATATCCCAGAGAATAAGCCTTTTGACTTCTGGAATAGAGATAAAGATTATGGTTTATCTTTATATGTACGTAGAGTATTTATTATGGAGAACAAGGAATTATTACCTCCATATTTAAGATTTGTTAAGGGTGTAATTGATTCTGCTGATTTACCACTAAACGTATCACGTGAAATATTACAGCATAACAAAGTTATTGATAAAATCAGAAAAGCTACAACTTCGAAAGTTCTTAGTGAACTTAAGAAACTTGCTAATAAAGATGCAGAAAAATATCAAAAATTCTGGGATAACTTTGGTCAAGTACTTAAAGAAGGTGTATCTGATGATCACTCAAACAAAGAAAAGCTTGCTGGTCTAATGAGATTTGCGACTACTGAAAGTGGTGACTCTAAGCAAACAGTTTCTTTAGCTGACTATATTTCGCGTATGAAAGAAGGTCAAGATACTATCTACTATATTACATCTGATAGTCATAAGGCTGCTGCGAATAACCCACAACTTGAAGCATTCAAGAAAAAAGGTATCGAAGTAATTCTTATGTCAGATCGTATCGATGAGTGGATGATGTCTACATTGACTGAGTTTGATGGTAAGCATATGAAATCTATTATCAAAGGTGATATCGATCTTGATAAGTTTGAGTCAGAAGAAAACAAAGAGAAATTTGAAAAAGAATCTAAAGATTTCAAAAAAATCTTAGAAGAAGTAAAAGAATCTCTAAAAGATAAAGTTGAAGATGTACGTTTATCTAAGCGTCTAACTGATTCTCCAAGCTGTGTGGTTGTAAACGACTATGGTATGAGCTTACACATGCAAAAGATGATGGAAGAAGCGGGACAGTCATTTATGCCAGGAATGGGTATGAAGCCTATCTTAGAGCTTAATGCTGAGCATCATTTAGTACAAAAGCTAAAAGATGAAGCTGATACAGAAGTATTTGGTGATATTTCTGAGCTACTTCTTATGCAAGCAATGTTTGTTGAAGGTGCTAAGATCGAAGATCCTATGTCTTTTGTTAAGCTTGTAAATAAATATATCAGATAGTTTTTTTCTAAATATTTTTTCTTTTTAAATATATAACTTAATTTTTATTATTTTAACTTATGCCTTATGCTTATAAGTATGAGGTATTTGTATTTATATATTATGGAAGATAATAAAAACCAATTCTTTAGCTATAATCCTTATGCTATAGATAGTTATTTAGAGATAGATGAGAATGAATTTAAAACAAGTTTGAACTTATCTGATAATGATTATGAGTCTATAGTAACTTATAATCTTCGCTTCTCATCTCAAGCAAATATTTATTTGATTAATAATGTTTTTTTGCAAAGAAATAATAAATTAACCATTTTTACTGATCTTTTGAGTGGTGAAGAAATTAATATGTCAATAATCATTTTTAAAGACATCTCTCTTGATTGTGTACTCGATTTAAATTTAGATAATGGTTGTATAATTATTTTTATTAACTGTAAAATTTCATCTTTAGCGACCGAAAAAATGAAAAACTCTAATTTTGGTATGCGTTTATTTTTTTATAAATGTTTCTGGTATATTGAAGGTGATTTTTGTATTTCTAATTGTGGTTGTGACTATATTGATGTTATTATATATGAGCCTGAGTTTAGGGAGTTAACCACTTATTTCCCATCAAAACAAATAGAAAAAAATGTCAAATTATGTTTTAATTCAAAAAATAAGACTTTTGTACAAATAGTTTTCTTAAAAAGTTACAATAGGAAAAGACTACTAGAATTAGATCAATCATTATGTACATTTTGTATAGAAAATATAGGTAAGTTATCAAAGCTAAGCATATTTAATGCTGGGATCTATAAATCAGTCAAAGTCATAAGTAGTAATGGTATAGATAATTTACTAATTAATAATTCTAAAAATATATCTTTAGATATTAATAGGATTTGCAAGAAAATTGATGCTCGAAAAACAGTCTTTGATAACTTCCGTTTAAGTAACTTAAAGAAGATAGAAGAAATACCATATTTTGATGATAAATCATCAGTCAAGCACTCAGTTAATATAGACAAACCAACTTTTAATAACTTGTTAAAAGTAAAACAAGGTGGTTCACTTGAGTTTAGTCGACTCGCAGAGTTTTTTAATCGCAATAATGCTTATATGGAAGCACAACAGTTACATAGGCATTATTTATTGGCAAAAGCTAAAGAATCTCTAAAAGAGGAATCTAAAGAAGATAATAGTGATAAAGAGAATAAGCCTTGCTTCTGTAAAAAGTGGACAGGTTTATCAGGACTGATTAATATTTATGATTTTATAAATGGTTGTGGGACTAGTTTGCTGAAGCCTTTTATAGGGATTTTATACTGTTGGCTATTTACATATCTGATATTCTTATCATCAAGTATAAAATTAGTAATGTCTGCTAAATCAACAGGAGTAATAGCATATTCTAGTTATTCCGTATTATTTTCTATTAAGCAGGCTTTTTTAGTAACAGTACCACTATTAGCAACTATTCATAAACCAGAAACTGTAATACTTAATGGAGTATCGCAAATATTTATATATTTTCTAATGATAGTTTCTTATTTGTTAGTCTTTCTTATGGCTTTACAAATTAGAAAATTACTTAGACTGAAAGAATAAATAGCCCGATGAGCGTTGGGTAAAACTACCCCTTCAGTTGGTTGCTGAGCGAAGTCGAATGTATAGAGGAGGTTAGAAGGAGTATTAACCATAAGCTGTCATTCCGTACTTGATACGGAATCTCCTAATCATAATGAGATACTGAATCAAGTTCAGTATGACCGAAACAAAGTGTTTTTTTAAAATGGATTCCATGGTCAAGCCATGGAATGACAAAAGTGTTTAATATTTATAGCTAATCAGAATAACTTTTGAAAGATTCTTTATCTAATCAGGGTACACCATCAAAAATATTAGTCATCCTCGTGCTTGACACGGGGATCTCTTAAATACTTGAGAGATTCCCGCCTCCGCGGGAATGACAGGTTTTATTTGGCATAACTCATTCGGATTAACTATATAGTGCTTTTTGTACCTGTTGAGAACTTTAGATGATTGACTCCCGATAAGTTATAGAATAGCAGAATTTTATTAAACTATAATGTAAACTTATCAGTATCTATATATTCAAATTTATGAGTATTTTCATGAAAATAAATAAGCTATTAGTTAGTGGCGGTGTCCATGGGAATGAATATACCGGTATTTATATAATTAATCGTCTGAAAAAATATCCATTAAAAGCAAAAACATTTGAAATTATACCTTTATTATCAAATCCTGAAGCTTTTAAATTAAGTAAAAGATATAAAGATCAAGATTTAAATCGATCTTTTTCAACTGAGGATCTAAACAACCTTTCATTAAATACCTACGAAGATCAAAGAGCTCGAGAAATTAACCAAACTTATGGATTTAAATCAGATTCTCCTGTTGATCTTCTAGTTGATTTTCATACTACAACTTCAAGCCTTGGTAAAACAATAATTACTGATGGTAGAAGCCCTCTAGTTAATAAATTATGTGCATACTTAGTTGAGCAAATTGATGGTCTTAGAGTTATTAAGCATCAAAGTATTACTGATGTGGCAATTAATAATATTGCACCGATGTCACTAACTATTGAAATTGGAGCTGTGCATACAAGTGTTTATGATACAAAAGCTATTGAAATAACTACCGAAATATTAAATGAAATTATTAAGTTTGTTGAGATGGCAAACTGTGATGATTTACCAGAAACCAAAAATTGTAAGGCATATGAACCAGTTAAAGCTATTGCTTTTCCTAGAGATAATGAGGGAAATATTAACGCAGTAATTCATGATAATATTAATGGTTATGATTTTAAGCTAATTAATGAGCAAGATCCAGTTTTTGAATTAATGGATGGCAGTGTTCAATTGTTGAGTGAGCCTGGAGAATGGTATCCTATTTTTGTGAATGAGTCGGCATATTATGAAAAAGATATTGCCTTTTATCTAACACGAGAAATTGATTTTTAATTTAGATATTCTATTATGTTACAGGGTTTCCTAATAGCATATACAAAAGAGCTTTTTGCACAAATTTTCTATTTAAGCTTTGTTGGAAAATAACTGAGCATTTATCATCAGGGAGATCTTTGCTGACTTCTTTACCTCTTTCCATAGGCATACAGTGCATAAAGATGGCATTATCATTTGCATATGACATTAGTTCTTTATTTACCTGAAATCCTGCGAAAGCATCATCTTCCGTAGGTTCAAAGCCCATACTACACCAAACATCAGTATATACCGCGTCACATCCTTTGACAGCTTCTTTAGGATTGTCAAAACTTTTAACAATACTTAGATCTTGCAGTTGATCTAAAATCTTTTTGTTTGGTTTATGACTTTCTGGACATGAGTAGTGTACCTCTAAACCAGTAGTGTTAGCTAATAATAACAAGCTATATAAAATATTATTAGAATCACCTATATAAGCGATTTTTAGAGAATCTAAACTACCAAAAACTTCCTTTAGCGTTAAAATATCGGCTAATGTCTGGCAAGGATGATATAGGTCTGTCAGAGCATTTATAATTGGAACTTTAGAGTAAGAAACCATTTCTTCAACATCACTATCAGCAAAAGTTCTAATCACAACAGCAGAGCAATAGTTTTGTATCACTCTAATAAAATCTTTGGGCTGTTCATTTTTTCTCGAAGCTGAGACACTCTCAATTAGATTACCACCCATCTCGATAATAGCTGCAGAAAAACTAAAACGAGTTCTAAGAGATGGCTTGTCAAAAATCAGAGCAATTATTTTATCTTTTAAGGCATTATTATATTTTTGAGGATTAGATTTCATATCTTGGACTATTTGCATGATGTTTTCAAAATCTTCGGTTGTTATTTCTGCCCCAGAGAGTAGATGATTAAAAGATAAGTTTTTCATATTCCTCCTCCAAATACACAAGTTGTTCCTAGTTCTTTTGCATTAAATAATATTTTTTTTGTTAAAATTTTCTCTTCATTGCCATTTAGTATGCTGATGGTTTTTTTTGAACAATTTAAAAAGTTTTTTATTGAGTCAAGCTTGATACTCATTCCACCAATAGCTGTTTTATTTTCAATTAGTTTTGAAATATCTTTTACTGATAGGCTTTTGATTAGATTGCCATTATTATCAAGTACACCATTTTGATCTGTTATATAGATAAGTTCATCGACATCACAAATAATAGCTAGCTCAGATGCAACATTATCAGCATTAACATTTACTGACTCAAATTTATCAGTAAGACAAATGGTTGCAACTATAGGTATTAGGCCTTGCGGTAGCGTTTTAAAGATAGCTGTAGGATCAACATCTTTGACTAGACCAACATAGCCATATTTTTCTTTGTCAATTAGGCTACAAGTTAGTAAATTGCTATCTTCACCAGAGATGCTAATACCATCTAAGTTAATACTACTAAACATTTGTGAAAGTTTTTTATTAACTCTATACAGAGCCATTTGAACTATCTCCATATGTTCTTTTGGAGTAACTCTTAAACCATCTAAAAATTTTGTCTGAAGATTATGTTTTTCGAGACATTTGGTTATAAATTTTCCGCCACCGTGGACAATGATTATTTCTGCCCCAGCTTCTTTTAAGTTTTTTATATCAATACATAGGTTTTTCATAACTTTTTCATCTTCAAGTACTGAACCACCTAGTTTTATTAGGATTCTTTTATTTGCTAATTCTTTCATGATAAATACTCCGCATTTATATTTACATATTGCTGAGTTAGGTCACAGCCCCATGCTATTGCTTGCTCGTTTCCTTGAGAAAATGTGACATCAATAATTACAGTATCTTCTTTCATGGCATTTTTAAGATTTGTTAAATCATCTGAAACAGGTAGGCCATTAGTGAAGATTTTTTGTCCTTGCATAAATATTTGGCAACTTTCTAGAGTTTGCTCATCTATATCAACTTCACCAATTTTTGCTAAAACTCTTCCCCAGTTGGGAGATTCGCCATATATCGCTGTTTTGACTAAAGAGCTAGAGATTATTTTTTTTGCCAGCTCCTTAGAAAGTGCTACATTGTTTAGACCAGTAACTTTTGCTTCGATAAGTTTGGTTGCACCTTCGCCATCACGAGCAATGCTTTTAGCTAAAATTACAGCTATTTCATGTAATGCTTCTTTAAATATATTTACGTCTTCATCAGAAGAAACTTTTACATCACTTGCACCATTTGCTAGCATAAATACACAATCATTTGTAGACATATCACCATCTACTGAAATCATATTGAAACTGTTATCACTAGATTCTTTAAGGATTTCTTGAGCTAGCTGAATATCTATATCAGCATCTGTTAGAAAATATCCAAGCATTGTAGCCATATTTGGATTGATCATTCCAGAACCTTTACAAATCCCAGTAATAGTGATTTCTCCTGTGGATAGCTGTATTTTCTTATAGACTGATTTAGGTAGTAGGTCTGTAGTTAGTATTGAGATCGCAAATTTATCAGCAATATTCGATACGCTATTTACTAGTTTTGGTATCGCAGACGTTATTTTATCAATAGACATTTGCTGACCAATAACACCTGTTGAAGCGATTAAGACTTGCTCTGATGAGCAGCTTAGTTCTGTTGCCAAACTATCAACTACTTGTTGATTGTGTTTTTCGCCTATTTCTCCAGTAGCAGCATTAGCTTGACCACTATTTGTAATGATCGCTTTGATATTGTCTGCAGGTAATAAATTCATACAATATTTAATTGGAGCAGCTTTGTATTTATTTCTTGTAAAAACTCCCACAGCTTTGCAGTTGTCTTCTGAGATTATAACTCCTAGATCTGGACGATAGAGCCTAACACCACAATTTACACCGCCTGCTAAAAATCCTTTTGGTAATTTTGTTCTAAATAAGCTCTCCATATCTATCTCCTTTTTTTATAATCCTGTGGTTATAGGAAGCCCGTAATAATTGTTTAAGTTTTCAATCGCTTGAGTAACAGCACCTTTAAATAAGTTATCGATAAAAGAAAAAATTATGATTTTATTATTTTTAATCGAAAATCCTAAATGAGTGTTAGGTGTGCCAACGACACTTTTAATTGATAATAATGATGATACTTCTGTATTATCTGTTTCTGCTGCTATATCAATAAATTTAAATAAGGGGTAGTCAGCATACTCTTTGTTATAAGCATTACTGACTAAATCTCTAAGTTCTTTTTTTGATAGATTATCTACTAAATTAAGATCTGCATAAATGCTCATAGAAATACCTGAGTGAATAGGTAACATACTTGTGTTGAAATAAAATTCATCTTCTTTAATATCAAATTTTGCTAAAGCTTTTAGAATCTCAGGGATATGTTGATGTTTGCCAATTTTATATGGAAAAAAGTTGTTAAGCATCTCTGAGAACATTAGGTCTTGTCTAGGTTTTTTCCCTGCTCCAGAAACTCCTGATTTGGCATCTATAATTATATTGCTAGACTTTATTAGATTATATTTTAGTAATGGTAATAGTGATAGTAATGCACATGTTGCATAGCATCCAGGATTTGCTATTACAGTATCATTTTCATCAAAGTTGGCATATGGAGAAAGTCCATATTTAGCACCATGCTCAAGTCCTTGAATAGAGTGAGATAAGTTATACCATGATCTTAAAGATTCTTTATCTAATCTAAGAGCTCCACTTAGGTCAATAACTTTAACTTTAATATTCTTTGTTTGTAATTTTTCTAAGACATTAATAGAAATATCAGCTGGTGTTGCAAGAAGTAGGAAATCAACAGCAAAATTTTCTGTGTTTATGCTATCTAAGGTAAATGTATATGCTTTGTCTTCTTGTGGTGATATTCCTAAGCTTCCAGCAAGTTCGAAGTTAGGGTGTTTATCTATTAGTTTTTTAAGAAGTTGACCAGTGTAGCCATTTACACCAGCTATACATATTTTCCAAGTCATTGTTCTGTCTTATAAATTTGCGTTTGATAATTAACTTAACATCAAAAAAATAAAAAGTGAATAATTATTTACTAAAAAAGAATAAATATTTATAATTAGGTTAATTTATTATTTTTTTATTCAACTTTGATGGATTGGTATTTAAATGGGAGATAAGCAATGCAGACAACAATTGATATAACAAAGCAATATGGTGCAAATATTATATTACCTGCACCTATAACAATAGTTAAAGGAGATAATGCTTATGTATATGATGATTTAGGTAAAAAATATATCGATATGGCAACAGGGATTTCATCAGTTAATTTTGGCCATAATAATCCCAAGATTATTGAAGAATTATTTAAACAAGCAAATAAAATTGCAGTTGTCCCAAGACTCTTTCATAATCAACCGTTGGCAAATTTATTTAAAAAAGCTTGTGAATTAACGAATATGGATAAGGCTATAGTTATGAATAGTGGTGCTGAAGCTATAGAAACTGCAATAAAAGTAGCTAGAAAATGGGGATATGTTAAAAAACAAATTCCAGATGGGTTAGCAGAGATAATAACTTTTGATAATAGTTTTCATGGTAGAACAATAACTGCAATAGGCACATCATCGAATCCTGCGTATAAAGATAAGTTTGGTCCTATGCCACAAGGTTTTATTTCAATACCTTTTAATGATTTAGATGCTCTTGAAAAAGCTATTACAAAAAATACAGCAGCAATAATTATTGAACCTATCCAAGGTGAGGGCGGAGTTGTTATTCCAGATGAGGGGTATTTATATAAATGTCAGGAAATTTGTAAAAAGAACAATGTATTGTTTATTCTAGATGAGATACAAACAGGTATGGGGCGCACTGGCAAAAACTTTGCTAAAGAACATTATGATTTAGATCCTGATGGTATGACATTAGGGAAATCTTTAGGAGGAGGTGTTTTACCAATATCATTATTTCTCGGCAAAGAAAATCTTATGGAAGTATTGCATCCTGGTGATCATGGTAGTACTTTTGGAGGAAATCCATTAGCCTCGGCTATAGCATATAAGACTCTTGGTATTTTGGATGAAGAAGCTTTAGCAAAGAGAGCCGAGACTCTAGGAAGTCTACTTATGGATAAGTTAAAAAAGATAAACTCTAAATATATCCAAGAAATAAGAGCAAAAGGTTTATTTATCGCTTTGCAAATATATCCACAATATTTTGAGAGTTTTTACCAAGAGCTTTTAAGTTTAGGAGTGTTGTCTGTGAAAACTAGAAATAATACTATTCGACTTTTGCCTCCATTGACTATAGAAGAAGAAACTATTTTAGAAGTAATACAGGTAATAAAAGATTTAAGACTGAGAGAATAGGAACTTTTGTATATTAACTTTTAATTTACTAATATTTTTTATCGTTGAAGGAGCAACAAAAACAGTATCATCTCCTGCAACTATACCAATTATTCCAAAACTATTTTTATTATAATCTAAAGTTCTTGCTACTAACTGTGCTGCCCCTGGTGCTGTATCTATAACAACTACAGCCTCATTGGCATTAACATTAATAACTAAAGATGAAATATTATCAGTCATTATTGGTGGAGCTGGCTCGTTAGGTATTTTATAAACTAGAGTGTTTTTCTCATTTTTGATTTTAATAGCACCCAGTTTTTTGAGCATTCGGTTAACTTTAGATTGACTAGCGCTATAGCCTAAGTGTTCTAAAGTGTCACATATTTCATTCTGTGAAGAGAATTCTTTGCTAAGAATGAGTTGTCTTAAATCGTTATAAATATCTGACTTGTCCATAATATTTTCCTTAAATAGATAAATTTCTATCTAATGTATTCTTATACTTATCATTATTTCTAAATAGTTTTACTAAAAAACATCAAATTCTAATAATTATTAAAAAAATCAAAAGGTATTATAAACTTTTCAGGCAGATATACATATAGATTTAATAAAAAGATGAATTATTTATTAAGTTTTTCTTTGATAGTTATATAAGCATCACGAAAAGATAGCCCTTGCTGAACAAGTTTGTAGACTTCTTCGGTAGCATATAGATCGGAAGTCATTGCTTGACTTAACTCATTACTATGAACTTTTAGATTTTTTATAGTTGAGTCGAATAATAAAGTGGTATCTTCTATTAGTTCTATAGCTTGACAGAAAGGAGCTTTTGTCAGTTGATAATCGCGGTTATAACCACTAGGCACACCATCAATTATGGAAGTGATCTGTTGAAGATAACCTTGATATAGTTTTGCATTACCTCTCATAATCTCAAACAAGTCATAATTACGCTTTTGTGGCATAATAGATGAGCCTGTAGTATATGAATTATCTAAACTAAAATAGTTAAACTCAGACATTGTAAAAAGCATCATATCATTAGCAAATCTTGAGTAAATACTCATAGGGTTTGATAAAGTTTGTAAAATTAGTTTTTCAAAATATCCTCGAGAAAAAGCGCAATATATAGGATTTTCTTGAGTTCTACTAAACTTTAGTAGCTCAGTTGTGTAATCTTTATCATGTTTGAAATTATCAATACCAAATCCAGATGCTGATCCTAGAGGGTTTTGATTGATAACTTTGCTTGTAGTAGATATTAAAAGTAGAGCATCAGCTAATGCATCAGCAAAAGATCCTAACCATACAGCAACTGTAGTGGGCATGGCCTTTTGCATATGTGTATAGCCAGGCATAGGAGTATTTGTATACTTACTAGCTTTTGTACGTAAAGTATGGATATTTTCATGTATGGTTTCTTCTAGTTGCTGCAGTTTATCTTTCATAAAGAGACGTAGCATTACTAGAGATTGATCATTTCTACTTCTACCTGTATGTATTTTTTTACCAACATCACCATAGTTTTTACAAAGATATTGCTCAATTGCAGTATGACCATCTTCCTGATCTTGAGTTATTTCAAACTGACCTTTAGCTTCAAGCTCTTTTATCTCATTTAAACCTTTGGTTAGTAGTGAAAGTTCATCTTTACTAATGACATTCATTTTTAGTAACATTTTGGCATGAGCTAAGCTAGCTTGAATATCATATTTAAGTAATTTTTGATCAAGTATATAGTCTTGACCTACAGTATATTTTTCAACTATAGGTAGGAGTTTGTCAGTTTCTGTTTGCCAAAGTTTTTTACTCATATATTTATTTCTTATTTTTGATTATTGAATAGGCTGTACGCTGAGCTAGACTATGTAATTCTATAAATCCAGCTGAAGCATTATGGTTAAATAAATCTCCACCAGCTTCAAAAGTCGCTAGTTCAGGTTTAAGCATAGAGAACGGTGATTCTACAGCTACTACCTCTATATTACCTTTATATAAAGATACAGTCACTTTTCCTGTTACTTTTTTATTTTGCTCTTCGATAAATGCAAGGATGTTATTCATAACAGGGTTGTACCATTCAGCAGCATAAGCAAGGTAAGCCCATTTATTATCCATAAATGTTTTTAGCTCATTTTCTTGACGTGTAGAAACAAGTTGTTCTAGCTTTTTGTGAGCGGCTATTATAATACTAGCACCTGGATTTTCATAGATACCTCTAACTTTTAGACCAATCAATCTATCTTCAATAAGGTTAAATACTCCAACACCATGCTCGCCACCTATTTTATTGCATTGCATTATTAGCTTAGCTAAAGGCATTGATTCATCATCTAGTTTTACAGGTATACCCTCGACAAACTCTAAGGTAATATTTTGTGGCTTATCAAGAGCGTTTTCAGGAGTTTTGCACCATTGTAAGATAGCTTCTTTTGGAGCTATAAGGTTAGAGTGTTCTATTTCACCACCTTCTGCAGTATTTCCCCACATATTTTCATCGTAAGAGTAGGGTTTGCTTTTCTGTTGCTTAACTGGGATGTCATGTTTCTCTGCATATTCTAGCTCTTGCTCTCTTCCCATTCCCCATTCTCTAACTGGGGCAATTGTTTTTATATTTTCATCTAATGTTGTTAGATAGCTTTCAAAACGAACTTGATCATTACCTTTGCCTGTACAACCATGAGCAACGACCTGACAATCATATTTTTTAGCTACCTCAATAGCTATCTCTGAGATAATAACTCTACCTAACGGTGTTGAAAGAGCATAGCCGCCTTGGTAATCAGCATTTGCTTTGATAGCTTTGCTTATAACCTCATCTGCAAAACAAGCTTTGGCATCATATACTACGGCATCTATAGCTCCTAAATCGATAGCTTTTTGCTTTATTTGCTCTAGGTTATCAGCTACCTGGCCAATATCTATAGTTAAAGCAACAACTTCAACATCATATTCTTCTTGAATCCATTTAAGCATTACAGATGTATCTAAGCCACCAGAATAAAGTAAAAGGCAACGCTTGAAGTTTCCCTTTTTTGCTTCATGGCTTGCAACTTTTTGATATTTTTCAGACATATGTCACCTTTTCTTATTTTGAATTTTTATTCATTTTATCAGAAAAAAATGCAGTAACAAATACTTATTACGAATATTTATTTGAAGGTGTTGTTTCTTGGTTATAATTGTTTTTGTTTTTAATGTATGTGATTTTTAATCTGAATTAGTTAAATAATTATTCATCATTTTGTTTTGAAAAGATGGAAATATCTATAGAGTTTTAAAATATATCGTAATAGTTAAGGGTTAGTTATAGCCAATATAGACGGCGATAATTATCATAATAGAACTAAGAGCCATAAGATATAAGTAGAATTTAAAGATAAATTTTAACCATAATCCATAAGGTATTCTTGCAGCTCCTAATACAGCCATTAAAGTTGCAGATGTTGGCATTAAACAGTGTGTCCAACCATCTCCAAGCTGGAATGCTAAAACAGCAATTTGTCTACTTAATCCAGTTAAGTCAGCTAAAGGTGACATAATTGGCATTGTTAGAGCTGCTTGTCCAGATCCGGATGTTACAAAAAAGTTAAATATTGATTGGAAAAAGAACATTCCTAGTGCCGAGACATATTGATTAGTGCCAGATATGCTTGCCGAAGCATAGTGAAGAATAGAGTTTAACATAGTGTAATGTTCGGGATTTGAGCCGCCCATTAGATAAATTAAACCATAAGCAAAACCAATAATTATACAAACTGGTAGTAAAGCTTTTGCACCATCTTTAAATGCATCTAGAGCAATATTTAGTGTCATGCCGTTTACTTTGCCAATTATGGCAAAAAATCCAGCTGCAAATCCTAATATCGTGAAGAGAGTAGCAATTTCTGGTAAGTAATAGCCTAGTTCAACAACACCATAAACTAGCCATACTATTGTTACTACTAAGCTTGTTAATATTAACCAAGAGTAAATACACATTTTTTGTGTTTGTTCTAGAGAATGCTCATCCGAATTTCTATACAAGTTATCATGCTCATACATTAGTGAATCATGAGGATCCTTTTGTACTTTTAGAGCATGTATTACAGCAAAAATAGTTATTGATAATGTGAATATAAACCACATAATTATTCTAAATAAGCTCCCAGATAATATTGGAACTTGGGCAATTCCTTGAGCGATACTTACAGAAAAAGGGTTCATCCAGGATGTTGCAAAGCCTACTTGAGTAGCTAAATATATCACAACCGTACAGGTTAGAGCATCAAATCCTATAAGTACAAATATTGGTACTAGTAACATTATAAAAGGTATGGTTTCTTCACCCATACCAAACACTGCCCCACCTAATGAAAAAATAAAGCATAAGGTTGGTAGTAGGACGATTTTATTATTTTGGAATCTATTTACCACACGTAATATAGATTGGTCAATTACTTTAGTTCTAAGTAATATGCCAAATGAACCGCCAATTATTAGTAAGAAGGCTATTATGGCAACAGCTCCGCCATCCTTAGAACCTGATGTTATACCTTCATAAACAAAATTAGTAAAACCTCTTTGATCAGAATCTCCTTTTGCAAATATTTTTACAGGGTTAGCTTCAGGTGAGCCTTGAGAGTTTAATTTGAATTTAAAACTATCTGCAATAAGTACATTTCTTGAATGTGTTTGCCCATCAGAAGTATATTGAACCTTTTTTACATCGAATTTACCTACGGGAATAAAGTAGCTAGCGATAGCAACAAGTACAGCGATACAAAATAAGATTACTAATGTATCAGGCATTTGAATTTTTTTGATATTTTTCATGTGTAAAAGAAATTATTAACTTTCTATTTAGAGTATCAGTATTTATAAATAAATTGGATATTAATTAACAATTAAATCTTTAAGTTTTTGCATCAAAATTAATATAAAAAAAATATGGAGATATGTATTTTGATAATATTTTATTATTCGTTGGTGTGGTGAAAAACTAGAATGTCAATAAGTTTTTGTAACAGAATTATCTTTATTAAAATAATATTAAGCATAGCTAAGAAGGCTATAATTAAATAACGTATATTTTACTGTATATATTAATGAATGCTTTGTGAATTATTAAAAATATATTATATTTTTCACTGTTTTTATTCTTATCTTTATTTATGTAATACTGAGGTCACAGGAGTTAAGCCTGAGTTGTTAGAACAATTAGATAAGGAGAATATCAATGAAACTTAAAAAAATAACAATCTTAACGGGATTGGCTTTGTTAGCTACGTCACAAGCCTATTCGCATGGATGGGTTACAGCACCAGCTAGTCGAGTTGATTTGTGTGATAGGGGTATAAACAAGGGTTGTGGAAATAGAGCAATTTATGAACCACAATCAATGGAGTATGGAGATGGTAGATTTCAAAATGGCAAAATGGATGGCGAAATCGGTGGGTCTGGAGTTAGTGGTTATGAACTAATGAATGAACAGAGTTCAAGTAGGTGGGCAAAAGTTGTAGTTAGATCTGGCCCAACAAAATTTACATGGAAGTTCACGGCCCCTCACTTCACTACCGATCTATCATCTTTTCGATTTTATATAACAAAACAAAACTGGAATCCTAATGAGCCTTTAAAGAGGGATGAATTTGAGACACAACCTCTAAACTGTTACAATCCAGAACCTTATTTTGCAGGCAAGTCACAACCAAATAATCCTCAGTCACTTACTTGTGATTTACCTGATAGATCTGGTTATCAAGTTATTTTTGCTGAGTGGGATGTTGGGGATACAAGTGCAAGTTTTGGTAATGTAATAGATGTTGATTTTACTAATGAACATCCAGCTGGAACAGTTATCTTACCTGACGGAGATGCTGATAACGGAGGTGGTACTGATAACGGAGGTGGTACTGATAACGGAGGCAGCACTGGTGGGCCTCAAGAGTATGATCCAAATAGCAGCTATCCAGATCCAGGCACAGAAGTTATTTATGAAGGTAAAATTTATGCTAATAAATGGTGGGTACAACCTGGGGTGGTCCCAGGAGCTACTCAATGGGGGCCATGGGAATATATTAGAGATCATGAACCAACAAACCCATCAGATAAATTCCCAGTTGAAATGAACACTTTTACAATTAACGAGGAAAATGTTCGCGAAGGAGATAGAGTAATTTTACAAGTCTCTAAAGATGGGGTGATGAAAGAGTATGAACTTGTAACAGTTCCTAGAGGCATGACTAGAAATCAGTTAATTAAACAAATGACTGATAAAATTAATCAAATAAGCTCTCAAGAACTTAATGATAGCATTATTGCTGGAGTCAAAAATAATAATGGTGAGGTTGTGCCGAATGATGAGATGGTAAGCATTTATCAAGTATCAGCTAAGCCATATAGTGATATAAGCTTCCAATATTATCAAGGAAATAATCATGTTAAAAATGAACTTCATCTGATGGATTTCAAAGATCAATATGATTTAGATTTAAATGGAACGGTTAATATCACTGCTAAGATTATGTCTCATGCTTCTGATAAAGCAAATATTTTCGTAACATTGCAAGATAGCAATGGTAAAGCAGTATATGATAAGAGAGATATACAATTATCTCCTATGGAAACTTATAGCTTATCGTTAACTGTAAACAACTTACAGCCTGGTGAATATGATCTTATAGTTGGTAGTATTCTTCAAGGGGCGCCAACTTGGCAAAAAGATATGAAAATTAAGCTTGTTGATCCAAACCAAGATGGAGATGAAGCTACAGGAAACTGGGTCTCTAACAAGGTTTACACTAAAGGTGATAGAGTCGATGTTAATGGAGTAACATACGAAGCTCAATGGTGGACTAAAGGAAGTAACCCTACACAATCAGGAAAATGGGGTGTATGGAGAGTGGTTAATGGTCAAGATCAGGGTAGTGATGATTCAAGCCAAAATGGAGATAATCCTACAGTTTTAGGAGTTTGGGATTCTAATACTGTCTATACTAAAGGAGACCAAGTAACTTATAAGGGTCAAGCATATATTGCTAAATGGTGGACTCGAGGTAATAAGCCATCTAAAAGCAGAGCTTGGGAAAAGTATAATAAATTCTAACTTAGCTTATCCTAAGTGATAAGTTAAATATCTGAATAATATAAATCTAAATCTCATACAAATCTTAAATAATCTCTATTCGAAGTAAAAGTGCTGCAAATTAAATGTTTGATAGTTTTACTAGGTTAAAATAAATGAAAATTAAATGTCGTTGATTTAATGTCTTGAATTTGGATTTTTATAAAACACAGATACTGAAGATATTTGTATTTTAGTTACCGTAGATTTTTCTTTTTGTTTTAGGTATAGAAGAATCACTTGGTATTGATAATAAATCTGTAAAGTTAAACAAGTTAGTAGGTTTTGAAAAGTATAGTGAAAGTATGTGCAACCTTGTTTAAAGATGTTAATTCAATGGTTTGATTAATATCAATGTATCTATATAAGTCAAAAAAATACAATAAGTCTCTTTACTCAAAAGGCTTTTATTGTGGTTACTGTTAATTATTAATAATAGAGATAACTAACGATAATTTTAGCAACTAGAACTAGTTGTTGTTTATTTGAGCACTTTAGTTTTTTACAGAGTGTCATTATTGTTGTCTCTACGGAGCGACTAGACTTATTTAGTTGAAGAGCAATCTCTTTAGCAGTATTTCCAGTAGCTATTAATTTTAAATATGATAAGTTTAGAGGAGTTAACTTATAAGTACTTAAAATTTCAGTCTCTATTTCTCCAAAAGAATCTTTATAGAAAGTAGCATTAAGTTCTTTTACTTCAAAAGTTTTTTCTAGAAAAATTGATTGGTACATTAAAGAGATAACAGAATCAAGCCTTTTTCTAAGAGCAATTTTTGACTTGGTATCTAAACTGTTATAAAAATCTCTACCAATTTCAAATGAGAAGTAGTCATATATATTTTGAAAGTGTTTGCAATTATATATTGACAATAAATGCTTATTTTCTATTGCATAAGTATCATTAGGATTTAAAGTATAATAGTCTATCACGCCTTCAGAATCAGAAGTGTATGATACAGTTACCTTGTCATATTGCCATAAACCACTATGACTGTAATTTAATGAGGCATTAACGTTAATATTACTTGTAACTGTTTGAAATTTATTATCATCAATGATTCTAATCCATGATAAGTTTGTAACTTGATCTAGCTTTAACAACGACAAGAAAGCTATAAGTTTTTCTCTATAAGCTATAGAGTCACTAATAACTAAGTTTACATCATCTTTAGTAAGTCTATATAAAGAATTAAATCCTATTTCGCATGACTTCTTTTTAAAACTCATTCAATTAATTTTAACTAGGTTATATATTGATAATAACTTTTTTTGCTTAAAATATAAATACTTCCAAAAGAATCTAATACAAGTAGCAAGTTATCACTGGAGTAAAATTCTTCATATGTATTTAAAAAAATCATTACAAAAAGTTGCTAATTCTAAGAGGGGAAAGGGAATGTTTAAAGTTCTGGTTTTTGGAGAGGTTATTAGAATTTATAAATAATAGACTAAGAAAAAATCCTGGATTTAAAAATTCTCTTTAGTTGAAACCTAGAAATATTTCCATACAAAAAAAATATCATTGTATAGATATTGATAAGTTTTACTTATGTTTACGATGATAAAAAAATATAAATTCAAGCTTTTTTTGCAAAAAAAGTGATTATTAAATCTAGATTAATTTTTCCTTGAAAAAGTTTTTTTATGATTCTTTAACTTTTATTAAAAATTAGAAAAATGTCTCATCAAGCCACCTAAGATAGTAATATTTTGCCATATTTTTATTTATTAAATTATTGATGTAGCATGAGGATGTAGGTATTTGAAATTAGAGTTTTTGAGATAAATTATAGATAAGGAGCTTATCATGAAACTGAAGAAAATAACGATCTTAACAGGGTTAGCTTTGTTAGCTACTTCACAGGCATATTCACATGCTTATGTTCAAACACCAAAAGGGCGTCCTCTTTTATGCAATGAGAGGGTAAACCAAGGATGTGGAAATATATCTCTTTATGAACCTCAGTCATTTGAGGTTGCCGATGGTAGTTTTGAAAATGGTTCTATGGGGGATCAAGTTGGTGGTGCAGGTCTTAGTGCATCACTATCTGAGCAGACATCAAGTAGATGGGCTAAAACAGTTGTTAAATCAGGCCCTACAACTTTTAGATGGCATTTCACAGCACAGCATTGGACAGTGTCACCAGCATCATTTAGATTTTGGATAACAAAACCTGACTGGAATCCAAATATGCCATTAAGCAGAAGTGATTTTGAGGCACAGCCGCTTAACTGCTACAATCCGATACCTAACTTTGCAAATAGCATGCCAGGTGACTCAAATAGTAAGTTTACAGTTACATGTGATTTACCTGATAGATCAGGATATCAAGTTATTGCTGCAGAGTGGAATGTTGGTGATACTGCAGCTAGTTTTCTTAATGTTATAGATGTTGATTTTACAAGCGATCATCCAGTTGGAACAGTCATATTGCCAAGTGGTGATACTGACAACGGAGGCGGTACTGACAACGGAGGCGGTACTGACAACGGAGGTGGTACTGACAACGGAGGTGGTACTGATAACGGAGGTAGTACTGATAACGGAGGTAGTACTGATAACGGAGGTAGCGCTGATGGGCTTCAAGAGTATGATCCAAATAGCAGCTATCCAGATCCTGGTACAGAAGTTATTTATGAAGGTAAAGTTTATGCAAATAAATGGTGGGTAAATCCTGGACAAACTCCAGGAGCCACTCAATGGGGGCCATGGGAATATATTAGAGATCATGAACAAACAAATCCATCAGATAAATTCCCTGTTGAAATGAACACTTTCACAATTAACGAAGAAAATGTTCGCGAGGGAGATAGAGTAATTTTACAAGTCTCTAAAGATGGAGTGATGAAAGAGTATGATCTTGTAACAGTTCCTAGAGGCATGACTAGAAATCAGTTAATTAAACAAATGACTGATAAAATTAATCAAATCAGCTCTCAAGAACTTAATGGTAGCATTATTGCTGGAGTCAAAAACAATAATGGTGAGGTTGTACCAAATGATGAGCTGGTAAGCATTTATCAAGTTTCGGCTAAGCCATATAGTGATACGAGTTTCCAATATTATCAAGGAAATAATCATCTTAAAAATGAACTTCATTTAATGGACTTTAAAGATCAATATGATTTAAATTTAAATGGTGCTGTTAATATAACTGCTAAGATTATGTCTCATGCTTCTGATAAAACAAATGTTTTCGTAACATTGCAAGATAGTAATGGTAAAGCAGTCTATGATAAGAGAGATATACAATTATCTCCTATGGAAACTTATAGCTTATCGTTAACAGTAAACAACTTACAGCTTGGTGAATATGATCTTATAGTTGGTAGTGTTCTTCAAGGGGCACCAACTTGGCAAAAAGATATGAAAATTAAGCTTGTTGATCCAAACCAAGATGGAGATGAAGCTACAGGAAACTGGGTCTCTAATAAGGTTTACACTAAAGGTGATAGAGTGGAAGTTAATGGAGTAATATACGAAGCTCAGTGGTGGACTAAAGGGAAAAATCCTACACAATCAGGAAAATGGGGTGTATGGAGAGTAGTTGATGGCCAAGTAAATGATCAAAACCAAGGTGGAGAAGCTTGGGAAAGTAGTAAAGCCTATACAGGTGGTCAAACAGTAACTTACCAAGGGCAGGAATATAAAGCTAAGTGGTGGACACGAGGTGATATTCCATCAAAAGGCTCTCCTTGGGAAAAAGTATAATAAATCCTAACTTAGCTTATCCTAAGTGATAAGTTAAGTATCTGAATAATATAAGTCTAAACCTTATACAAATCTTAAATAATCTCTGTTCAGAATAAAAGCACTGTAAATCAAAGGCTGTTGATTAATGTCTTGAACCTTAGTTTTTTGTAAAATACAGATATTGAAGATATTCGTATTTTAGTTATCATGGTTTTCTTTTTAGGTTTAGAGGAGTCGCTTGGTATTATACACCTGAGATATGATCAAGCAAGGCAGAGCCGCTTGTGACTGTATAATGATGTTTAAGCTTTTACTAATTAAAGTTAATTGTATAATTTAAGTGATAGAGCTATTTTTAAATAGCAACGTTTTAGGAAAAATGTTATTATAATGTTCCATGATTTTTTATATTTTCATGTGTTCTAATGAATTCAAATACTAAAATTATTTTTGTTACAGGTGGGGTTGTATCTTCGCTTGGTAAAGGTGTTACAGCAGCTTCTCTAGCAACTCTTTTAGAGAGTCGTGGTTTAAATGTTACAATGATGAAACTGGATCCATATATCAATGTTGATCCTGGTACTATGAGTCCTCTTCAACATGGTGAGGTCTTTGTTACTGAAGATGGTGCAGAGACAGACTTAGATCTTGGTCACTATGAGAGATTTATTCGTAATAAGATGACTCAAGCGAATAACTTCACAACAGGTAAGGTTTACCAAAGAGTTTTAAAGAGAGAACGTAAAGGCGATTATCTAGGCGCAACTATTCAGGTTATTCCACATATTACAGATGAAATAAAAAGGCGTGTTTGTATGGGGATAGCTGACGATGTAGATGTGGCTATAGTCGAGATAGGTGGTACAGTAGGAGATATTGAGTCACAACCATTCTTAGAAGCAATTAGACAGCTAAGAATTGAGTTAGGTAGAAATAGAACCTTGTTTGTTCATTTGACTCTTTTACCATATATAAGAGTAGCAGGCGAGTTAAAGACAAAACCAACACAACATTCTGTTAAAGAGCTACGAGGTATTGGTATCCAGGCAGATGTTTTGGTTTGTAGGTGTGAACAAATATTTGATGAAAGTGAAAAGCGTAAAATAGCTCTTTTTACAAATGTTGATCAAGACTGTATCTTTACTGCTGAAGATGTTGAAACTATTTATGAAGTACCACTTAAATATAATCAACAAAGATTTGATGCTAAATTGGTAGAACTTTTAAATTTAAATACTAATGAGGCTGACTTGTCAGAGTGGCAAGGAGTGGTTGATACCATTAGAAATATTAAAGGCCAAGTTACGATTGCGATGGTTGGTAAATATGTATCTTTGACTGAAGCATATAAATCCTTAAATGAAGCTTTGTATAATGCAGGCTACAAAAAGGGCGTAAAAGTAAAGATTAAGTTTGTTGATTCTGAGAATATTACAGATGATAACGTTTCATCATATTTTGACGATGTAAATGCGATATTAGTTCCAGGTGGATTTGGTAGTAGAGGTGCAGAAGGAAAAATAACTTCAATCAAATATGCTAGAGAGAATAATATTCCATTTTTGGGTATTTGTTTAGGTATGCAGCTAGCAGTTGTTGAATATGCAAGGAACATGCTTGGATTGAAAGATGCTCACTCAAGTGAACTAGATCCTATTACAACAAATCCTGTTATAGGTTTAATAACAGAGTGGCAAGCTGAAGATGGAACTATTCATCAAAGAAATCATAATTCAGACCTAGGCGGTACAATGCGTTTAGGTGGTTATAAGTGTGTTCTAAAGCCAGGGTCTCGTGCTAGAGAAATATATGAGTCTGATGAGATTATTGAAAGACATCGTCATAGATATGAAGTAAATAAGAACTATGTTGAAAAGCTTGAGCAAGCTGGTTTAATCTTTTCTGGAAGATCTGAAGATAATAATTTAATGGAACTTGTGGAAATACCAAATCATAAATGGTTTATAGCATGTCAAGCTCATCCAGAATTTACTTCTACACCTAGATATGGTCATAAATTATTCGAGTCATATATACAGGCAGCTATCGAAAATTCTAATAATTAGCTACGAGTTTTGATATTTCATGAATAAAAGTGCTATAATTTGATTTAATAAACTATTGGAGAATACTAAATGAGTAAACAAAAAACTTTATCTATAATTAAACCAGATGCTGTTGCGAAAAATGTAATAGGAGAAATTTACAGTCGTTTTGAAAAAGCAGGCTTAAAAATAGTAGCATCTAAGATGAAACAATTATCTAAAGCAGAAGCGGAAGGCTTTTATGCTGTACATAAAGATAGACCTTTTTTTAGTGCATTAGTTGAGTTTATGATTTCAGGCCCAGTAATGATTCAAGTTTTAGAAGGAGAAAATGCGATAGCTAAAAATCGTGAACTAATGGGAGCAACAAACCCTAAAGAAGCAGATGCTGGTACAATTAGAGCTGATTTTGCAGATAGTATCGATGCTAATGCTGTTCATGGTTCTGATGCAGAAGATACAGCAGCTCAAGAAATTAGATATTTCTTTAGTGATATAGAGATTTTTAGCTAAGAATCACATCTGGTCTTAAAATTTAGGAGGAGATAAGAGAATGAGTTGGTTAACAAGAGTAATAAGTAGAAGTCTAGGGACAAATGCTCAAAAAAAAGATATGCCTTCAGGGATATGGAGCCAGTGTCCAAGTTGTCAAGTGACATTATATTCAGAAGAGTTACAAAATAATAAGTCGGTTTGTCCTCATTGTAACTATCACTATAGAATATCAGCAAGACATAGATTAAATATTTTCTTTGACAGAGATAGCACGACTGAGCATTTTGCTGATATAGCTCCGGTTGATATGCTTAAGTTTAAAGATACAAAAACTTATAAAGACAGATTAGCTCAGGCGCAAAAGAAAACAGAAGAGCAAGATGCATTAGTTGTTATGGATGGAACTGTAAAAGGTTTTCCTGTAGTTGCTGCAGCGTTTAACTTTATGTTTTTAGGTGGCTCTATGGGTTCAGTAGTTGGTGAGAAGTTTGCTAGAGGTGTTAAACTTGCTATGGAGAAAAAGGTGCCATTTATTTGCTTTACAGCAAGTGGTGGAGCTAGAATGCAAGAGTCCTTATTTTCACTTATGCAAATGTCAAAAACAAGTGCAGCGCTACAAAAGCTAGCAGAAGCTAAGTTACCATATTTAGTTGTTCTAACAGATCCTACTACAGGTGGGGTTTCAGCTTCTTTAGCGATGTTAGGTGATGTTCATCTTGCTGAGCCGAAAGCTTTAATTGGTTTTGCAGGGCCTAGAGTTATTGAGCAGACTGTTAGAGAGAAGCTGCCTGAAGGATTCCAAAGAAGTGAGTTCTTAGTAGAAAAAGGTATGGTTGATATGATTGTTGATCGTAGAAACTTAAGAAGTGAAGTTTCTAAATTAATAGATAAGTTAATGCCAAATCTTACGAAAATAAACCATTCTCAAGCCTTAGAACATAAAGCAGCAGAAGAACAAGCTTAATTTATCAAAAAAATGAGTGTCGAAGTAAAAATAGCTAAAATTATGGCTAATAACGATGCTCTTTCTTGTAGCTCTAGAGATTTATTATTTATACTAGATAGATTTAATTTCAAAAAAAAATTTAAGATTATAACTATTGCTGGTACTAATGGTAAAGGTACTACGGTAGCAATGTTAGAAGAATTATTAACCACTAATAATAAATCTGTCTTAAGTCATACATCTCCTCATATCTTTAAATTTAACGAGAGAATTTCTCTAAATAAAGAACCTATCTGTGATAGTGTTTTATTAGAATTACTAGAGCGATTAGAAGAGATAACATTCGATTACAAATTATCTTACTACCAAATAGCATTTTTATGCGCATGTATGTACTCTCAAAAAGTAGAAATAGATTACTTGCTCTTAGAAGTTGGTGTTGGTGGACGTCTTGATGCTGCTAATATAATGGATCCAGATATAACAGCTATAACAAATATTGATTTTGATCACTGTGAACTCTTAGGAGATACCTTAGATAAAATAGGTTTTGAGAAAGTTGCTATATCAAGAAAAGCTATTCCATTATTTTTAGGTTCAGAAATGCCTAATAGTGTCTATGAGTATGCAAAATCTGCTGAGGCTATAATTTATAATGATAAATATGAGTATAGTTCTAAAGAATGTTTTACACATAGCTATAATATTGCTATGGGAATAGCAAATTATCTTTTTAATAAGATACAGATTAGCTATATTCCAAAGCTAGATGATGTAAGAGCAAATGCAAGATTTAAATTGCTCAAAAATGATGATAGTAATAGAAGTTATGTTGTTGTTGATGTCGCGCATAACCCTGCTTCAGTAAGTCATTTATTCAAGTTACTTGAAGCAAAGTTTGCTTATAAGAAAATTAGATATGAAGCTATATTTGGAATTTTAGCGAACAAAGATGTCTCTGAGATTTTATCTATCGCTAAAAAGTATGTTCATAAATGGGAAGTTGTTGATCTTAAATACTTAGATCCACGAGCATTAGATATAGAAAAAATTAAGCAAAAATTTAGCCAACAAAATATTTTAAAAGTTGACTATAATAAAGATTTAAGTAGTGTTTATTTATCAAAAAAAGGTACTGTAACGGTCGTTTTTGGATCATTTGTTTTAGCTGGAGAATTTATAAAAGAATATGAAAAGCATAATAGTTAAAAGTGAAGAGCAAATGTTTGAATTTGCTGAAGAGTACGCTAAAAATTTGGTGCCTGGGTCCGTGGTGTTTTTATATGGAGATCTTGGTGCTGGTAAGACAACTTTTGTTAAAGGTGTTATCAAATCTTTAGGTTACAAAGGTAACGTTAAAAGTCCGACGTATACTTTAGTTGAAGATTATCAATTTAATGATTTTAATATTTATCATTTTGATTTATATAGATTAGCAGATCCAGAGGAGTTAGAGTGGATAGGAGCTAGAGATTATTTTAATGAAAAAAGTATATGTTTTATTGAATGGCCTGAAAAGGCAAAAGGTTTCTTACCAGAAAAAGTATCGAAAATATTTATAAAATATTTACCAAGTGGTAGGCTTATTGAATTTTGCTAAATAAACCGCGTAAAAGATGTGCTAAAAGCATAATATATTGATATTATAATAATTATATACTTTATGGGAAACGTTACTTCATATTACGGGAGAAAAAATGAAAGCCAAACTTATCGTTGCTTTTTTATCAGTAGTGTTTTTTAGCTCATCATATGCAACCTTAGAGCAGTGTTATAAAGATGGATCTGATAAAGATTATCAAAAAGTTTTAAAATCTTGCCAGCCATATGATAAAACTGATGCTAGGGCGACTGGACTACTAGCAGAAGCATATATTCAACTTGATGAAAATGATAAAGGTGCTTTAAGTGATGCTTTATGGGCGATTGATTTTTATAAGAAGAATGGTATCCCAGCACATGATAAAAAGTCATATTCTTATTTACTATACCTAGTAGGTGAGCTATATTATTTTGGCTCAAATGATATCAAGGTTGACCAGGAAAAGGGTCTTAAATATATAATTGGGGCAGCCAAATTAGGTTATGCAATTGCACAAAATCAGCTAGGTAACTTTTATGTAAGAGCTGGTAAGAACCCTTCACCAAATTTTGCAAAAGCATATAAATGGTATAAGCTTGCTATAGCTAACGGTAGTTTGGAAGCCCGTACTGCCTTTTTAATTAATAATGAACAAAGCTTTATTCAAAAGTACCCTTATTGTATATCTCAAGGTAAAACATTTATTGGAGATGCTTTCTTTATAGGTGAAGGAGATTTACCTAAAGATGTTAATGAGGCACTTAAGTGGTACAAAAAAGCTTATGAAATAGATCATATCTCTCCTGTTGAAGTAGGCTTAGCAAAAGCATATATAGTAAAAGGAAATAAAAGATCAGCGAAAAAATATGCGCAAGAAGCAATAGAGCAACCATATGCTCCTGCATTTGTTGTAGCTGCTGAGCTATCAGATAATAATGTAGATAAGTATGCTTATTTAAGTCAAGCTGTGCAGCTATTTAAAACTCCAGCACTTAATTTTTGGAATCAGTTTAATGCATATTGTCGTCCAAACCTATCTGATAGTGGCTTAAAAGCAGCTAAAAATGAATTGGCAAAAATTAAGTTATCTCAGGAAGAGCTAGAACAAGCAAATAAAAAGATAAAAGGCTTCCAAAATAGTTGGCAAAAAGCCCCAACTGAGAATTCATAAAAATAAGTAAGTCTTATTTGTAAAATGAAAAAATTCTTTTCCAATAGTTTAATAGTTTCTTTTTTTTTACTTTTATCAAAAATTTTAGGTTTTGTTAGAGATTTATTACTAGCAAGCTTTTTTGGTAGTAGTTCTGGATTACAAGCTTTTTTGATCGCTTTTAGATTCCCTGAGTTTATTCGTAAAGTTACCTCATCTGGGGCACTAACTCAGATAGTAAACCCTTATTTAAAAACAAAAATACGCTCTAGAGATAAAACATTTATTGTAACCGTATTATATTTTATAGCTATATTGATGTTAATAACTACGCTATTAGCAATCTTATTTAGTAATTTATGGACAGATATATATGCTTATGGTTTTGTTGATAAGAGTAACTCTCATCAGCTTGTCAGAGATATGTTTGTAGTTATGATACCTTATATACTGTTTAATAGTGTAATGGGGTTTATAGCTGCAATACTAAATAGTTATAGTCGCTATCTAATATCATCATTTTTACCAATAATTTTAAATATTGTAATGATAATAGGAATAGTTTTATCCCCAGGTTTCAATATACCTATATATTCTGTTGCTTATAGCGTTTTAGCAGCTGGAGCAATTCAACTATTGGTTGGAGTTAGCGCATTGTATAAGCTAACTGGAAATCTTAGACTTAATAAAAGAATTATGCTGTTAAAAGATATGAGGTCTATAATTTTTCTAAAAAAACTCCCTGTAGCCTTTTTTGGTACAGCTATATTACAGATAAATTCATTGATAGAGACCTTTTTTGCCTCTTTTTTGATATCAGGAAGCTTAGCTTGGTTATATTATGCTGATAGAGTAAATCAATTTTTATATGGGGTTTTTGGCACTGCAATAGCTGTTGTAATGATTCCATATTTAATAAGTTGCAAAACCAATAAAGATGAGTTTATCAAAACTTTAGCATGGATTATAAAACTTACACTATTAATAACAATTCCAGCTATTATTGGTTTATTTATATTAGCTAAGCCTATTGTTATTACATTATTTTATTATGGACATTTTAGTTTTAGTGATGTGGAGTTTACATATTTGGCAATGCTAGGATATTTGCTATCATTATTTTGTTTTGTAATTGTTAGAGTTGTTATATCTGCCTTATACGCTCAAAATAGAACTTCAATAGTTTTCTATATAAGCCTTGGGTGTTTATTACTAAGTATTGTATTAGATAGTATAGTTATATATTTTTTTGCTAATGATAAGTATGCTTTTATGTATTTGGCTTTTGTTAGCTCGGGTGTATCTTTAGTTAATTTATTTATTCAGCTTTTAGTTTTATCAGAGTTTAATTTTAAAAAACTTTGTAAGATTTATTTACCTTTTGCTGTTTTATTACGAATATTTTTAGCATCTTTATTTATGATTGTGATATTAAAACTATTTAATTTAAGTGATAGTTATTGGATTGCATTATCAATGTTTGATAGACTAAAAAATATGTGTTTAATAGTATTAGCTGGCTTTTTAGTTTACATAAGTGTGATTATTATTTTAGGGACGTTCAAGTCATTAAAAGTAACAGATTCCTAAAAATTAATTGCTGATTGGTTTATACTATTAATGAGGCAATTATATAGGAATAATATGTACGATTTCAAAAAAATGAATAATCTTCGTGGCATAGAAAGAGAGACTTTACGTATTAAGTCAAATGGTGTACTAGCTGACTCTCAGCATCCACAAAAGCTTGGTCATAAGCTAACTAATGAAAGTATAACAGTTGATTTTTCTGAAAACCTCTTAGAGTTAATAACATCACCACATTCAAATATTGATAGTGTTTTTGCTGAATTAGAATCTCTGGGAGCATTTACATTACAAAATATGTCTGATGATGAGATAACTTTAAATACAAGTATGCCTTTATCAGCAGATGAAAATGAAATTCAAGAAGCTGATTTTGGTGAATCTAATTCAGGAAAGATGAAGCAAACTTATCGTAAAGGCTTGTCTGCTAGATATGGAAAAGTAATGCAGATTATTGCAGGGATTCATTATAATTTTTCATTTGATAAAGATTTGATTCAAGCTAAAGCAGATCAAAGTGATACTTCTTTTTCAGATGTGTATTTTGGAATTATAAATAATTACTTTGAATATATGTGGTTACTACCATACTTATTTGGAGCTAGTCCAATATGTGCAAAAACCTCTGTAGAAAATAAGCCAGATTACTTGGTAGATTTAGATCAAGAGTTCTATGTGGGTAAATATTCAACAAGTCTTAGAATGAGTGATCTTGGCTATACAAGCCCTGCACAAAAAGATTTAGCGATATCATATAACGATGTTAGCTCCTATGTAAAAGACCTTATACAAGCTACAGATGAGGAATTTGAAGATTACAAGACTATAGGGTTGTACAATCCTCAAGGAGATAGAATCCAATTAAATGAAAGTATTCTACAAATAGAAAATGAATACTATAGCTCTATTAGACCTAAACAGGCTACTCAAAGATGTCAAAGACCTGCTTGTGCTTTATCTAAAGGAGGGGTTGAGTATATAGAGGTTAGAGTTTTAGATGTTGATCCTTTTGCAACTAACGGTGTAAGCAAGACAACGGCTCTTTTTGTTGAGGCAATGCTGATGGCTTGTTTAGAAGAAAAACCAAAAAAATATGATAAGGCCTCTATTAAATTAGCTAAAGAAAATTTAACAGCAGTTGCTATAGATGGACGTAATTCAGAGCTTAAACTTCATAAACTTGGGGAGGATGATAAAGTACTGTTGAAGGACTATGCACTTGAATTGTTTGAAAAAATAGAAAATATAGCTGAAAAAATGCCACAAGAGTATTTAGAAGCAGTTAAGGCCGAAAAGCAAAAAGTATTAGATGTATCTAAAACACCATCAGCGAGAATAGTTGATATTGCAAAGCAAAAAGGGTACAAAAACTTTGCTTTAGAGATTTCTAAAAATGTATCAAAAGAGTTTAGAAAGTTTAAAATTTCTGAAGAAGTAGAATCTAAATTAAAAGAGCAAGTTGATAAATCTGTTGTCGCAGAAAAGGAGCTTGTAGAAAGCGACGATATCTCTCTAGATGAATATATTAATAGATATTATGAGTCATCAAAAGATTGTTGTTAGATTTTTTTGTTGTCAAAATATATGAAAAATAACTAGAATTCTTTTGCAAAAAAACCTTATTCTAAGCTCATTTTTTGATGTCTGGGAGAGTTTAAGAGTTTGTTAATATACTTTTTCTTAGATATAAAAAAACCAGCGCAAGGCTGGTTTTAATATTTGTGAATCTAATAAAAGTAAAATTATACTTTTTTGATTCCGCCGAATCTCTTCTTGAACTTATCAACACGACCTGCAGTATCAACGATTCTTTGCTTACCTGTGTAGAATGGGTGACATTGAGAGCAGATATCGATGCTCATAGCGTCTTTAGCAGAAGTTGATTTTGTAACAAAAGAGTTACCACAACTACAAGTTACTGTTACTTCAGTGTATTTTGGATGAATTTCTTGTCTCATTTTTATAGTTTCCTTATTTTTATAATCTGACATCGCCACTTAGACTATTTCATCTAAGCACCATATCCTGTAGATAGAATAGCTTGAATATTCTAGCTTAAGTTATCCACAGTATCAAGCTTAATTAGAAGAAATATATTTTTCTCTTCTTACACTCTTAGGTCCAAAGCCTGCATTTGTAAGCATTTCGTATGATTGATCAATCATATTTGGGTTACCACAAACATAAACAACATCAGTTTCTGGGTTTAATCCAATCTTTTCAAACTGGTTTTGTACATAGCCTGAGATTTCATAATCTTTAAGATCTTGAGTCTCTCTACTTAGACAAAGTTTGAAGTCAATATTTTTATGTTTTTTAGCAAACTCGATAAAGTCTTCTTGATAAAGTGCGTCTTTACGATATTGACAGCCAAGTAGTATATGTATTTCAGTATTATCAGCTCTTTCTAATAACTCAGGGAACATTGATCTATAAGGGACAATACCTGTACCTGTACCTACTAAGATTATTTTTCTAACATCTTCATCTTTTAGGATAAGTCTACCAGCTGGCCCCATTGCATTTGCTTTGCCACCGACTTCCATATTAAAGAATGTTTCAGAAGCAATACCATCTTTTACATAAGTGATGCCAATCTCTAAAAGCATATTGTCAGAAGGTAGAGAACCTAAGCTATAACTACGACGCTTAATCTTGCCATCATCACCGTCGAACATAAATGTAATAAACTGCCCAGCAATAAAGTTAAGAGGTTTGCCATCTGTTCTTTTGAAAACAAAGTGTCTAACATTATCTGTAATATCTTTAAAAGAGACTAATTCAAGTTCAAATTTTTCTAATGCCATTTTATTAAAACTATTATGTATATTTGTAACAGCTGTAATTATATACATAATAGGTTTTAAAATATAGTTTTCAATTTTAGTCTTTTATCTATTTATAATGAAAGGTATTAGAAAGCTCAAGTAACTAGACTAGTTATTAATGTTTATGCGCGAAAACATTTTATGTATAATGCAGTAGTAGGAGTAATAATTTTGTATTTGTATTATGCTACAGATATTTAGAGTTTTAGGAATTTTATTAGTTTTTGCTCCTTCTTTCGCCTTAGCAGAAATGACTCAAAAATATATAGATTCTATTTATACGAAACCAATATTTTTAGATGGGAACCATAAAACAATTAATATTGCTTTACCCGTTGACTCAACTGATGGATATAGATGGTTTTTGGTATCTCCAGATTATGATTATATTAGACCTGTTAGTTATGAACATGAAAGCGCTAATATTGAAAAATCAAAATATGGTGGGCTTGATAGTTTTAAGCTTAGAGCTCATGATAGGTTTAAAAAAGCTCCTCAAAAGATAATCTTACATTTTGAGTGTTTTCGACCGTTTGAAAGTAATCCAAAAATTTTTAAAAAAGATATAATTGTATTGTCATTATTAAATTAGAAGAGAGAAATTAATGAAAAAAATATGTTTGATGATATTAGGTCTATTTACTGTAATCAGTGCTTATGCAACAGGCGATTGTAGTAATAAGAGTTTTGATGCAATAAAAAATCAGGCTGTACAAATGGAGAAAGCTTGGGATTCTGCAAATGCGAATAAACTAGTTTCATTTTATGATGATGATTTTATATATATGAGTGGTGGTAAACCATATAAGACTAAAGCTAAAGTGCTTAAGCATTATGTTGATGGTTTTGCTACTGATAGTTCTGGTAAGAGAGATTTTGGTAAGCTAAAGCTTAATTATCAGTATTGTAGAAATATTGATGAAAATCATCAGCTAGTAATATTAAAATTTATATGGACTAGTCCTGCTGGTGAAGTAGCAACAGGACATGATCTACTTGTTTGGCAAAAGAATAAAAATAATAAATATAAAATAATAGTGGATTTTCCACAGTCTTAATTTGAAAGGAGATAAAGCGTGTTTATAGTTTGGTTAACAGTCTTAATTGTTGTAGTAATTATCTTGCTGGTTTTTTCAGTAAGTCTTGTCGAAACTCAGTCTGTAAATGTTATAGAACGATTTGGTAAATTTGTTAGAATTCAAAGGGCAGGTCTTAATTTTAGGATACCTTTTATCGAAAGAGTTGCTGGGAGAGTTAGTTTAAGAGTTCAACAATTAGATATAGTAGCTGAGACAAAAACTAGAGATAATGTATTTGTGCATATGAAAGTATCAGTACAGTTTTTGGTAGAGGAGGCTAGTGCAGTTGATGCGTTTTATAAACTTACAAATGCTAGAGCTCAGATGGAGTCATATGTGTTTGATGTAATTAGATCATCTTTACCTCGTATGAGTTTAGATGAATCTTTTGAGAATAAAGATGCAATAGCATTGGATATCAAAAAAGAGCTTTCTGAAGAGATGAGTACTTATGGTTATACAATTATTAAATCATTAGTTGTTGATATCAACCCAGAAGAGAATGTAAAACGTTCTATGAATGAGATTAATGCTGCTCAAAGGCAGCTTGAAGCTACAAAGGCTAAAGCTGAGGCTGAGAAGCTTATAAAGATAAAAGAGGCTGAAGGACAAAAAGAATCAATGAAGCTTCTTGGTGAGGGTATCGCCGAGCAACGCAAAGCAATAGCTAGAGGTTTGCGTGTTTCTATAGAAGATGTTAAAGAAGGTACTGGTGATAGTATATCTTCAGAATATATTTCATCTCTTGTTATGATGTATCAATATTTAGATACTCTAGAGAACATGACTAAATCTGGTAAATCAAATGTAATATTTACACCAAATTCACCCAAAGGTTTTAATAACTTAACATCTGAAATGATAAGTGCATTATCAGCAGCTAAAGATATTTAAAAATTTATAATTAGATTATTGAAAGATAATTTTTGGAGAAAATACAGCTATGGAAAAAGGCTTGTTTCATCAAATAGTTGAAATAGTAAATAGTTATGTCTGGGGACCACAAATGCTTATGCTGATTGTCGGAGTGGGCTTATTTTTAATGCTAGGATTATGCTTTTTACCTTTGAGAAAGATCATTTTTGCTTTTAGATTACTTTTTAGTAAAAAGGAAAACAAGGATGATGGTGAAATAACGCCTTTTCAAGCGTTGATGACAGCTTTATCAGCTACTATTGGGACAGGGAATATTGCCGGTGTTGCGACAGCTATTGCAATAGGTGGGCCAGGAGCAGTTTTTTGGATGTGGTGTACAGCGCTAATTGGTATGGCGACAAAATATTCTGAAGCAGTTTTAGCAGTTAAGTATCGTGAAGTAGGTGCAAAAGGCTCTTATGTTGGAGGGCCTATGTATTATATTAAAAATGGCTTAGGTAAAAAATTTCTCTGGCTTGGCGTATTATTTGCAATATTTGGCTCTGTTGCGAGTTTTGGTATTGGTAATATGGTTCAAGTTAATTCAATGGCAGATGTGGTACAGAAGAACTTATATATTCCGGACTATATTACAGGTATTTTTGTTGCTTTTCTTATCGCAACAGTTTTATTAGGAGGAGTTAAACGAATTGCAGAAGTTGCAAGTAAGGTTGTACCGGTGATGGCGATCTTATATTTTGTTAGTTGTGCAATTGCAATTTTATTAAATATTAAATTATTACCAGATGCATTTTATATTATATTTGATAGTGCTTTTACTCCTACAGCTGCAACTGGAGGGTTTGCCGGTGCAGGGGTCATGCTTGCTATTCAGATGGGGGTTGCTCGTGGAGTGTTTTCAAATGAAGCTGGTTTAGGTTCAGCACCAATTGCACATGCAGCAGCCAAAACAAATAGTCCTGTTCGACAAGGTTGTGTTGCAATGCTTGGAACCTTTATTGATACTCTTGTTGTTTGTACAATGACAGCTCTTGTGATAATTCTATCTGGTAAATGGAATAGTGGCCTTAATGGAGCAAACTTATCTTCAGAAGCAATTAATACTTTGATTCCTGGTTTTGGGAGTTGGGTAGTTACTTTAGGTTTAATATTTTTTGCATTTACAACAGTTTTGAGTTGGAGCTATTATGGAGAACGCTGTGCTGAGTTTCTTCTTGGGGATAAATCTATAATACCATTTCGTATTTTATGGATTGTAGCTATCCCTGTTGGTGCTATACTTAAAATTGATGTTGTTTGGTTGCTGGCAGATACTTTAAATGGACTTATGGCAGTGCCAAACTTAATAGCGCTATTGTTGCTTAGTCCAGTAGTGTTTAAGCTTTCTTATGAATATTTTAATAACAAATCTAATTAATCAGCAAGAGAGCCTATTTAAATATTTTCAAAATTTATTTTATCTCTTGTTATTTATATATCAATATTTAGATACTCTAGAGAACATGACTAAATTTGGTAAATTAAATGTAATACTTACATCAAATTCATCCAAAGGTTTTTAATGAGCCAACTTCTGCAGATGAGTGTAGTTAGTTTGCATTAGTATATATTTTTTCTAATTGTGATATTATATGCTAAGAAATTAGCATGTTTCTTTTATTTATAATGGTTTATAAGTTTATAAAAAATATACAACTAAATGCGTTAGCTAAGTTATTTATTTGTCTTTTATTTGTTTTAAGTACAAGTCAAGCTTGGGCATTAGTTGGTGAATTAAGTATCCAAAATGGCAAACTTTTTCTTACAAGTAAAAGCAAAAAGTTTAGCTTGCAAGGTGACAAAGAGATCATAAAAGAGTCAAAAAGTTTAATTTATTTAGATAGTTTAGTTGTTGTTAATAATTATACTGAAGTAAATAGCAAAACTTTATTTATCAAAGAAGTTCCATCCTCAATAAGTGGTAATGTTCAGCTTAGCGGAAAGCTTGTTAGAGATGATAACAACTTATATTTAGAGACTAAAGATAGTAAAATTTCTGTCAAATTTTTATATGGAGTTGATTTTAGAGGGAATCATTTTGATCAAAAATCTATAGATTATTATATTAATAAGCAGGTTAATGTTATTGGCAAGTCTTATAATGGATATTTACACATATCAGCAATTTTGCTCAGTAATATTTTTGAAAATATGAATGCTAAATTTCCAATTAGTGCTAAATATAAAAAGATTCTAGATAATGATTATCAGAAGTTTATAACAGAAACTTTAATGAAAAATAAGCTTAGTCAAAACCTACAACCGTTTAAAGCAACTATAATTAATAATGTTAAGGTCAAAGACAACGATAAAGCTCTAATAATTTCATTAGCAGGTAGGCAAGGTGATGATTTTGCTACAGTTGGTGGACACTTTGTTTTAGGTGAAGCAACTATTAAAAATCATATGCTTAAAGACTTTAGTCTTTTTAATTTTTACACAACTAAAAATAAAAAAATGATGATTCCTGCGAAGATATCATATGTGGATTACTTTGGTAATTTATCACAAGGCCAGCAAAACTACAGACCGACATATACTCTTATTATATATGGTGTTGATAAAGACAAAATTGAGAAAATGGCAAATACTATTGATAGAGACCTTAATTATATGCGTATTTCACAAGATACAGGAGGTATCTCTTATGATTGTGTAAACACTGCTTTACATGCGTTATATAAGTCACAGCTTATAGACAACCCTAGCTCTTTAAGTTTTTTAGGCTTACAGACTTTTTATCATGCACCTAAAAAATACGATAGTGATAATTACTCGTACTTTAATAATAGTTGGTATTATATTTTAAATAGTAAAAGAGTGTTTTTGCCACGAGTTGCTTTTGAATATGTTTTAGAAGACATTCAAACATTTAAGCCTAAAAGGGTAGATTTTGTATTTTATGGTCAGATACCTTCAGGTAGACCTTTAGGAGGGGCTCCAATTGCCAGTGTTTATGACTATTTGAGAATCACAGCTAAGTCAGGAAATTTTTCAAAGCAGAGCAATGTTCATGATATGGCAAAATTTTTAGATAGTTTAGACATATAGTTAATCCGAATATCTTTTGAAAACCTTTTTTCATCTTCTCTGGTCACTGAGTACATTCGACTACGCTCAGTAACCACGGAGTCGAAGTATGATCATAAGATCTGCTCATAATGAGCCCTAAAATTAGATTCTACGATCAAAGCCTGTGCTGAACTTGATTCAGTATTGTAGAATGATATACTCCTTTCTGATTAACTATTTAAGGATCTATTATTTCAAGTCAATTGTTTTGTTTTAATGTTTTATCTACAATAAATAGTTAGTATTTAAATTTAGGTCTATATAATCATGCAATTTATAGTTGAATCAATGTCATGCTCAAGTTGCGTAGCAAAGATAGAAAAGGCTTTGTTAAGTATAGATGGTGTAAGTAATGTTAAAGCAAATATCGTTGATAAAAGTGTATTTGTTGAAGCTGAGGAGTCTTTGACTGACCCTATACAAAATAAGTTACAAGAGATTGGCTATCCTGGTGAACTACAGCAGCGAGAAAAAAACAGCAATAAATATCGCATTTTTATTGAGGGAATTTCTTGTTCTGGTTGTGTAGCAAAGATAGAAAAATCTTTGAAAGTGGTTTCTAGTGTTGAGAAAGTTAGTGTTAATCTTGTTGATAAGATATTAGAGATCGAAGGTAGTATGGATGTTACCGAAGTCTTTGCCACTTTAGATAAAATAGGTAAACCAGGAGTTCTAGAGAAAAAATTACAAACTAGAGATATAGATAGAGCTAAAAAGGAAATCAGAACAAGTATCAAACAAGCAATAGTTGCATTTGTGGCGGGTGCTATTCTTATGGCTATCCAAATGCATTCAGAAAACCAAGATAGTATTTTATATTTTTCAAATACTGATAGTATCGAAAGACTTGTAATCTGGATTATATTGGCTACTAGTACACTTGTTGTTATGGTATATTCTGGTAAACGTTATTATCAGGGAGCTTGGCGACAACTAAAACATCTATCCTCAAATATGGATACTCTAGTTGCACTAGGTACCGGAGCTGCTTGGATATATTCTGTTATTGTTATACTATTTGAGTTTTATTTACCTGAGCAAATGCTACATGTTTTTTTAGATACTAGTGTCCTTATCTTAGGGTTTCTAAACATTGGTCATGCCATGGAGCTCAAATCAAAAGGTAGGGCATCTGAGGCTATTGAAAAGCTAATCCATCTACAGCCTAAAAATGCTCATGTGATCCATGATGATGCAGAAGTTGATATACCATTAGAGCTTTTAAAAGTAGGACAAACTATTGTTATCTATCCTGGAGAGAAGATTCCTATTGATGGTGTAGTTATTGATGGTAAAGCTAATATTGATGAATCAATGCTGACAGGTGAGTCTGATCCTGTCAGTAAAAAAATAGATGATAAAGTCTTTGCTGGAACTATAAACCAAAATGGTAGCTTAAGAGTCAAGATGACTAAATCTATAGATGAGACAGCTTTAGCAAATGTTATTGAGCTTATTAAATCTGCACAAAGCTCAAAACCAGAAATTACTAGGATAGTAGATAAAGTTACAGCTGTATTTGTACCAGTGGTTATTGCTATTGCAGTATTTACATTTATCGTCTGGAGCTTTTTTAGCCTAGCTTTAGCGATAACTGCTGGGATAGCTGTCTTAGTTGTAGCTTGTCCTTGCGCACTTGGTCTGGGAACACCAATGTCAATGATGGTTGGTATGGGTAAAGTTGCCGAGTATGGTATCTTGATTCGTAATGGTGAAGTGTTGCAAAATGTTAGTAATCTAACACATATTGTTATGGATAAGACTGGGACAGTTACACAAGGTAAGCCAGCAGTAACAAATAGTCATTTCATCGCGGATGAAGACTTAGTTTTAAGTCATCTTTATGCAGTTGAGGCAAAATCTGAACATCCACTTGCACTTGCTTTAAGTACTTATAGTAAAGCATATAATAAAAATTTAGCAGTAAGTGATTTTGAGACAACTTCAGGTAAAGGTATCTCAGCAAAAGTTGAAGATACTGATGTTCTTATTTGTAATATGAAGATAATGTCAGAAAATGGCATAGATATAGATAATAATGTTGAACAGGTTTTAGATGGTTATGCTAACCAAGGAGCAACACCTATTATCTTTGCTATGAATAGTAAGGTAGCAGCGATCTTTGCTGTTAAGGATCCTGTCAAAAAAGAGAGTAAAGAAGTTATATCTCAACTTAAAAAATCTGGCCTTAAAGTTGCAATGGTTACAGGAGATAATGAGCATACAGCAAGAGTAATCGCTCAAGAAGTTGGTATAGATAATGATATGGTCTTTGCTAGTGCAATGCCTGAAGATAAAACAAAATTCGTTGATGATCTACAACAACAAGGATTCCAAGTTGGAATGGTCGGTGATGGTATCAATGATGCAGCAGCCTTAGCAAAAGCAGATGTTGGCTTTGCCATGGGTAATGGTACTGATATAGCTATAGAAAGTGCTGATATTACTTTGACCTCTGGAGAGCTGAAAAATATTAATAACTCAATTATTCTTTCAAAGAAAATTATCTTAAATATTAAGCAAACTTTAGTGGGAGCTTTTATATATAATATCTGTGGTATACCTGTTGCTGCAGGGATCTTATATCCATTCTTTGGTATTATGCTTAGTCCTGTGATTGCATCTCTAGCAATGGCTATGTCATCTGTAACAGTTGTTGCCGTAGCTTTGAGACTAAAACGTTTGACAGTTGAATAGATGTGTGGATTTGGGATAATTACTCTATTTTTTTAAATTCAAGAGCGAAGAATAGTTTTATTAATATAAAACTTACTAGAGATAGTATAAATATGATCGAAGCTAAAGCTAGCATTGTATGAATATGCACTAGGCCAAAGATAAATACTAGTATGCTAGTTAAAAATATAAAGAATGAACCCATTAACGCATTTGCACTACCCACAATATGGCTAAATAGACCAATACATAGTGCAAAGAAGTTAGGGAAAACAATTCCTGCAAAGAAGAATGCAATAAACATAAATACAGCTAGGGCTACAATACTAGTTGGCAAGAAGATGCTAATAGCCATTAATATTAAGCAAGATACTGCAGATATGCTAACAGCTAAACTTAACTTCATTCTATTAAATTCTTCACTTAGATGTAGTAAGAATCTGTTAGCCATATTTCCTAAGAACCAAGCAAATCCGATTAATAGTGCGATATTACCAAAAGTAATTGCAGAGTAATGTAAAGTATCTTCTATAACAAATACTCCCACTGTACTAAATATCACAAGGAATGAATAAAGTAGCCCAATACAAAGTGTGCCAAGAACGAAGTGGTTATGAGTAGCCATCTCATAGTAGTTTGAGAATACTTTGCTTAGGGATATTTTGTGTGTTTGTTTTGCTGTTTCACGATAAACAAAGATAACTAAAAGTAGCACACAAATACCATATATGCTAAAGAAGTAAAAACATGATTTCCAACCGAAATAGTGTTGTAAGTGGCCACCTATGAAAGGAGCAATAATAGGACCTAATGCCCAGATTATAGTCATATAGTTCATCATCTTTTTATATTGAGCACCTTCAAAAATATCAGGGATAATTGCTCTAGCTGATACTCCAACAAATGCTATACATGCACCTTGTAATATGCGGTAAACCATAAAAACAGTCATACTAGTTGTCAATGTCATTAAGTAAGAGACGATTATGAAAATTATCAATGATACTATGATAGGCTTTTTGCGACCAAAGCTATCTGTAACAGGACCGGCAAATAGTTGAAAAAAAGCAAATGCAAGTAAGTAAAATGAGATCGTATATTTTGCAAGTACCTCAGGTGTGCCAAATGCAGAGCTAATCGCAGGTAGTGAAGGTGCATATAGGTCAACACATAAGCCAGACATAGGAACAATTAAATAGCAAATTAATGCAAATATTTTATTCATTGTGTTAATCCTTAAAAATTTATTAGAATTTATGTTTTGTATTTTCTTTGATTATTATATCTTTTTAACTTAATATAAATAAGCTATATGAAAGTTAACAATAGTTAACTAAAAGTTGAATATAAGGTGTAGAAAATGTTAAAAAAGTCTAATTCGAAACCATCACTAGATCACTTTGAAGTTTTTTTGACAGTTATTGAGGAAAATAGCTTTACTAATGCAGCTAAAAAACTAGGTATTACAACAGCTGCTGTTAGTAAGAATGTTAAATTACTAGAGCAACAAGTTAGAGCTCCTTTGGTTCTTAGATCAACAAAAAGGCTACAAGCTACAGCTGAAGGTGAGAAGCTTTATCTTCAGTGTAGAAATATTAAACGAGAATTAGATATAGCTAGAAATATGGTTTCTGCAATAAATGCTAATCCTAGTGGTACACTTAATATTATTTGTAATCCTTTGCTATTTTCATCTGATTTATTAGCTAAGTTGGATACCTATACTAAAATGTATCCTGATGTTACCATTAATATGGATCTAACGGAAGAGCCTGTAAATTTCGGCCAGACAACAATAGATATTGCATTTGGTTTTAACTGGCCACCTCCAGAGCATATTATCTCACGTAAATATAAGCAGACTTCTTATGTTACTTGTGCTTCACCTGAGTATATTCGTCGTTATGGTGAGCCAAAGACGATAGAAGATATATATAAGCATAAATTTATAATACATACTATAAGAACAAAGAGTAATATGCCGATGTTAATAGGTTTTAGGAATGCTCCAAAGAATATTAAACCTTATTTATATATTAATGGTGTTGAAGCTATGAAAGCATGTGTTTTGCAACATATGGGTATTGCACAGTTTCATGATTATGCTGTTAAGAAAGAGTTAGAAGAAGGAAGCCTTATTGAGATACTAAAACCAACTGATATAGAAATTTTTGATTTATGTATTTATTATGAGAAAAATAATATTGTTCAACCAAAAGTTAAAAAGCTTGTGGAATTATTTTTTCCTGAATGATTAGAGCTATTAAATTATCTTTTTACTTTTTTGTGTTAACTTTAACAATATAATTGCTATAGCCATTAATATTTTTGGATATAAAGCATTAACCGTTGAGCAGTTTGCTAATATATAGCTATTTTATAGTATATACTTTATATGGGATCAATGTTGAATGTTAGTCCTATAAAATTCATTCTTAGCTAGACCTTTAATTATCAGCTTTTTTTGATCTGTTTTACCTTTAACACTGATATAAGAAAATATTTCTACAGGTCATATAGTGTTGATGAATACGCAAGGAACTAATTATGAATAAGCAATTATATGGAGTTATAGCAACCTCAAGTGATCAAAATGAAAAGAGACTACCAATCAATCCAGAGCTATTATTAAAAATACCTAGAAATATTAGGAATAATCTCGTATTTGAAATAGGTTATGGAGAGTCTTTTGGTGTTTCAGATGAAAAAATTGCTAGCTTAACTGCAGGAGTATCTTCACGCCAAGAAATACTAGAAAATATTGGTAATGTAATATTAATAGCTCCAACATCAAAAGATTTAGCTGAAATTAAAGAGGGTGGTACGGTCTGGGGGTGGACAAACTGTGTTAAAGATAAAGAAATAGCACAATTAGCTATTGATAAAAAATTAACACTTATTTCTTTTGAATCTATGATTTCTTGTGATAATGAAGAAAAAATAAAGAAAAATATATTTCATGAGACAAATGAGTTAGCAGGATATAGCGCTGTTTTGCATGCTCTTGGTATAAAAGGTATAGATGGTAGATATGGCGATCAAAAGAAAATATTAGTAATAGGTTTTGGATCAGTAAGTCGAGGAGCTATACATGCTTTATTATCTAGAGGATATAAAGATATAACTGTATGTACACGTTATAGTATCGCAACATTACCAAATGTAATTAAGGGGTGTAAGTATATCACAGCACCTAAAAATATATCTGATAGTAACAAATTTGTGGAACTTCTCAATAAATCAGATATTGTAGTAAATGGAATTTCACAAGATCTAACAAAACCAACAATGTTTATAAAAGAAAAAGATCTTGTAAAAATGAATCCTAAATGTTTAATTATAGATCTTAGTTGTAATGAGGGTATGGGATTCTTTTTTGCTAAACCAACTACGTTTAATAACCCTATGCTTAAAGTAGGTACTATAGATTATTATGGAGTCAATCATGCGTCAAAATATCTTTGGGATAATGCTACTAGATCTATATCTAGAGTAATAAATGATTATTTATCAAATATTACTTTGACTAAAGAGAATAAAGCAAAAAGCAAAGTATTATCGGATGCTACAGATATAAAAGAGGGCTTAGTTTGGAATAAAAAGATAATTTCATTCCAAAAGAGGGAAAAAGAATATCCTTATAATTATAAATCTATATAAGGATAACGGGATTAGATAGATTTAATATTAACAGCTGCCATTTTGCCTCTGTTTTCTTCAGTTTCAAAGCTTATTTTTTCGCCTTCACGTAGAGAGCTTAAACCAGAATTTTCTACTGCACTAATATGAACAAATACATCTTTACCACCATCTTGAGGTTCTATGAATCCGAATCCTTTAGTCGTATTAAAAAACTTAATAGTACCTTGTCTCATTGTTTTATTTCCTTTTGTTTGTTGTTTTATAAGTTAAATCACATTGGGCTTAGTTTTAAACTTTAACGATTTACTTATAAAGGATAGAATATTGGAAATAAACTTCTGATATATTAGTTTCGTAGTAGTCAAATAAAGTTACAATATAAATAACTGTCACCAATCATATAGTAACAAAGTCTTAATTGAAAGCTTTTTAGTGAAAACTAGGCATTTTAGTTAAATCAAAATCTTCTTCATACTTATCTATATCTTTTAGATATAAGCACAAATCTTGAAAGTCTAAACAACTTTCGACCATTGAAGACTCTTTATGGTCACTAAAATTGCTATCTGTCATATGGTTTATTAAATTAATAAACTGTTCCATAATTTCAGTATTTAATATACTCATCTCAGCTGCTTGAGCAATGCTTATTTTTTTTGATTTTTCTATTTTTTTTAACTAAATTAGTTATATCACGAAAAATAGCTTCTAACATTTTATTATTTTCAAAATTAATAAATGTACTTTTTGGATCAATCATTCTATATCAATATTATTAACTAGTAGGTGACTATTATACTTATAAAATACGTTATAATCTTAGTTATATTCCTCTGTACACGATGATTTTCATATTTTGAGTTCCTTATTTGTTTTATTGAGTACTCTTAAGCAAAGAGAAAAGTCTTTTACAGAGAAAGCTATCTTTTGAATTGCATTAATAATCATATCCAAACCATACCTAAAATAAGAGTTCTGCAACCTTCCATGCTTTTTTCTAGGAATAGGTTTTATTTTAGCATCTTTATACTCTCCAACCTTATGAACCCATACAAAGGCTATAGATATCAAAGCTATTAACTTTGATATTTTATTAGTATCAGTCAAATGAGTATCTTCTAGATTAAATCCTCTGCCCTTAAAAGCTTGAAATAAATTTTCAATCTCCCACCTCATACCATAAATAGGTATCAGTCTCTTTATACTATTGGAATTACTAGCTACAATAAGTAGTTCACCCGTATGCGATCTAGTGCCAGATAGATAAACACTTTGGTTACAAATACTTCTTTGATCTCTAAGATCCTTATGCTCATGAACAGTTAAGTCATCAAATAGTGTTGAGACCTTAGCGCTGAAACCTCTAGTGTTAGTTGTCATAAGGTTGTTTTTGATTCTAACAACATAATCAATACTTTGAGATTCTAACCAACTTAACCAGTCTTGACCTATAAACTCTCTATCTCCTAATATACAACCAATACGTTGTTTACCAAATTTAGCAATAAACTTTTTGACTAAATCTATTCTAAATCCAGAATCAGAATTACCTCTATGATCTAATAAATCATAATATAATGGTATTGCTATACCTTCATACACAGCTGATAGAACTAGAATATTTATATCTGTTTTTCCAAACTGCCAGTTTGTCCTATCAAGAATTAGATATAATTTATCTTTAGTTGATAAAAGATGTTGTATACTGAATTGGGCTATATCATTAATATCAAACTCTACTTCCTTGAAGAAGTTTTGGATTGTATCTTATAAACAGTGATTAATCTTGTATTCTATCATCCTTGATAAAATATAAGAAAGAGATGAGACTTTGACCTTGGATTGGTTATTGAAAACCGTGAGAATCAAAAAGCTCATCTCAATCACGACTTTAAAACGCGAACGGTAGAAAGGTCATCAAAGACCGAATGTACAATCCCGCGATTATGAGCCTAATAAAAAGGATACCAAACATGACAGATAAAACAATAAAGTATTTAGGAATAGATATATCAAAAAAGTGGATAGATGTTTGCTATGGCGATAAAGGCAAAGTTAAGCGTATAGCCATGAAAAAGAGTAGCATCAACTCTTTCATAAAAAAGCATTTTGAAGAAAACGAAGCTGTTTTAGCAGTATTAGAAAGTACTGGAGGTTATGAAGTTCTGCCAGCAAAATGTTTAGAAAGCTTTGGCATAAAAGTCCACATAGCTCACCCTAACAAGGTGGTTTCATTTGCTAAAGCCATGGGATGTTTAGCAAAAACTGATGCTATAGATGCAAAAGTACTAAAGGCTTATGGTGCGTTTATTAAAGACGATGATATACGAGGCTTACCTAGCGATCAAGATCTAGAGTTGAATGCACTAAGCTCTCGCCTAGGTCAGCTTAAAGAGACTCATCATCAAGAGGCTTGTCGTTTAGGTTTGGTTAAAGATAAAATCTTGAAATCATCGAGTGAAAGAATGCTTAAATACCTGAAGAAAGAGATAGAGAAAATAGAGCAACACATGATGGCAATCATAAATGAAGATAAAGTACTAGCTAACAAGTTTGACATATTAACATCGATGCCTGGTATTGGTGCAAATACTGCCTGCTGTATTGTATGTGATTTACCTGAAATTGGCAGAATTAACAATAAAGAAATAGCTGCTTTAGTTGGTGTAGCACCTATTACAAATCAGAGTGGTATGAAAAGCGGCTATTCTGCAATTAAGTATGGTCGCTCTAAAGTACGCAAAACATTGTATATGGCTGCATTAGTAGCTACTAGGTTTAACTCTAGGATGAAGGATTTTTATAATCGTTTATTAGAAAATGGTAAAATCAAAAAGGTTGCTATAGTTGCTGTTATGAGAAAAATGCTTGTAACTCTCAATGCTATGGTTAAGCAAAATATGCAATTTAGTGCTTGATTTTCAAGACGGTAGATTCTTCTATAGTTTGACTCTATCAGATTATTATTTTTAAAGTATCTAGCTATCTTCGATAGATTAACAGTTTGAGCTGATATTAGTCCAAGTAATAGATTGCTAAAGCAATCTATTCTTGACTTGTGCCAATCAAATATTTTAGATAAACTTCCTGTTAGCTGATTAAGGTGCTTTTTCATCTGTTCCAAATAATGAATATATAAGGCTTTAGTCAGCTAACTCAACTTTTTTTGTCGTGTACAGAGGTTATATTCATATATATCTCATAATATGTATCTTTAATGACTAGTTTGTATTACTATTAATTGGGTATAAATAAAATAAAGCCTCTAAACCTTCTTTAGATACTTCATTCACTATTTTACTAGTAAAAATTTTTAACCTAAAAAGAACTTTAATAGTTCTTAATATTCTAAAATTAAGAGAGGATAATATGCCAAGAATAATAGTTGACCCTAGAAAGCCTTTTGATATTAGTCTGAGAAACTTTAAAAGAGCTTGTGAAAAAGCTGGTATTAAACAAGAACTTCGAGATAGAAAAACTTTTATCAAACCAACAGAAAAAAGAAAAATTGCTAAAAGAGCCGCGGTAAAAAGAGCTAAGCAGGCAGCAAGAAGAGCTTATTCTTATTGATACTTTAAAAATAACCTGTAGAAATCTAATTAGCTCTACTGTTGATGCTAATTTATAATAATCTGTACTAATTTTAAATATTAACTAATTATATAAGTTGTTGGTATAAAACTTGTGGTAGCTATGACTGGACTTGAACCAGTGACCCCAGCATTATGAATGCTGTGCTCTAACCAACTGAGCTACATAGCCACAAATGATGTAGCATATTATATTTAAATTATGGTAATTGTCAATATTAATTAATCACGATATTAAAAAAAATATTACTAATGTTTTATTACTTGCTAAAAGGGTTGGTTTTGTAGTACGATATAAGCCAAGTGTACAAAGGGATTAATCCCTCTATAAAATGATAAAAAAATAAGATGTCTGAAGGTAGAAATAAATTAAACGATTTTTCGCTATTACAATCTCTATTAGGTGGTTCTTCTAAAATAGAAGAGAAAACATCTAGGATGAAACAAGCAAGAGATAAAAACATCTCAAAGAGTAAAAACACGCCTAAAGCGCCCTCTAAAAAGGTGGAAGATAGAGATACATCATTTATTCGTATTCCTCAATATGGTCATAGAATAAATAATAAAATAGTTAATGAGTTACAAAACCCTCAAGTAGAAGACGCTGCCGAAGAGATAGTAGTAACTGTTGATGTTGAGAAAGAAAGACAAAAAGAAGAAGCTAAATTATTTAAATGGTTATGTAAACGTTTTCCAAAATGTTTTGATCCTATTAATAAAAAGCCGCTTAAGATAGGTATAAGTCCAGAAATAGAAATAATTTATCAAAATGAGCATTTTGCTCCAGTTGATAAGTTAGTACTTAGAAATGTATTACGTCGCTATGTTGGAGATACTCGTTATCACAAGGCAGTTTTTGAGTTAAAGCAAAGATTTAACCTTCAAGGCCAACCAGTTGAAGATTATTCTGCTGAGCATATTGAGTACTCTAAAAAACGTCTAGATGAAATCGCTGAAAAAGCTGAGTTTAGAGCAAAAGGTCTAACTATGAAAGACTATTATGAGTACAAAAAACAGCAGTCAGAAGAGGATGTCGATACAGAAGAGTAATCTCTGTATATAAATTTTCATTCTGAAAGTTTGTATAAAATTATTGTCTATTTAAATCTTTAAGTTTATTATTTGACTATATTGCAATCTATAGTATTTAATCTCATGAGTTTTTTAAAATCTTATAAGCAAACAAATATCTTACTTTATATAGCTATCTTTGCTTTACTAAGTGTCAGTCTCTTATCTAGTTGTGCAAAAGATGATGGTAAAGCTAAAGAGCTTCCTTTATTAAAGCATAATTATTCAAAATCAAAACATACAGCATCTCAAGTTTTTGGTTTTGATTATGCAACTACTCCTAAAGGTATATATAATGTTGTCAACAAAGAGCCAACTAAATTTACCGTAAACGTATACATTGCTGATAATGAAGGTTGTAAGTTCACCTATACTAAAGATAAAGATGGTGATCATGAAGAAGACTTTACAAAAACACAATCTTTTACAGCATATTTATCTGGTAGAAATGAACTCTTGAAGCTTCAGTGTAAGGGTGAACAGTCAAATATTGACTATAAAATAGTAGCTTATGCAAATGGAGCTGAATACGATAATATTGGCAATTTGTCATATTTAGTTGAATCAGGAAATATCTAAAAGTTAACTATTTTCTCCAGAAATCTGGTATGAAAAGAACTAACAGTGTAAATATTTCTAAACGTCCTGCTATCATAGCAAAGTCACATATCCATAGAGCTTCATTAGGTATATTTTTAAAGTTAGAGCCTATCTCACCTAAACCAGGCCCTACATTTGATAATGTTGTAGCAATTGTTGAAAATGCAGTAGCAATATCTAGACCACAACCTAATAAGGCTAACCAACCAACTGCAAAGACTATGATATAAACAGAAATAAAACCAGATACTCTATTAAGAGCCTGTTCTGAGATGTTTACATCATCTAGTTTTACAGTAAACATTCCCTGCGGATGAATTACTCTTCTTGCCTCAAGCATGGCTTTTTCTTTGAAAAGAATAGCACGTATCATTTTCAGACCACCAGCTGTAGAGCCACCACAACCACCAATGATCGCTATAAACATAAGTAAAATGGGTAGAAATGTAGGCCATAAGTAATAATTTGTATCAGATACAAATCCAGCACTCGAGCTAATAGATATTACCTGAAATATACTGTTAAGTATAATGTGAAAAGTATCAGAAAGACTACTAGCGTTGGCTATCAGTGTGATACTTACTATCAAAGATGTGAAAAAGAGAAAATAAAAATATGCTTTAAATTCAACATTTTTAAAGTAGTGACTAATCTTAAATTTTGATAGTGCAATATAGTGTGCTTTAAAGCTAGTAGCTCCTAGAAATAGGAAAATACCACAAACAAGAAGGACCCCTGTTGACTTATTTGTCATACTAGCATCACTAGGAGCAAATCCACCTGTTGAAACAGTCGAGAATGTATAGCATATAGCATCAAATGGTCCCATGCCTACTATTATATAGGAGATAAAACATAAGAATGTAAGCAGCAGATATACCAACCATAATGCTTTTGCAGTACTAGAGATTTTTGGCGCGATTTTATCATCTTTCCATTGACCTGTTACTTCAGCTTTATATAATTGCATCCCACCGACTCCCAGTAGTGGTAAGATTGCAACTGTTAAGACAACAATCCCCATACCACCAAAGAACTCAGTTTGTTGACGGTAAAATAAAATACTATTAGGCAGAGAATCTAAACCTTCAATTACAGTGCCTCCTGTGGTAGTAAATCCAGATACAGATTCAAATACAGCGTGGGTTAAAGATAAATCTAAACCAGGAAACGTCATATATGGGATAGCCCCAAATACTGAAACAAATATCCAAACTAGAGCTACAATTAAAAAGCCATCCTTATTTGATAGTTTCTTATCTGATTTTCGAGCAATAAACCATAATAAAAAGCCACATAAAAAAGTAATAGTAAAACTTAAAATAAAAGGGTATGCATCATTTTCTTTATAAATATAGTCAATGATTAGCGGACTAAGCATAGTAAGGCTTAGGAACATCAAAAATATACCAATTATTTTAGGTTTTTGGCTTAAATTCATTGATAAAAGGTTCAAAAGCGCTATCTTTTAGATGATTTTGATGTTTAGTTTATTACAATTATACTTAAGCTACAAGTTTATCATCTAGTATATAAAAATTCTCAATTAGAGAAAGTATTTGTCTTTATTAAAAATAAGAGGATATTTTTAAGGTTTATATATACTATTTTCGCCAAAAATCTGGCATAAAAAGAACTAGTACGGTAAATATCTCAAGACGACCAGCAATCATAGCAAAATTACATATCCAAATAGCGTCATCAGGTACAGTTTTAAAGTTTGAACCAATTTGCCCTAAGCCAGGACCTACATTCGATAGGGTAGTTGCAATTGCTGAAAATGAAGTATCTGGATCTAGCCCACATGCTATTAGCATTAACCAACAAACAGCGAATAGTATTAAGTAAACAGAGACAAAACCCGAGACTCTATTAAGAGCTTGCTCTGATATAGCTACTCCATCAAGCTTCACGGTAAACTTTCCTTGGGGGTGAATAACTCTTTTTGCTTCAAGAGTAGCTTTTTCTTTAAAAAGAATAGCCCTTATCATTTTGACACCACCAGCTGTAGATCCACCACAACCGCCAATAATTGCTACAAACATCAAAAAGAATGGTATAAAGCTAGGCCATAAATAATAATTTGAATCAGATACAAAACCAGCTGTTGAGCTTATAGAGACAACCATGAAGATGCTATTAGTTATTATATCAGGAATCTTTGATAAATCTTTTGAGTATGCAATTAGAGTTATAGCGATGATCAAAGATGAAAGAAATAGAAAGTAAAAGTAAGCTTTAAATTCTATATTGTTTAAATAGTATTTTAGGCTGAATTTTGAAAAAGCTATATAGTGTGCTTTAAAGTTTGTAGCTCCTAGAAACAAAAAGAAAATACATACATAAACCACAGGTTTTGATTGGGTTGTCATACCAGCGTCAGTAGGAGCAAATCCACCTGTTGAGATAGTTGAAAATGCATAGCAGATAGCATCAAAAGGCCCCATGCCAACTAATAAATAAGCTATAAAGCAAATAAATGTTAGTAAGACATACACTAACCACATTGCTTTAGCAGTAGTTGATATCCTAGGCGCTATTTTTTCATCTTTACCTAGGCCTGTTACCTCAGCTTTATATAACTGCATACCATCAACACCTAATAATGGTAAGATTGCAACAGTTAATACAACAATTCCCATACCACCAAAAAAGTGTGTTTGCTGGCGGTAATATAAGATACTATGTGGTAATTTATCTAGCCCTATTATTACCGTTGCACCTGTTGTAGTAAATCCTGAAATCGATTCAAATACTGCGTGAGTAAAAGATAAATCTAGTCCAGGAAACACCATATAAGGAATCCCACCAAAGACTGTAACAAAAACCCAGACAAGTGTAACAATAACAAACCCGTCTTTATTTGTAATTTTTTTACTTGCCTTGCGACCAATAAACCATAACAAGAAACCACAGATGAATGTTATTGCAAAGCTTAGTAAAAAAGGGTATATATTTGATTCGTCATAGATATAGTCAACAGCAATAGGTGTAAGCATGGTAAGACTTAAAAACATTAAGAACATACCTATTATCTTAGGGTTTTGGCTTAACCTCATCGATGTAATACTTAAAAGCTATATCTTTACTGGTGACTTTGATGTTTAGTTTAGTATAATTATGTCTAAGCTACAAGATAAATTACTAGTATCTAAGAGAGGTTTTTTACTATGATGAAACTTATATTAAAATTGGCTCATCTATTTGATAATAAAAAAGATAGAGCATATGTGAGTGAGGCTGATAAGCTTTTACAAGAGTTTGATAAAGCAAATCCACAAAAATCAGAATCACAAAAAAAAGAAATTTTGAAACATAGAAATATATATAAAAGAGAAGCAAAGCCAAAAACTAGCTTTCTTGATGGTTAGTCTTGATCTGTGTAACAGCAACAAATCCTATTAGCAAAATAATACCTGCTATCCAGTATAAATATGGTGCTAGGTGACTATCTATTAGTAAGCCTCCACAAATAAGCATTATTAGTTGTGGTAGTGAAAAAAACATGTTTAGCCAGCCCATATATTCGCCAAGTCTGCCTTTTGGTGCTAATTTAGCAATTAGTGTATAGCAACATACTTGAGATAAAATAAAGCCTGTTGCAACAATAAATGTAATAATGTACCACAAAAAGCTTTCTTTTGTTAAAAAAGAACCACAAATCAAAGCTATAGCGAATATTAATAAGCCAATTTTAAAAATATCCTCAACTTTAATTAAACTTATAATACTTGTTGCAAGTATACCAACAACAACAGAGCCAACGCCAAATGTCATTACTAATGAAGCTGTAAAGTCTTTGCTAAAGCCTAGAAAATGGTTCATATATCCACCCATTAAAGGCATGAAAGCGCCAAAACCAGTTAATGTACAGAAGGTAGCTAGAAAAAGAAGGTTTATGTTCTTATCACTAAAAATATCAAAACTTAATCTAAAAGCTGAGGTTATTTGATTTTCAGGACGCTCTTTAACAATAAATGGTATTACAGATAGTGTAGGTATTATCAGTAGTAGACATACTGTTACGCAGCTAAGAAAAGCACCGCCTATATTCCAGATAACTGCACCAACTAGACCAATTATAATTGTTCCTATCTGCGCAGTAGTTCTAGCAAGTAGTGTAGCAAAAGGAATTTGATCACGATCTACAACCTCTACAACCATTGTATAGTAAGGACCTTGAAAGAAGTTGATACTAGCATAGGTCAAAAAGGCAATTGTAAATAAACAAATATAGTTAGGAGCAAAAGGCCAGAGCATTTGGAAGATACAAGTACTGGCTAATCCTACTAATAGCCACGTAGTTCTTTTACCTAAAAAGGTATTGGAAGATGTATTATCAGAAATAATTCCTGAGAGGGTCTGCATAAATAGTCCGGTAAAAGCAGCCATAGATAATAAAAGGCCAGCTAAAAAAGAAGAGTCTGTATGTTGGTAAACTATCCATGAACCAATAGTTCCTGTTAATGACCAATACATTCCTATGCCAATATCAGGTATAGAAATCAAAAAAGGATTCCAGCGACGAGTATTATATTTCATTATGATTTGCCTTTGATTTAATAGTATTTGCTATATGAATTTGAGAACTCTAAATAGTTTATTATCTGAGTATCATAAGGATTAAGTTTTAATCCTAAATAGTCAACCTCATGACTATTGTGGTTTAAAATAATAGCTATTTTGGAATCACCATCTCCTTTTATAATAACCTCAACATCATCTGGAGATTGAAAGCTATTAATATTATGCTTTTTAGTCGTGTCTAGCACTAAGTCATTCCAAAAAGAGCTATCATCAATACCTGTACCAATATAGTAAACTGATCCTTTACCGAGATTATTTCTTACAGCTGCACTATAGTTTTTAAATTCATCAGCATAATCACATAATGATTGACTAGATCCTTTAATTGTAAGCATATCGCGCCATACAGTGGCAGTTAGATCTTTATTTTGATATTTGATTTTACAATTTGTCCCTATAGGGAGAGGCTCAAAATAGTCTGCTTTTACACCAGCAAGTTCATGAATAGGATTATCAACACCAAAGCGAATCTCATTGTGATATTCTTTAAGACCTGCTCTAAATGTAGCTATAATAGTACCACCATTTTCAATAAAAGCTTTGATTCTAGCAATATTCTTATCTGTGATTAACATAGATACTGGAAGTAAGAGTATTGAATATTTACTAAAATCATGGCGAACATCTAGTACATCAACATTAATGTTATTATCAAAGAAAGGTTTATAAAGTCTAGTGTGCTCATGCTGAATATCAAAAGCAGTTGATTGCTGTTGGATACGCCAGCTATAGATATTATCCATAGAATATAAAAGAGCTACTCTTGATTGTGTTGGAGTTTGTATTGCCTTTTGATTTTGTTTAGCTAATTTAATGATATCTAGCATTTCATCATAGCGATGATTATATTTGTTATCATGATCTAAGACACCATAACAGAATTGCTCAGCACCTTTTGTTGCTGTACGCCATCTAAAATAGATTAGATTATCACATCCTCTAGCCATTGCCTGAAAAGACCATAACTTAGCATGGCCTGGTCGAGGTACAAATCCCATTATATTGTGAGCTTGAGCTCCTATCAGTTGCTCAGTAATCCAATAGTTCTCTTTTTTAAAGCCTCGAGTTTGATCTAACTTCATTGCTGTTTTATAAGCATCTACTGGGACCTGTTGACCACCCCAAACGGGGTAGTTATTTAGTGCTACAAGATCTATTTGCTCAGCTAGATCTGTATGATCTTGAGCCTTAGAGAAATAATCC